>CAZECO010000048.1:0-19407 GCA_964510455.1 uncultured Actinomycetes bacterium
CCAGGACGCCGCCAGGAACTCCTCGCTGGTGCGGTGCAGCTCCTGCGCCCGGTCGGCGATCCGCTGCGGCTCCATGAGGACGATGCGCGATCCCTGCGGCAGCACGTCGACCACGGTGGCCATCCGATCGACCAGCAGCGCGGTGATCGCCTCGACGCCTTCGGCCCCGTGGCCCTCGGCTACGGCGTCCAACAGATCCGTCAGCTCCGGGTGCTGCCCGATCAGCGCCCTGGCGCGGTCGCGGACCGCCTCGCTGAAGGGCAGCTCGCGGCACGGCGGGGCCAACAGGCCATGCTCGAGCACATCCAGGGAGCGCTGATCCGCCACCGCGAACGACCGGATCTCATCGATCTCGTCGCCGAAGAACTCGAGGCGGACCGGATGCCCCTCGGTGGGCGGGAAGACATCGACGATGCCGCCGCGGACGGCGAACTGACCGCGCCGCTCCACCAGGTCGGCACGCGTGTAGCCGATCCGGACCAGGTTCCGGGCGACCTCGATGGGATCGGCGCTGTCCCCGGTAGCCAGCGCCACGGGGGGCAGGTCCGCCAGTTCAGCCGCGAAGGGCTGCAGCAGCGCCCGCACCGGCATGACCACGACAGCCGGCAGCGCGGTCGCTGGGGCTCCCCCAGGGTGCCGCAACCGCCGCAGTACGGCCATCCGGCGGCCCACCACGTCCGCCGACGGGCTCAGCCGCTCGTGCGGCAGGGTCTCCCAGGAGGGGAAGACCGCCACGGACGCAGGGTCGAGCAGCCCGACCAACTGCGCCGCAAGGTCCTCGGCCTGCCTGGTGGTGGCGGTCACGGCGACGGCCGGTCCGTCGATCCGCTGCGACAGCAGGGCCAGCAGCGGCGCCGAGAGGCCGAGCGGTGCCGAGATGTCGGCGGCAGTGGAACCGGATGCGGCGCCGCGATCCAGCGCCGCATCGAGGGCCGGCTCGGCGGCGAGGAGCGGCAACAGGCCGGCGAGGGACACGGGGAACTCCGGACGGTGGGGGAAGGGCCGCCTCCATGGTGCCACTCGGGCTGGCGGGGGCTGGTGCGGCGGAGGCCGGCCGGACCCCGACGGTTGGGGGCCCCGGCGGCGGCGGGCGATCAGTGGGGACCGCTGGGCTGAATCCGGTCGGGTCGTTCTCGCATGCTGCTGATCCGGGTGCGCGACGGCGTGGGCTTCGCCGTTGTTCCCGCTGGCGGAAGGCGCGAGACGGCTTGCACTCCTTGCCTGGGCGGGTCGCCCGCGATACCGCCGCAGGGAACCCCCGCAACGGGTGCAAGTCCGCCGCCCCGGACCGGCACCGCCGGCCCCTCCCACGAACCGAGCGGCCGCGGCGGAGACGGACCCACGGACAAGGGAAGCCTCCGGCGGGCGGTTCGAGGCCCCCCACCGGACGCGCCCGGCCAGATGTGGCCGAATCCCGGTCGGATTCGACGGTTCGGCACCGCGCTCGCCCGACCGCCCAACTATGGAGCAGGGGCGCCCGGTGATGGCGGGCGCCCCTGCTCGACGAGCTTCACTTCGCGTACAGCGCCTCCACGGCGTCGGCGTACTTGACCATGACCACATTGCGCTTCAACTTCAGCGTCGGGGTGATCTCACCGCCGGCCTCGGTGAAGTCCTGCGGCAGGATCTCGAACTTGCGGATCGACTCCGCCTTCGACACCGCCTTGTTCGCATCGTCGACGGCTGCCTGGACCACCCCGCGCAGTGTTGGGTCGCGCACCATTGAGGCGACCGTCGTGCTCGCGGGCTTGCCGTTGTCGGACAGCCACTTCGGCCAGGCCTCGGGGTCGATGGTGACCAGACAGGCGATGTACGGCTTGGCGTCGCCGACCACCATCGACATGCTGATCAGCGGATGCGCGTTGATGCGGTCCTCGAGCACCGCCGGCGCGACGTTCTTCCCGCCCGCCGTGACCAGCAGCTCCTTCTTGCGACCGGTGATCGCCACGAAGCCGTTCTCGTCGATGGTGCCGATGTCGCCGCTGTGGAACCAGCCGTCGGGCTCGATCGCCTCGTTGGTCGCTTCATCGTTGTTCCAGTACCCGCGGAAGACCACGGGCCCCTTGATCAGGATCTCGCCGTCGTCGGCGATCCGGACGGCCATGCCGGGGATGGGCGGCCCGACACTGCCGACCTTGATCTTGTCGGGCAGGTTCACGGTGGCGGCGGCCGAAGTCTCGGTCAAGCCGTACCCCTCGAGGATGGTGATGCCGGCGCCGCGGTAGAAGTGGCCGAGCCGCGCGCCCAGCGGGGCGCCGCCGGAGATCGCGTACTTGACGTTGCCCCCCATCTTGGTCCGGATCTTGGAGAACACGAGCTTGTCCGCGATGGTGTGCTTGGCCTTCACCGCCCCGGTCGGCCCGCCGGGGGTGTCGAGCGCCTGGGAGTAGGCGATGCCCGCCTGCTCGGCGAAGTCGAAGATCTTGCCCTTCACACCGCTCTCGTGCGCCAGCGCCTTCGCACCGTTGTAGATCTTCTCGAAGACCCGCGGGACGGCGAGGATGAAGTGGGGGCTGAACGTCGGGAAGATGTCGATGAGCTTGGTGACGTCGGAGTAGTGCCCGATCACAATGCCGCCCTCGACGCAGGCGCACTGGACGACCTTGCCGAAGATGTGGGCGATCGGCAGGAAGAGCAGGGTCTTGTTGCCCGGCTCGAACACGTCGGATGCGGCGACCAGCACCGAACGGCACTCGTAAACGAGGTTGCCGTGCGTCAGGTCGCAACCCTTCGGTCGCCCCGTGGTGCCGCTGGTGTAGATCAGCGTTGCCAGGGAGTCCGGATTCAGAGTGGCGACGCGCTCCTCCACCGCGCTGTCGGGGATATCCTTCCCAGCGGCCATCAACGCATCGAGCGCGCCGCCGTCGAAGGACCAGACGTTCGCGAGGTTCGGCAGCGCCCCCTTGACCGTGTTGACGATCTCCACCAGGGCGGACCCTGCGCAGAACACACCAACCGCGTCGGAGTCGGAGAGGATCCACTCGACCTGTTCTTCGCTGGAGGAGGGGTAGATGGGGACGGTCGCCGCACCTGCTGACATGATCCCGTAGTCGGCCAAGGTCCATTCGTACCGGGTGTCGGCGAAGATCGACACTCGATCCCCGGCCTGGACGCCCGCTGCAATCAGTCCCTTGGCGACCGCACGCACCTGGGCCGCGAACTCGCCGGCCGTCACATCCACCCACGTGCTGTTGACGTAGCGCTGGAATGCGACCCGTGACGGGGTCTGCTTCTCGTGCTTCCACACCGGTGCGGTGAGGTTGGCCGTAGGCTCCAGCTGAGTATTCGGTGGTACCGCGTATTCACGCATCGCTCTATCTCCCGCTCGACCAGGGCAGCACCCCTGCTGCCTGCGCAAGAACGTACCGCTGCAGGGTCGTCGTAGCAGCGCGATTCGGGAATAATGCCGAGCCGATCGCAGACCGAAAGCGGGAGTGGATGGTCGTGCTGACCCATCCACTCCCGCTTCCTGCGATTGCTAGGCGCCCAGTCGGCGGCCTCGCATCATCAGCAAGATCGCGCCGAACGCCACCAGCGCCAGCCCGGACAGCAGCACGGACAGAGTCCATGCCGGGCCGCCGGTCACCGGAACGGTCGGCTTGCCGGTTACCGGAGCGGCCTGCACGGTGACCGTCGCCGTGTCGGAAGCCTGGACCGTCTCACCGTCCGGAGTCACGCCCGTGGTCGTCGCCACGTTGGTGGTGGTCTGGGTGATCGTCGAGGTGCACGTATACGTCCACGTCTCGGTGAGGTCCAGCCGCTGATCGCCGTTGGTATCGCCGGAGACGAAGCTCACCGGGCTGCACTTGTCGTCGCTGACGGTGATGCTGCTCAGCGCTACGGCCCCGGTGTTGGTCACCTGGTAGGTGAACGTCACCGCGGTGCCGGCCGTAACCGACGTGCTGGACGGCGTCTTCTTGATCGCGATGCCGGCGGCCGGCGGAGCCGCCGGGACGGTGACCGTCGCCGTGTCGGTGTCCTCGACCGTGTCACCATCCGGAGTCACGCCAGTGGTGGTTGCCACGTTGGTGGTGGTCTGGGTGATCGTCGCGGTGCACGTGTACGTCCACGTCTCGGTGAGGTCCAGCCGCTGATCGCCGTTGGTATCGCCGGAGACGAAGCTCACCGGGCTGCACTTGTCGTCGCTGACGGTGATGTCGGCCAGTACGACCTCGCCGGTGTTCGTGACCAGGTAGGTGTACGTCACCGCGGTGCCGGCCGTAACCGACGTGCTGGACGGCGTCTTGTCGATCGCGATGCCGCCGCCCGGCGGAGCCGCCGGTACGATGACCGTCGCCGTGTCTTCGTCCCGGACCGTGTCGCCGGCCGGCGTCTGCCCGGTCGCGACCGCAATGTTGGTCGTCGTCTGGGTGATCGTCGCGACGCACGTGTACTCCCACGTTTCCGTGAGGTCGAGCAGGTCATCGCGATTGGTATCGCCGCGGACGTAGTCGACCGGGCTGCACCTGTCGTCGACGACCGTGACGTTGCTCAGCGGGACATCGCCGGTGTTGGTCACCTCGTAGGTGTAGGTCACCTCGGTGCCGGCCGGAACCGTAGTCCTGGAAGGCGTCTTCTCGATCGCGATGCCGCCGCCCGGCGGAGCCGCCGGTACGGTGACCGTCGCCGTGTCGGTGTCCTCCACCGTGTCCCCGTCCGGAGTCACGCCGGTGGCGGTCGCCACATTGGTCGTGGTCTGGGTGATCGTCGCGACGCACGTGTACTCCCACGTTTCCGTGAGGTCCAGCAGGTCATCGCGATTGGTATCGCCGCGGACGTAGTCGACCGGGCTGCACCTGTCGTCGACGACCGTGACGTTGCTCAGCGGGACATCGCCGGTGTTGGTCACCTCGTAGGTGTAGGTCACCTCGGTGCCGGCCGGAACCAACGTGCTGGACGGCGTCTTGACGATCTGGATCTCGCCCTCCTCAGCGGCCAGCTCCTGGTTGAAGACCTGGCAGGTCACACCCGACTCCAGGAAGGTTTCGACGGTGAACCCGAGGGCGCCCACGTTGGTGACCGGCACGCTCGTCCCGTCGTCCAGGCGGGTGCAGACCGCATTCGCCCCATCCTGTGGGACGAGTTCGAACCCGTCCTGGAGGGTCTCGGTGACCGTCAGGAACTCCGACTCCGCGTCCCCGAGATCCAAGCTGAAGCTCACCGCGCCAGACGCCGGTGTGGTGGCGGTTGCCGGCGTGACGGGTACCTCCGAGGTTGCGGTGAAGGTCCAGCCCTCGCCGGGAACCGCGTCGGCGATCGTCCCGCCCGCAGGGATCACCTGCTTGACGACACTGACGGACGCTTCGCAGGCCTGCGTCGCGATGTCCCGCAGATTCTGCCCCAGCGCCGCGTAGTCCCTGACCAGGAAGTAGTCCGGATTCTCAACACCCGGCTCTGCCCGCGTCGTTCCGGAGACGGCCTGCAGGTTGAGCGAAGCCTCATCCAGGAGGTCATCCGGGATCGGGTCCGGGGTCGCGCTCGTCAAGCGCAGGATGCCGACACCGTAGATCCGGGTGCCCTCCGCCTTCACCGCATTGGCGGAGAAGATGCCTCGCTCAATCTCGTTGAACCTGGTCCTGGCAAGTGGGCTGAGCGCGCCGTCACCGACCGCTGTCGGGTTCCCGTCGGTGACGAACAGCACTGCGTCGTAGTCGTCGCCCGATTGCGCCACCTGCAGCAGCGCGCCATCCCAGTTGGTGAAGCCCAGATTCCCGTCGAGGTCGTTGAGACCGTCGATCTTGTCGCGGACCAACTGCGCGCCCTCCGGGGTAGCCACGGGTGTCAATCCGAGGGTTTCGTTTTCGGTGCCCGCAGCTGGAGCGTTGGTGGCAAACGTGTAGACGGCGATGGACGACGGTGTGCCTTCCAGCGCATCCACGAACGCATTGCCAGCAGTCTTCAGGTCCGTGAGGTCCTGATCAGTGATGGACATCGACAGGTCCAGGACCAGTGCGATGCTCAGCCCGCACAAGTCAGCGATGTCTGGATTGGCACGGGACTGCTGCCACAGGCCGCTCGAGTCCGTGTTCACACCGTCGGGGTTGCCGGAGATCCCCATGAAATCCGTGCCCGAGGTGAAGGTGTCGCCCGCTGCCATCGGAGGCGTCTGGAACTGGTAGGGCGTCGTGGCGAACGGGTCAACTGGGGTGTTCCGTCCGGTGCGCAGCGGGTCGACCGAGTACCAGCCCCCCGGTGAAGCCTCTTGAACCACCCAGAATTGAGCACCCGCGTTGGCGCCGCCGGTGTCGGGGACGATGAACACACAGTCACCGTCCGCGTCGGATGTACAGATCGCCCATGGGTACGTGGCAAGGTCCAACGGGTCGCCGATAACTCCGTTAACATCGGCGTGCAACCTCAGCTGCACGCCCGCCAGCGCTTCCGGCGTGCCCGGATTCGCCGGGTCGGCATCGCCCCGCACCTGGACCTGGATGATGGTCTCGTCAGCTTCGGGGTCGGGGACTGCCGCCGAAGCCGTTATCGGGACCGCGCTGAATACGGCCAAGACTGCCAGAACGGCGAGCACCTTATTGGCGCCCCGGCGTTGTGTCGGTTTGAATGGACTCACGACGTCTCCTCAGTCCGAATCGAGCGCGGCGACGCAGCTGACGCCCCCACCTGCGCGAGACTGTAGCAGGCAGCAGAACCCAGATTTCAACCATTTCGACAAATCACGTTGACTTTCGAAGTGACCCACAGACCTGGTGCGGTTGCCTCGGGGGGAATGCTCGTGCAACGGGTCGGTGTGCCGAGATGCCTCAGCACCTGCTGTTGGGGATTGAGCTGGCTCCGCCGTCGGGCGCCCGGTGGGCGATCCACCTCGCCTTCGCGGCTGCCCTCAGAGGCGGTGCATGGGCTGCTGGTGGGCCTGCCGACCGCGCCCTGCCGGTTGCCGACCGGCTGCAGCAGGTCGACGGTGCGCTGGTCGACGGCGGCGCCGGCGTCAGCCGTACTCACTGCTGAGCGCCACCGGATTCGCCAGCTGGTGGAACGTCGCTTGCTCGAAGTCCCCGCGGGAACGGCCGATCGCGCTGGGCTTGCGGGTGGCTGACTGGTGCCGTCGCGGGGGCCTCAGTCCCGCACGGCCCTGCGAAGGGAGTCCGCCAGCTCTGGCCGCGCGACCAGCACGTTCGGCACCCAGGGCGGCATCTGGTTCAACGTGATGGCCGAACCATCCCAATGCTCCACGACGAGCCCGTAGCGGTGGGCAACGCCCATCGGTGCCGCGAGGTCCCACTCCCTGAATCCGGTGTCGTGGAGATAGGCCTCGGCCCGACCGGACAGGATCTCCTCCACCTTCGCACCTACCGAGCCGACGCTGACGACCTCTGCGGCGTGACCGGTCAGCTTTCGCCAGCGGTCCACGATTCCGGCGATCCCGGCTGGGGGCCGCGTCCGTGACACCACGATGCGGTAGGGCCGGTCCTGCACCAGCACGGGCAGCTGCGGATCCGGGTCGTGCGAGGTGCGCACGGTGCCCATGGCGGACAGGTCGACCACGGTTGCGGACAACCGACCCGGGGCCCCGTCGGTCGGTGCCAGCCACAGTGCGATGTGCACACCGAAATCGTCGCGCCCCTGCCCGTATTCCCACGTGCCGTCCAGCGGATCGACGATCCACACCCGCGCCGCGGTCAGGCGCGCGTCATCGTCGGTGCCCTCCTCCGAGAGCACCGCGTCGCCGGGACGCGCCTGCGCCAGGGCGGCGGCGATCAAATCGTGCGACGCGCGGTCCGCCTGATCCCGCAGCTGACGCAGCCGGGCGTGGTCGTCGGGCGCCACGGGACCGAAGGCGGTGCGGTGCAGCAGCAGCAGCCGACCTGCCCGCAGGGCGATCGCCCTGGCCAGTTCGACGTCGGTCACGTGCGGGGTCATGGCGCTCCTTGGGTGGTCATCAACCGTTGAACGAGTTCTGCGCGGCTGCGAGCCCGGCGTCGATCAGCATCTCGACGGCGTCCGCCGCGCGGGCCACCGTGACGGGAAGGTCGGCCCGCAGCGCCGATGGCGACGGCCGCAGCAGGTACTCCGCCGGATCCTGCCGTCCGAGCGGGCGGCCGACGCCGATCCGGACCCGGTAGTAGTCGCCGGTTCCCAGGCTGCTGCGCAGGCTGCGCAGGCCGTTGTGCCCGTTGTCGCCCCCGCCGAACTTCAAGCGCAACGCGTGCGGCGCCAGGTCGAGTTCGTCATGGACGACCAGCAGCCGGTCGAGGCCGGTGTGATAGTAGGTGAGCAGCGCCCTGGTCGGACCGCCGGAGTTGTTCATGTAGTCCAGCGGCTTCGCCAGCACGACGGGGTGGCCGGCGATGCGGACCTGCGCGATCGCAGCTTTCGTCCGGCGCGCCATCCCCAGCCGGGAACCGCATCTGCGCGCCAACTCGTCGACGACCAGCCAGCCGACGTTGTGCGGTGTATCCGCGTACTTCGCGCCGGGGTTGCCGAGGCCGACCACCAGCCACGGGGTCGCCGCTTCACGACTCATCGCAAGCTATCCAGGGCTCTCGCCGTCGGATGACCGGTCGCCGCAGGAGCGGGTCACGAGGTGGATTCGTCGTCGCCCGACTCCGCTGCGCCCTCAGCGGCCACGGCCTCTTCCGCAGCCTCGGCGGCCTCGGACGCGGCGGCGAAGCTGCGCGCCTGCTCCTGCAGTTTGTCGACCACACCCGCCGCCGCTTCAGCGAGGTCCTCGCCCGCCGCAGCGGCCTCTTCGATCAGATGCGCCGCCTGCATGGGATCGAGCCCTGCCTCCTCGGCGTTGGCCTGCGCGGCAGCCAGGGCCTCGGTGTACGCGTGGCGCTCCGCCACATCGGCCCTCGACAGCAGGACGAGGTCGAGGTGCAGCAGGTCGGTGCGCACCGGGTCGCGCTGCACATCGCGGGGAGCCACCGGCAGGGTCTCGCCGTCGATCTCCACACGCAGCACGACCTGTGCGATTCGCAGCGCCAGGTTCGTCTCATGGGCGGGGAGGAGGATGTGCTGGACCTCGGAGCCGGAGCCGTACATCACGGCGGGAACCAGGCCCTGGCGGCGCACGGACCGCGCGGCGCCCTTGCCGAAATCAGTGCGCGGCTGGGCCTTCAGGGTGACATCGGTGCTCACGGGGACTCCTCATCGGCTGTGTCCGGTCTCGCCCCGGCCTGGACGACGCAGCAGGGGCAGCAGCATGAACTGTCAGCCGCGTCGATAACGGTCGGCCGCCGTGGAGGCGGTCGCACCCTCGCCGAGGATCCCATGCAGTGTATGCAGGCCGATTCCCCGTACCCAAATCGCAGGTTCGGCCTACTCGAACATCCTCGTGACCGACCCGTCGGTGAACACCTCGCGGATGGCCTGGGAGATGGTCGGCGCGATCGACAGGACCGTGAGCTTGTCGAACCGGCTGTGCTCGGCGATGGGCAGCGTGTTGGTCACGATGACCTCGGAGACGTCCGAGGACTGCAGGCGCTGACCGGCCGGCTGGGACAGCACGCCATGGGTGGCCGCCACGATCACCTGCGATGCGCCCTGCTCGAACAGGGTCTCCGCCGCCTTGACGATCGTGCCGCCGGTGTCGATCATGTCGTCGACCAGGACGCACAGCCGGCCCTTCACGTCGCCGACGACCTCCAGCACCTTCACCTGGTTCGGCACGTCGGGATCGCGTCGCTTGTGGATGATCGCCAGCGGGCTGCCGAGCGTGTCGGTCCACCGCTCGGCGACGCGGACCCGTCCGGCGTCCGGGCTGACAACGGTGATGCCTTCGGTCGAGTACTGCTCCTTGACATGGTTGGCCAGCAGCGGCAGCGCGAACAGGTGATCGACGGGACCGTCGAAGAACCCCTGGATCTGCGAGGTGTGCAGATCGACGCTCATCAGCCGGTCGGCACCTGCGGTGGCGAACAGGTCCGACATCAGCCGCGCGGTGATGGGCTCGCGCCCCCGGTGCTTCTTGTCCTGCCGCGAGTAGCCGAAGAACGGAACGACGACGGTGATCCGCTTCGCCGAGGCCCGCTTCAGCGCGTCGACCATGATCAGCTGCTCCATGATCCACTTGTTGATCGGGCTGGTGTGGCTCTGCAGCACGAATGCGTCGCATCCCCGTACGGACTCCTCGAAACGCACGAAGATCTCGCCGTTGGCGAAGTCGAAGGCCAGTGTCGGGGCAAGTTCGACGCCGAGTTCGGCAGCCACCGCTTCGGCGAGTTCCGGGTGCGACCTCCCGCCGAACAGCATCAGTCGCTTCGACGTCGGCACGCTCATCCCGGTCATCGTCGTTCCCTTCTCGGCGCGGTCCGGTTGGATTATCGCCTATCGGTCGCCCGGCCCCGGCAGCGCGTCAGTCCGCGCCGGCGGCACGCGCCTCCCGCGCCGACTGAGCCGACGATGTGCCGGGCCGGTTGCGCTCGACCCACCCCTCGATGTTTGCCTGCCTGCCGCGCGCAACGGCGAGCGCGCCGGGCGGGACGTCCTGCGTGATCACCGAGCCGGCGGCCGTGTAGCTGCCATCCCCGATCGTCACCGGCGCCACCAGCACGGTGTCGCTTCCGACCCGGACGTTGTCCCCGACCACCGTCTTGTGCTTGGCCTGCCCGTCGTAGTTCGCGAAGATGGTGGCCGCTCCGATGTTGCTCCCCGCCCCGATCTGCGCGTCCCCGACGTAGGACAGGTGGGGCACCTTGGATCCGGTCCCGATCGTGGTGTTCTTGACCTCGCAGAACCCGCCGACCCTCGAACCCTGCTCCAGCCGCGTGCCCGGACGCAGATAGGTGAAGGGCCCCACCTCGACGCCTTCCCCTATCACGGCCAGCAGCGCCTCCGTCCGGCGCACCGTCGCACCGGGGCCGACTTCGGTGTCGGTCAACGTGCAGTCCGGGCCGATGGTGGCGCCGGAAGCCACGGTCGTGGCTCCCCGCAGCGCGACGCCGGGCTCCAGCAGCACGTCGGGGGTCAGCTCCACGTCCGCATCGATATACACCCGGGACGGGTCGACCATGGTCACGCCGGCACGCAGCCAGCGGTCGTTGATCCGCTCCCGCAGAAGTGCGCCTGCCAGGGCGAGTTGGGCGCGGTCGTTGACGCCGAGGATCTCGTCGGCGTCGCCGGCGGGCACGGCCGTGATGAGCAGCCCGTCGCCGCGCGCGTGGCCGACGACGTCGGTGAGGTACTCCTCGCCCTGCGCATTGTCCGTCGTCAGCCGGCCGAGGTACCTGACCAGAACCTCGGGGTCGAAGGCGTACATGCCGCTGTTGATCTCCGTGATCGCCCGCTGGGCCTCATCGGCGTCCTTCTGCTCCACGATCATCGACACGTGGCCGACGTCATCGCGCACGACCCGGCCGTAGCCCGCGGGATCGGGCAGCACGGCGCTGAGCAGAGTGGCCGCGGCGCCGGAGGACTCGAACTCGGCCACCAGGTCGCGCAGGGTCGCGGCGGTCAGCAGCGGCGTGTCCCCGGTCAGCACCAGGATGGGTCCAGACCCGGGGCCGGGTGAGACCCCCCGTTCGGCCAGCTGCTCCAGGCAGACGCGCACGGCGTGGCCCGTTCCATGCTGCTGATCCTGGACCGTGATCACGACGTCCGGCGCGACCGTGCTCAGGTGCTCGGCCACCAACTCGCGCCGGTGCCCGATCACGACGACCAGGTGCTCCGGCTCGATCGCCGCGGACGCCGCCAGCACATGCTGCACCAGAGATCGCCCGGCGACCTCGTGCAAGACTTTCGGGCGTTGCGACTTCATACGGGTGCCGCCCCCTGCGGCCAGCACGATGACGGCGAACGGTCGGCGGGTTGCCATGGGACCTCCTCGTGGTACCGGCAGCGGGGCTCGATGCCGAGGCTAGCCATCCGGGTCCTCGGGCCGCGCATCGGTACCGGTCGGATCCGCGGCGTCGACGGCGCTCTGGTAGGCCTGCAACCCCGACGTGGACTGCTGCACGACCATCGACCCCGAGGGCGACGCCCGACTCGCAGGACATAAGGGCGGGTCAAGCCGACTCGGGATGCGCCCGTGGTCGAACGCGCTCGGCTCCGCCGCCAAGTATCGATCTTGGTCTTCCGGATTCAAAGTCCAGCGGGCTGCCAGTACCCCACGGCGGATTGCTCCGCACCATCCTAAGACGCCGGCGCCGTGCTCCCGATCACCCGTGCGCCGCCGACCGGCCCTTCCGCACGCCGCAGCGCCCGGCACAGCCCCGACGGCGACAGACCCATTGTCAGCGCCATCGCGGCATCGACATCGGGCACCAGGAACGCCACCGTAGGACCGCTTCCGCAGACCACCGCGCCGTGCGCGCCGGCCGCCGTCCCCGCTTCGATGAGCGCCGCCAGCGGGGGGCGCAGGGAGATCGCGGCCGCCTGCAGGTCGTTGGTCAGCGCTGCTCCGAGCGCCGACGAGTCGCCGGATCGCAGTGCCGCGATTACACGCTCATCCACCTGCGGATCGGGGACAGGCGTCCCAGCGGTGGCCGACAACTCGTCGAACCTCCGATAGACCGACGGAGTGGCAAGCCCCTCGTAGGCGGTTGCGAACACCCATTGCTGGCGTCCCGTCGCCAGGACCGGCGTCAGCCGATCCCCCCGACCGGTCCCGATGGCCGTCCCCCCCAGCAGCAGGAACGGAACGTCGGAGCCGAGCCGCGCAGCCACCTGCATGAGCAGCTCCCGCGGTGCCGCGCCGCCCCACAACTCCGCGCACGCCACCAGCGCGCCGGCAGCGTCAGCACTGCCCCCCGCCATCCCTCCGGCGACCGGGATGCCCTTGCTGATCTGCAGCGACACGTCAGCCGCCACCCCGAGCTCGCCGGCCAATGCCGCGGCCGCCCGCGCCGCCAGGTTGTCCGGCCCGAGCGGGACGTCACGGACATCCTCGCCCCGCACGGCCACCGAGATCGCCGATCCCGGGGCGGCCGCTGTCGCTGTCACGACATCGAAGAGCGAGACCGCGTGGAAGACCGTGGTCAGCGGATGGTAGCCATCGGACCCGATGGCCCCCACCGACAACTGCAGGTTGACCTTGGCAGGCACGCGCACGGCGACCTGGAGCTCGTTCACGAGGTCCAGGCTAGGAGGAAGGCAGGGTCGCGGTCGCGACGAGCGGCCGGTGCGGGGACGTGGCCTGCACCGTCCGGGCCCGCGCGGGCCCGGGGCGAAGGCGTCGAGGACCGCAGGCTGGCTGGCGTGGGTCGGGGCCTCGGTTGTGCCCGCATGTCGCGCAGTCCATGTTCAGCGGCCGGATGCGAGCGGCGCCGCGGGCGATCCTGCCGACAGGCGCGGGAAGGCCGGCTAGGTTTTGGCAGCCGTTGCGGGGGCGGATCGCGCCCAAGTCTGCACCCGCTGGGGGGCTCTGCACCTGTTGCGGGGGATCGCCCCCGACACACCAACAGGGAACCCACGCAGCAGGCGCAGACACCCACGCGACGGGTGCATATTCGCCGGACCTGCAAGCCGGGGGGCATCAGCCGCCTACCTGCCGTGAGCGTACGAGGAGGCGCCCCGGCCTAACCGAGGCCTAACCGGCCGTCGCCGCGTCGCTGATGGCGACGAACTGCTCCAGCCCCAGCATCTCCCCCCGCACGGTCGGGTCGACACCCGCCGATCGCAGCAGCTCCTCCGCGACTGCCACCGAACCGGCCCACCCGGCCAACGACGAGCGCAGCATCTTGCGACGCTGCGAGAACGCCGCATCGATCACGGCGAAAACCTTTTCCCGGCTGGCGCGAGCTGCGGGCGGATCCCGCCGCTGCAGCGCCACCAGCACCGAATCGACATTGGGGATCGGCCAGAACACGCTGCGGGGGACAGCCCCGACAACGGAGGCCCGGGCGAACCAGGCGATCTTCGCGCTGGGCACCCCGTAGGTCCGAGACCCCGGTGCGGCGGCGAGCCGCTCGCCCACCTCCTTCTGCACCATCACCAGGCCGGTCCGGATCGACGCGAACTCCGCCAGCAGGTGCAGCAGCACCGGCACCGAGACGTTGTACGGCAGGTTCGCCACCAGCGCCGTCGGCTTCGCAGAGACATCGCCGAAGCGCAGGGCCAGCGCATCTGCAGCGAGCACGGTCAGGCGGTCGGCACAGCCGGGCAGCCGGTCGGCGACCGTCCCGGGCAGCGCGCCGGCAAGGACCGGATCGAGCTCGACGGCCACCACAGCCCCCGCAGTCGCGACGAGTCCCAGCGTCAGACTGCCCAGCCCGGGTCCGACCTCCACCACGACATCGGTCGGCCCGACCTGCGCCAGGGCCACGATCCGCCGGACCGTATTGCCGTCGATCACGAAGTTCTGACCGAGCCGCTTGCTCGGGTGCACCCGCAATCCTGCTGCCAGCGCCCGGACGTCGGAGGCGGTGAGCAGTCCGTTCACAGCGGCCCGAACGCGGCGGCGGCGTTCCGCGACAGGCACCCGGCGACGTCCTCGAGCCGCGAATCCCGCAGCTGCGCCATGAAGCGGACCGTATGCGGCATCAAGTAGGGGGCGTTGCGCTGACCCCGGTGCGGCATCGGCGTCAGGTACGGCGCATCGGTCTCCACCAGCAACAGGTCGGAGGGCACCTCGAGCAGGGCGGACTGCAGATCGCGGGCGTTGCGGAAGGTGACGACGCCCGCGAAGGACACGAACCAGCCGTGGCGGGCGCACTCCCGGGCCATCTCGGCATCGCCGCTGAAGCAGTGGAACACGACCCGCTGCGGAGCCCCGGCATCGGCGAGCACCGCGAGGACGTCGGCGTGCGCGTCGCGGTCGTGGATGATCAGCGCCTTCCCGGTCGACTTCGCGATGTCGATGTGCCCCCGGAAGGACTCGTGCTGGACGGCCTGGTCCGCGGCGCCCCGGGTGCGGTAGTAGTCCAGGCCCGTCTCCCCGACGCCGCGCACCTGCGGCAGCCGGGCCAGTTCGGCGATCCGGGCGAGATCGGCGTCGAGATCCGCTGCCCGGGGGGCGTCGTTGGGGTGGATCGCCGCAGCGGCCCAAACGTTGTCGAACTGCAGGGCATGCCGCGCCGCGGCTTCGCTGGACGGCACATCTACCCCGACATCGATCACATGGCTGACACCGACCCGGCCGGCCATGGCCAGGTTCAGCTCCGCCGTCAGTCCGCTGCCATGGGATGTCGCGTCGAGGTGGGTGTGCGAATCGACGACTGCGACCGGAAGCGGATCCGGCGACGGCGGGAGGTCCGCCAAGGCGATGGTCATTCGGCCAGCCGCGGGAACAGCGGAGGCGTCTTGGTGACCCGGCTGCCCGGTGCGAGCTGGCCCCATCGCGACACGGCCCCGATCCGCTGATCGCCCAGCGCGCCGATCCGGGTGCCCCCGACCGACTCCCAGATGACCTGCGCGCTCTTCGGCATCACCGGGTGGTACAGCACCGCGATCGCCCGCAGCGCCTCCGCGACGGTGTACAGGACAGTCGCGAGCCGCTCCCGCCGGTCGGGGTCCTTCGACAGCACCCAGGGCTCCTGCTCGGTCACGTAGACGTTGACCGCTTCCACATAGGAGCGGATCGCAGCGATGCCGTCGGCGAACCGCAGCGCGGTGAATCCTGCGTCGGCGTCCTGCACAACCGCCGCGAGCAGGTCCTGCAGTGCGAGGTCCGCATTCGCGTAAGGTCCCGGCTGCGGCAGCGCACCGTCGCAGTAGCGCTCGATCATCGCCTGGGCGCGGGAGGCGAGGTTGCCCAGCCCGTTGGCGAGCTCGGAGGTGTACCGGGCGGCCATGTCCTCCCAGGAGAACGAGCCGTCCTGACCGAAGGCGATGGCTCGCAGGAAGTAGTAGCGGAAGGCATCGGAGCCGAACTCATCGGTGATCTGGGACGGGGAGATGCCCGTGAGCTTCGACTTGCTCATCTTCTCCCCACCGACGAGCAGCCAGCCGTGCGCGTACACCCGGTGCGGCAGCGGCAGTTCGGCGGCCATCAGCATCGCCGGCCAGAACACGGCGTGGAAGCGCAGGATGTCCTTGCCCACCAGATGGATGTCGGCCGGCCAGGTGCCGGTGAACTGGTTGCCTGCGTGCGACCCGGGCGCGGCTCCGTACCCGACAGCCGTGATGTAGTTCAGCAGGGCGTCGAACCAGACATAGGTGACCTGATCGGCGTCCCAGGCCAGGGGGATACCCCACGACACACTGCTGCGCGACATGGAGATGTCCCGCAGGCCCTGTTTGACGAACGCCACAACCTCGTTGCGGGCGCTGGGCGGCGACACGAAATCGGGGAACCGCTCGTAGTGCTGCAGGAGGCGCTCGGTGAAGTCCGACAGCCGGAAGAACCAGTTCTCCTCCTGCAGCTGCACCACCGGCTTGCCGTGGATCGGGCAGATGTCCACGCCTGCGTGCTCCCCGGTTCCCGGCACGAGATCGCCCGGGGATTTGAACTCCTCGCACCCGACGCAGTAGGGGCCGTCGAACGTCGCCTGGTAGACGAATCCCTTGTCCTTCAGGGTCTGCCAGAACTTCTGCACGCCGACCCGGTGCCGGTCGGAGGTGGTGCGGATGAAGTCGTCGTTGGCGGCGCCGATCGTCGTCAGCATGGGCAGCCACTCGGCTTCGACCAGGCGGTCCACCCATTCCTTGGGGGTCACGCCATTGGCCTCCGCCGCCTGCTGGACTTTCGTGCCGTGCTCGTCGGTACCGGTCAGGTACCAGGTCTTGTCGCCGCGCTGCCGGTGCCAGCGGGTGAGCACGTCGCCGGCGACTGTCGTGTACGCATGGCCGATGTGCGGCGCATCGTTGACGTAGTAGATGGGCGTCGTGACGTAGTACGCCTTCGCGTCGGGCATGGGCTCAGTCTAGGGAACCGGCGGGCGGGTCACGACGGCGTCGAACACCTGCCGCTTGGGCACGCCGAAGCGGACCGCCACGGCCTTGATCGCTTCCTTGCGGGACGCGCCGGCAGCTTCCGCCTCCGCGACGGCGCCCTCCCACTCCGCCGGCGACCCGCGGCCGGCTGCCGATGATGCGTCCCCCGCGACAACGACGGTGATCTCCCCCAGCAGGCCGTCGGCGGCCCAATCGGCGAGGGCTCGCAGACCGCCGCGCCGGACCTCTTCGTACGTCTTGGTCAGCTCCCGGCAGACCACCGCGGATCGCTCATCGCCAAGACAGTCCGCAGCGGCGGCCAGCGTGGCGCCGATGCGCCGCGGGGACTCGAAGAACACGATGGTGCGCGGCTCGTCGGCCAGCCTCGTGAGCCACCGGCGGCGCTCGCCGGGCTTGCGCGGCGGGAACCCCTCGAAGCAGAACCTGTCACAGGGCAGCCCGGAGATCGCGAGTGCGGCCAGTACCGCTGACGGGCCGGGCACGACCGAGATCCTGGCCCCCGCATCCGCCGCAGCCGCCACCAGCCGGAAGCCGGGGTCGCTAACCGCAGGCATGCCCGCGTCGGTGACCAGCGCGATCGTCTGCCCTGCCGCGAGCCGCTGCAGCAGCATCGGGATCTTCGCCGCCTCGACAGCCTCGTAGTAGGAGACGACGTCTCCCGTGACCCTCAGCCCAAGCTCGCGCGCGAGCCGGGCCAATCGCCGCGTGTCCTCGACCGCGACGACATCGGCCTGTGCGAGCAGTTGCGCCAAGCGGGGCGAGGCGTCCTCGATATTGCCGATCGGCGTCGCCGCGATCACGAGGGTCCCTGTCACCCGACCATGGTGACAGAGGCGCTGCTGGCCCGTGGGTCTGCTCAGCCGCGGGTGCACCGTTGCAGCGGATCAGCTGCACGCCCCGAACTACGATGAACCCCGATGGCACTCGACGCCCCGCCGGAGACCCCAGCCCGACCGCGGGCGGTGGCCGACCGAGGACGGCATCGATCCCGCCCCGGCAGGGCGGCAGGGTGGGTGGGGCCGATCGCCGCCGCGTCCGTCGGCGCCGTGCTGAGACTGTGGAACCTCGGCGAACCCGATGCATTGGTCTTCGACGAGACCTACTACGCGAAGGACGCACTTGCGCTGCTGCGCTTCGGCGTGGAGCGTGGCGCGATCGAGGGTGCCGACGACATCCTCCTGGGATCGTCCCCGGATGCCTGGTCCGCCGACATCTTCACGGAGGCGCCTGCATTCATCGTGCATCCGCCTGTCGGCAAGTGGCTGATCGGTGCGGGTGAACTGTTGTTCGGCGCAACCCCGACGGGATGGCGGATCGCGGCAGCCGTCGCTGGGACGCTGTGCATCCTGTTGCTGGGACGGGTCGTGATGAGGCTCACCGGGAATGCCCTCCTCGCGACGATCGCCGCCGGGCTGCTCGCCCTCGACGGATTCCACATCGTCATGAGCCGCACCGCGCTCCTCGACGGATTCCTGATGCTCTTCGTGCTGGCAGCCTTTGCTGCACTGTTGATCGACCGTGACCGTGGGCGTGAGCTGTACCTGACATCAGGTGTCCCACTCGGGGTCCGGTGGTGGCGGGGCTGGCGCTTGGCGGCCGGAATCCTGCTGGGTCTGGCCTGCGGGGTCAAGTGGAGCGCCCTGTGGTACCTCATCGCGCTGGGTCTGCTGGTGTTCGCCTGGGAGGCGGGCAACCGGAAGGCGGCCGGGGCTGCCCGTCCATGGCGGTCGGCGCTGCGCCGGGACGCCGTCCCTGCATTCGTCTCCATCGCCGTCGTAGCGGGAGCCGTCTACCTGGCCACGTGGAGCGGATGGCTGCTCGCTGACGATGGCTGGGGGCGCCAGTGGCGGCCGGATGAGGGGTCGCCCTGGATCCCGCAGCCGCTCGCGGCGCTGTGGCACTACCACGTCGAGATCTACCGGTTCCACGTCGGGCTCGACGAGGAGCACCCCTATGAGGCGTCCGCATGGGGGTGGTTGCTCCAAGCGCGGCCGACCTCCTTCTACTACGACAACTCGGCGGCGGCTTGCGGGGCCGCTCGCTGCTCGGCTGCTATCACGTCCCTGGGCAACCCGCTGATCTGGTGGCCGGCGGTTGCCGCCCTCCTGCACCAGGCCTACCGAGCGGTCCTCGTCAGAGACTGGCGCAGCAGCGCCGTCGTCGTCGGAGTGCTGGCTGGCTGGGTTCCATGGCTCCTCTACCCGGACCGGACGACCTTCTCGTTCTACAGCGTCGTTCTCCTGCCGTTCCTTATTGCGGCCCTGACCCTCAGCCTCGGCCAGATCCTGGGTACCACCACGTCTCAGTGGCGCACATGGCGGATCGGGATGATCGGGGCCTATCTGGCCGCGGTCGTTATCGCCGCTTGGTGGTTCTATCCGGTGTGGACCGGCCAAGAGATCCCGTATGACGCCTGGCGGCTGCGGATGTGGCTGCCGAGCTGGGTCTAGCTGTGAGGCTCTGTGTCGGACGGGTGTGCTGGACTTGGGGTTGTTGGGGTTGCGGCGACACGCTGGCGGTTGTCCACCGGTGGTGCTTGACCAGGGTGTCGAACATATGTACTCTGGGCGTGGCCCGTTGAGATCAGGTGGTTTGAAGGGGGCTCCGGTTCGGCCGGGG
>CAZECO010000049.1:0-10317 GCA_964510455.1 uncultured Actinomycetes bacterium
GACCGATGCCCCGCGAGAAGGGCCGCAAGATGATCGCGGTCAACCGCAAGGCGCGTCACGACTACACCATCGAAGACACCTACGAGTGCGGACTGGTGCTGACGGGGACCGAGGTGAAGTCCCTGCGTGCAGGTCGCGCCAACCTCACCGACGGGTACGCGGTGGTGCACAACGGCGAGGTCTGGCTGCAGGGCGTCCACATCCCCGAGTACGACCAGGGCACCTGGACCAACCACGCACCGCGCCGACAGCGCAAGCTGCTGCTGCATGCCGGCGAGATCGCCAAGATCAGCGCCAAGCTGCGCGACACGGGATTCACCCTGATCCCGCTGTCCCTGTACTTCTCCGACGGCTACGCGAAGGTGGAGATCGCGGTCGCCAAGGGGCGCAAGACCTACGACAAGCGCCACGCGATCGCGGAGCGCGAATCCAAGCGCGAGGCATCACGGGCGTTGGGCCGCCGGCGCAAGGGCCACCACGACTGACCTGTGCGGGGAATCGCGACGACGTGTCGTGCCCGCATAGTGTTGCGCCAACGCCAGTCGCGGCCGCGGGCCGCCGCAACGGGAGGTGCCCATGGCTGATGAGGGCTTCGAGCGACTGCTCAACGACTTCTACCCCTACCGCAAGTCGACGGAGACCTACCGGCGGATCCCGTACACCGGACGGTCGCGCAGACAGGTGGCGGAACTGCTCCACGGCCTGGCCCGTCGCGAGGATGAGATGGGGGATGAGGGCAAGGTCTCGGGGAGCCTGTACTCCGGCGACCACGAGCACTACCACTACCTCACCGAGGTCTTCGGGGACTACGCCCACGCCAACGTCCTGCAGCGGGACATGTACCCCTCCGCGACCAAGTTCGAGGGCGAGATCATCGCCATGGTCGCCGACCTGCTGCACGGCGATGTCAGGAAGGGCTTCTGCGGGGTCATCACCAGCGGCGGCTCGGAGAGCCTGATCTCTGCGGTGTTCGCCTACCGGGAGCGTGCCGCGGCCAACGGCGTCACCGCGCCGAACATCGTGATTCCGACCACTGCGCACGTCGCGCTGAACAAGGGTGCGCATTGGATGGGCATCGAGGTGCGGCGCTCGCCGCTGGCGCCGGACTACCGGGCCGATGTCGCCGCGATGGCCGACCTGATCGATGAGAACACGATCGCCATCGTAGGCAGCGCCGCCAACTACCCGCACGGTCTGATCGACCCGATCGAGGAGATGTCCGAACTGGCGCTGTCACGCGATATCGGGCTGCATGTGGACGGCTGCTTGGGCGGACTCATCCTGCCGTGGATCGAACGCAACGGCCACGACGTGCCGCCGTGGGATTTCCGGGTGCCCGGGGTGACGTCGATCTCTGCCGACACGCACAAGTTCGGGTACGCGTTGAAGGGCACCTCGGTCCTGCTCTACCGCTCCAAGGAGCTGCGCAAGCACCAGTACTTCACCTTCCCCGATTGGCCCGGCGGGCTGTACCTGTCCCCGGGACTTGCGGGCTCCCGCAGCGGAGGACTGATCGCCGCCACCTGGGCGGCCCTGGTGTCCGTCGGCGCCGAGAAGTACCTGCAGTACGCCGACGAGATCTACAGCACCGCGCAGTTCATCCGCGCCGGCATCGAGGCGATCCCGGAACTCGAAGTGATCGGCGATCCGACCTTCCTGGTCGCATTCAAGGCCGCGCCGTTGGCCGATCCCATCGACATCTACCTGGTCAACGACGCGCTGAAGGAGGCCGACTGGCGGATGAACTCCCTGCAGCTGCCTGCGGCGCTGCACTTCTGCGTCACGCGGCCGAACACCCGGCCGGGCGTCGCGGAGGACTTCGTCCAAACGCTGGGCGAAGCGGTCGGATACGCCGTCAAGCATCGGGGCACCCCCGCCACCAGCGGGGCGATGTACGGTTTCGGCGGGACCCCCCAGGGCGACGCGACGATCAACCAGGTCATGGCCGGCGTCCTGGACATCATGCACGAGCTGGCGCCCGACATCCCCTCGGAATAGGCCTGCTGATGGGCGAGCAGTGGATCCTCGCGATCGACCTCGGCAACGGAGGTCCGAAGGTGGCGGCCGTGTCCCTGGCCGCCGAGCTGTTGGCGACCGCCCTGCGCGGGGTCTCGGTGGACATCGGCAGCGACGGGCGCGCCACGCAGGACGCCGACGAATGGGAGTCGAGGCTGACCGAGGCGGTCGCCGACCTGCTGTCCAGCGACCGCGTCGATCCGGGTGCGCTGCACGCGATCGCGATCACCGGGCAGTGGGGGTCGACGGTCCCGGTCGGCGCCGACGGGCGGCCGAGCGGCCCGGTGCTGCTGTGGGCCGATACCCGTGCGGCCAAGCACGTGCGCGAGATCGTCGGGGGGGTTCCCAACGTCGGCGGGTACAGCCCCGCCAAGGTCCTGCAGTGGATGCGCATCACCGGCGGGGCGCCCTCGCCGAACGGCAGCGACCCCACGGGGCATGCGCTGCTGCTGGCCGAGGACCTGCGCGAGATCGGGGCGCGGACGACGGTGCTGTTCGAGCCCGTGGACTACCTGGCCTTCAGGTTCACCGGCCTCGCCAAGGCCACCCCGGCGTCGATGATCCTCTCCTGGCTCACGGACAACCGGATGGGTGCCGAGCCGCGCTACGTCCCCGATCTGATCCGACGTGCGCGCCGGGATCCTGCGCTCCTCCCGGAGCTGGTGCCCACCGGGTCGGTACAGGGCGTGCTGCTGCCAGACGTGGCGGCGGAGCTCGGCGTCCCAGCCGGTGTCCCCGTGGTCACCGGGATCCCGGACTTCCTCGCGGCCGTGATCGGCTCCGGAGCCGTCGCGCCCTACCAGACCCACATGGCGATCTCCACCACCGCGTGGTTCTCCGCACGGGTCCCGTTCACGAAGACCGACATCCTCCACCAGATCGGGTCGGTTCCCGGGCTCGATCCCGATCACCGCGTCGTCATCAACAACATCGACTCCGCCGGGGCAGCGCTGCGGTGGCTGCGCGAACAGGTGATCGTGCCGGACGACGGGTTGCTCGGCGGCGGCAGCGGGATCGGCGCCGACGGTGCCGCCGATCCCGCGCTCGCACCCTCCTACGAGGCGTTGGCGAGGTTGGCGGCATCGGCTCCGCCCGGTTCCGAAGGCGTGCTGTTCACGCCGTGGCTCAACGGCGAGCGGTCCCCGGTGGAGGACAAGAACATCCGCGCTGGTTGGCTGAACCTCTCGCTGCGCACCGACCGGGCTGCCCTGATCCGATCGGTGATGGAGGGCGTGGCCTTCAACGCACGGTGGCTGTTCGATCCCTACGAGAAGTTCCTGGGACGCCAGGTCTCGACCGTCAGGCTGCTGGGCGGGGGCGCCCAGTCCGACCTGTGGGCACAGATCGTGGCCGGTGTCCTGGACCGGCGCGTGGAGCGGGTCGCCGATGCCCGGGATGCCCAGTTGCGCGGGGTGGCGCTGTGGGCGCAGGTCTGCCTGGGGGAACTGACGCTGCAGGAGGCGGGCGCCAAGATCCCCGTCGACCGGGTCTTCCTCCCCAGCGGCACCGACCGCGACGAGTATCAGCGCCTCTACGGCGAGTACCGAAGGCTGTACGGGACGTTGAAGGGCACCTACGCGCGTCTCAACGCCAGGCGTTGAAGTGGAGGACGCCGATCTGCCCGGGGTGCTGAAGTCGCTCGGCGTGCCCGGGATCTTCGACGTGCACGTGCATGCGATGCCTGATCGGATGATGGCGGCGGTCTGGGAGGTGTTCGACCGGGCGCATCAGGTCTACGGCGCGCCGTGGCCGATCCGCTACCGCGGCACCGATGAGCAGCGCCGCGAACACCTGGCCGCGCTCGGCGTGCTGCGCCATCCGACGCTGTGCTACGCCCATCGTCCCGGCGTTGCGGAGGGGCTGAACCGGTGGACCCTGGCGTACGCGCGCCGCTTCGCCCAGGTGGTGCCCAGCGCGACCCTGTATCCGGAACCGGGGGTGACGGCCTACGCCGCCGCCGCACTGGACGCCGGTGCCCGGATCTTCAAGATCCATGTGGATGTCGGTGATTTCGACCCCAACGATGCCCGGCTGGACGATGCCTGGGGGATGGTGCAGGACGCCGGAGCATCGGTGGTCGCCCATATCGGCTCCGCGCCGCTGCCGGCCCGGTACAGCGGGCCGGAGCACCTGGCGCGGCTGGTGCGCCGGTTCCCGCGGCTGCCGGTCATCGTGGCGCACTTCGGGCTGCCGGAGGTCGTGGAGTTCCTGGCGCTGGCGCAACAGCATGGCACGGTGGCGCTGGACACGACGATGGTGGGGACGGACTTCATGAACCGGAGGTGGCCCGTCGATCCGGCACTGCTGCCCCAGGTGAGGGAGCTGGGGCTGGCCGGGCGGGTGTTCTTCGGCAGCGACTACCCGAACATCCCGTACCCGTACGCGCACCAGGTCGAAGCGCTGCTGCGCTGGGAACTGGGGGAGGACTGGATGCGGCAGGTGCTCTGGGCCGCGGCGGTCCGCCGGTTCGGCCGGGGCGACACGTCTCGGGTTGCCGGGGAATGACCGCGCCGCCGAGTGTGTTGAAGCGACTGCTTGGCGAGTGCCGGAACACCGGCGTATCGTCAAGGCACAACTACATAGGGGGTGACAGGTTTCGACAGTGGCTGTCGAGACGGGAGAAGCGGGCCGAGGACCCAGGGTGATCTCGTGAACCATCCTTGGAAAACAACAAGTGCCGAAAACAAGAGCACTGACGCTTTCGCCCTCGCCGCCTGAGCGAGGCCGAACGTCCGTCGACCTACCGTTGTCTTCGCGGTAGATGTCGGCGTCGTCTAGAGGACTTACCGATCGTCCCGGTTACGGGGGCGTGAGGGACAACACACAGTAGCTGGACCGGGTGACCGCGCAGTGCCACACGAAGCGCGGCGGTCGAGAACCCAACAACGTGGCTGCGCCCGGAGAAGTCCCGAATCTGCACCATTGGACGCGGGTTCGATTCCCGCCACCTCCACCAACCCGCGAGGGGTCCCCTTGACTCGGGGCCCCTCGACGGCGTTCTCCGGGCAGAACTGCCGGGGTCGCGAGGGGGCGAGGGGATCCCGCGACCAGACACGGACTGACCTCGGAGGAGTCGTCCACGTTGTCCTGCCGACGCATACTCGATCGCCGTCGGGCTCGCCGTTTACCGCGCCCGTTCGTGGGGAATCACCCTGGAGAGGACCCGGTGCCGCCCGCACCGAGACACGGTTTGGATGGACACCTTGAGCTGGATGGTCGAAGACGAGCACCCGCCGCCTCCCGGCGGCTCTTCGCCGCCGTCCGGCGTGGCGCCGCGCAAGGCCCGGTCCCGCCACCCGGTCCGGCGGGCGGTGGCGATCGCGCTGGTCGGTGCCGTGGCCCTGGTCGGCGCGGTCAGCGTCGCGATCTCCGCCTCCGCCCCCGCCGCTCCAGCACCGATCGCGGCACAGACCCCCGATCCGCCCGCCCCCGCGCCCACTGCCGCCGCGGATGCCCCCGCGCCAGCCGTACCTGCCGCCAACACCGCCCTTGCAGCCCTGGAGACGCTGCCGGTCAAGGGCCGCGCGCCCAAGACCGGTTACGACCGCGACGACTGGTCGGTATGGTCCGACTACGACGGCAACGGCTGCAACGAGCGGCAGGACACCTTGGCCCGCGACCTCACCGACGTCGAGCGCGTCGGCTGCGAGGTCGTCGGCGGCACCCTCGTCGACCCGTACACCGGGGGCATCATCGTCGTCCCGACCGCCGACCCCCAGATCGACATCGACCATGTCGTCAGCCTCAGCGACGCCTGGCAGAAGGGCGCCAGCGGATGGAGCCCGCAGCGCATGCAGCAGTTCGCGTCCGATCCGCTGAACCTGATCGCCGCGTCGTCCTCGGCGAACCGCAGCAAGTCCGATGGCGACGCCGCCACCTGGCTGCCGGCGAACAAGGCCTACCGCTGCGACATGGTCGCCCGGCAGATCGCGGTGAAGCACGAGTACGGCCTGTGGGTGACCCAGGCGGAGCACGACGCCATGGCAAGCGTGCTCGCATCGTGCCCGGACCAGCAGCTGCCGGTGCGCGGCGAGGGCGCGGGACCCGTCAGCCCGGTGGCCGGTGCCTCGACCTCGGCCGCAGTGGAGCCGCTCCAGCCGGGTGCGCCCGGACTCGACCCCCGCTACCCGACCTGCTCGGCGCTCAAGGCAGCCGGCTTCGGCGGCGACTACGTCGCAGGGCTCGATCCGGAGTACGAGTGGTACCGCGACGCCGACGCCGACGGGGTGGTGTGCGAGTAGCCCCGCCGCTGAGGTCCGATCGGCGATGATCATGCCATGCGCCCGTCCGCCGACATCGCGATCGTGGGCGGCGGAGTCATGGGATTGGCGATGGCGCGGGCGATCCTGCAGGCCGTCCCCGGATCGCGCGTGGTGGTGTTCGACAAGGAATCCCGCTTCGGCGCCCATGCCAGCGGGCGAAACAGCGGCGTCCTCCACGCTGGCTTCTACTATGCGCCGGACTCTCTCAAGGCGGGACTGACCCGCCGCGGCAACGAGTTGCTGCACGCCTTCTGCGACGAGAACGCAGTGCCGGTTCGGCAGTGCGGGAAGGTCGTGGTGACTGCGGATGAAGCGGAGATCGCCGCACTCCATGAGCTGCACCGCCGGGGTCGGGCGAACGCCGTGCCCGTCGAACTGATCACCGAAGGCGACCTCGCGGAGCTCGAGCCGCTGGCCCGGACGGTCGGCGAGGCGCTGTGGTCGCCCACAACATCGGTGGCGGATCCGCAGCTGGTGATGAATGCGCTGGCGGCCGACGTCCGCCGCGCCGGAGGCGAGATCCGTCTACGAGCCCGGGCCGAGGCGGGACGCAACGGCGGCCTCATCGTCGCTGGCCAGCGCTGGGACGTCGGGCACGTCGTGAACTGTGCGGGGCTGTACGCGGATGTCGTGGGTGGTTGGTTCGGCTTCTGCGACGACTACATCGTGCTGCCGTTCAAAGGGCTGTACTGGTACGGCGACTGGCCCTCGGGACGGCTGCAGCGCCACGTCTACCCCGTGCCCGATCCCGCCAATCCGTTCCTGGGCGTGCACCTGACGGTGACGCCGTCGGGAGGGGTCAAGGTCGGCCCGACCGCGATGCCCGCGCTGTGGCGGGAGGACTACGGGGGATTGGCGAACGCGCGGGCGGGCGAGCTGGTCCAAGTCGGGCGGTACCTGCCGCAACTGCTTGCCAGCCCACACCATGACGCGGCGGCGCTGCTGCGCTCGGAACTGCCGAAGTACTCGCGCCGTGTGCTGGTGAATCGGGCACGCGCCCTGGTGCCCTCGGTCGATCCCCGGCACTTCACGATCCGGGGCCGCCCAGGCGTACGGGCACAGCTGTGGTCGCTGGAGCAGCACCGGCTGGAGATGGATTTCGTGGTGCGCGGTGATCAGTGGAGCACCCACCTGCTGAACATCGTGTCGCCCGGATGGACGTCCGCGCTGGCGATGGCCGACCACGTCGTCGATCGCATGAGGTCGACGGGCGCCCTGTGATGGGTGCGGTTGTGCCTGCCAACCGGGTCGGCGGCCTTGGTGGTGGGCAACGCGTCGGTATTCGGGGCATGTCCTGGGGTTGAGCGGGGGTTTCGGGGGTTGCCCGATATTCCGACGCGTTGCCCGTCGTCACGGGGTGCCGGGCCTGGGCGGGTGGGGCACGGGGCGCTGGCCTGTGGGCTCGTTCTGGGAAACCTCCAGCCGTCCGCTAGGCCTCGAACGGGGCGGGATCCCCAGCTCCCACCCTCGTCACCACCGGGTAGCCCTCCGAGTAGTCGACGACGGTCGTGGGCCGGTCCCCGCACTCGCCGCAGTCGATGACTGCATCCACCTCGCTGTCGAGCTCCTCCTTGACCAGCCACCCGTCGGTCATCGGCTCATCCTGGCCAGGCAGCAGCAGGGTGCTGGACACGAGCGGTTCGCCGAGTTCGAGCAGCAGCGCGGTCACGACGGGGTGGCGAGGGATCCGGACCCCCACGGTGCGCTTCTTGGGATGCGCCATACGCCGGGGCACCTCCCTGGTCGCCGGCAGGATGAAGGTGTAGGGCCCAGGGGTGGCGGCCTTCAGGGCTCGGAAGACAGCGGTGTCGAGCAGCACGAATTGCCCCAGCTGCGCCATGTCGGCGCACATCAGCGTGAAGTGGTGCTTCTCGTCGAGCCGGCGCAGCCGACGGATCCGGTCCAGCCCCGTTTTGCTGCCCAACTGGCACCCCAGCGCATACCCGGAGTCGGTGGGGTACGCGATCAGGCCGTCGTCGCGGACCAGGGCGGCGGCCGCCGCGATGAGGCGCGGCTGAGGATCGACGGGGTGGACGTCGAAGTACCTGGCCATCGGTCGGCTCCTTTCGTGCGATTCTCGGGGCAACGCCTCAATCAAGGCTGGTGTCGGCCAGCGCCAGCCAATCGTCCTCCAGCCCGCCCAGGGCCGCTTGCACTTGCGCCAAACGGCGGCCGAGGTCGATGAGGGCTTCGGGGTCGGTGGCCGACTCGGCCATCTGGGCGTGCAGCTGATCGATCTGCGCCGAAGCGCGGTCCATCGCCCGCTCGATGCGCGTGATCTCCTTGCGCCGCTCCCGGTTCAGCGCCGCGTCGGTCTTCGCGGGCGCAGCAGCCGCTGGAGGGACCACGGGCGCGGGCTGCGCGGATTCCGCGAGGTAGGCCTCGACGCCGCCGGGCAGATGGCGAAGGGCGCCGTCGCCCGGCATCACCCAGATGTCGTCGCAGACGCGCTCCAGGAAATACCGGTCGTGCGACACCACGAGCAGGGTGCCCGGCCACCGATCCAGCACATCCTCCAGCACCGTCAGCGTCTCGACGTCGAGGTCGTTGGTCGGTTCATCGAGCAGCAGCACGTTCGGCCCGCCCAGCAGCAGCCGCAGCAGGTGGAGCCGCCGCAGCTCGCCGCCGGACAGGTCGCCCAGCCGGCGCCGGACAGCGTCGCCGCGGAAGCCGAACTCCTCCAGCAACTGCCCCGCGGTCAGCTCGTCCCCGCTGGTGACGGTCAAGCGCTCGCCGGACTGCTGGAGCCATGGGAGCACCCGGGCTTCGGGGTCGGACGGCGCCAGCCGCTGGTCGAGCAGGGCCGGCACGACGGTCTTGCCCCGGCGCACGGAGCCGGTGAAGGGGGGCACGTCCTGGCCGAGGATCAGCCGGATCAGCGTGGTCTTGCCGACGCCGTTGCGGCCCAGCAATCCGATCCGGTCGCCGGGCCCCAGCCCCCAGGTGACGCCCGACAGCACCGGATCCACGCCCTGCGCGGGCCGCAGCGTCACACCGTGCAGCTCCAGCACCGCCTTGCCCAGCCGCGCCGCCGCCACCCGCCGCAACGACAGGTCGTCGCGCGGCGGCGGTTCGTCGGCGATCAGGGCCGACGCAGCCTCGATCCGGAACTTCGGCTTGCTGGTGCGAGCCGGCGGACCGCGCCGCAGCCACGCCAGCTCCTTGCGCAGCAGGTTCTGCCGCCGCGCCTCGGTGGCCGACGCCATCCGCTGCCGCTCCGCCTTCGCCAGGACGTAGGCGGCGTAGCCCCCGTCGAAAGCCTCCACGCCGCCGCGGCCGACCTCCCAGGTCCGCGAGGTGACCGCGTCGAGGAACCACCGGTCGTGCGTAACCACCGCCAGGGCGCTGCGTGCCGGGCGCGAGTGCAGATGCCGCGCCAACCACGCCACGGCCGCGATGTCCAGGTGATTCGTGGGTTCGTCGAGCAGCAGCACATCGGGGTTGCGCACCAGGGCCGCGGCCAGTGCCACCCGGCGCGACTCGCCGCCGCTCAGCCCGGCCGTGGGAGTATCCAGCCCCTCGCCCAGGGCGGGCGCCCCGACCCCTCCGAACAGCCCGGTCAGCACATCGCGGGTGCGCGCATCGCCCGCCCAGTCGTGCTCGGCCCGGTCGCCGAAGACGACCTCGCCAGCGGTGCCGGTGGGCAGGAGGTCCGATTGGGCGACCAGGGCGAGGCTCACCCCGGATCGCCGGGTGATGCGACCGTCATCGACGGCGTCGATGCCGGCGAGGGCCCGCAGCAGCGTCGATTTGCCGCCTCCGTTGCGCCCGACGACCCCGATGCTGTCGCCCTCCTGGAGCCCGACGGACACCTCGGTCAGGATACGGTGCGGTCCCTTCGTCACGGTGATCGCGTCGGCGATGATCAGCGGGGGCACACCTGTATTGTCGCCGCTATTCCGCGGCACCGGCACGAGTCCAGCCGCTCACACATCGTGCGCGGCGAGCCGGTGTCTGCGCCCGCTTCGCAGCCGCAACCCTCGCCGGTGCTGCCCGATACCATCGCGTTGATGCACATCTACCTCCTGCGGCACGGGCA
>CAZECO010000049.1:10417-19267 GCA_964510455.1 uncultured Actinomycetes bacterium
CGGTGCTGCCCGATACCATCGCGTTGATGCACATCTACCTCCTGCGGCACGGGCAGAGCCACGTGAACCTGACGGACCTCACCGCCAGTCATCGCGACGAGCCGCTCACGGATGTCGGGACGGCGCAGGCCGCGGCCGTGGCGGCCTACGTCGCAGACTTCCTGGAGGTGGACCGCCTGATCTCCAGCACGGTGCAGCGCGCCGCCCAGACCGCACGGGTCATCGCGGACTCCACCGGGATCGCGGTGGAGTGGGAGCATCGCATCCGCGAGGTCGGCACCGTGCACCCGGACGGGTCGCCCATCGCCGAGGAGCATCTGCAGCCCTATCTGCCGGAGATGTGGGGGACCTTGCGGCCCTACGAGCCGGTGACCGTCGGCGGCGAGTCCTGGATGCAGGTCCGGGCGCGGGTGGGCTCATTCATCGAGTCGCTGATCCCCCTGCCGCCGCGCGGTGTGAGTCGGACGATGCAGCACCTGGCGGAGGCGGCGGACCACGCCGACGAGGTGGTGGTCGTCGTCTGCCACGCGGGTGTGATCGAGGCGTTCCTGGAATACGTGTTCGAGAAGGGCCCGTGGAGCGTGGTGGCGGTGGAGACCACCAACACCGGGATGACGCACCTGGAGTTCCTGCCGGCGCCGAACCGGCCCGACTGGCGGCTGCACTTCCACAACCGGGTCGTGCACCTGGCACCGGAGCTGCTTACCTGACGGCGGCGTGGCGACCAACACGAAACGGCGCGATCTGCGGGGATGACCCCGGATCACGCCGTTTCGTCTCGTCGTCCGCCGCGCGCTGCGCGGCCGCTTCGGTCGGAGCTCACTTCTTGACAGGCTTCTGGGTGAACGACTTCTTGGCCTTCACGGCGGTCTCGAAGTTCGCCTTGTGGGTGGAGTGGTTGGTGATCTCGTTGCCGGTGTTGCCGAGAACCTTCGCCGAGTACATGCTGTCTCCTTCGTGGTGCCGCGCCCCTGTGGCGCGTTCCTCTAGTAGAGCGCAGAGTTGCGTATATGCACAACATTCGGCGGTGTGATCCCCGACACAACCTGCCCCGCCCAGTCCGCAACACGGCAAGCGCCCCAAACCCTCGCCGAATCGCCGCGACCCCGTAGGCTCGCCCCAACCGGGAGGAGGGGCGGGTGACAGATAAGCGCGGCGCTGAGGCGACCCAGCGCATCATCACGGTGCTGCAGGTGCTGGCCGACCATCCCGTGCGGGGTGTCGATGCCGGGGACCTGCTCGACAAGGTGGGCAGCTACGCAGGCACCCACGACAGTCAGAAGGACGCGCTCAGCCGAGACCTGAAGTACCTGCGCAAGATCGGCTTCGAGGTCACCAATGTCGCCGGCGAGGGCGATGACGCCCGGTATCTGCTCACGCCCGGCGACGACCGCGTGCGTCTGGCGTTCTCCAAGGATGAGCTGTTCCAGCTCCAGCGCGCCGCCGTGCTCGTCGGAGTGGATCGGCTGAACGCGGTGACCGGCGACGAGCCGATCGGCGATCCGGGCAGCGTCCCGCTGATCGACGCGATCAATGTGCCGGACGTCCTCGGGGAGGTGCAGCGGGCGGTGACCAGCCGCGCGAAGGTGAGGTTCGACTACTCCGGGCGGCCGCGCACGGTCCACCCGTACGGCCTGCGCGTGGCGCCGCGCGGCTGGGTGCTGGAGGGGTGGGAGCAGGAATCCGGGCAGGCGAAGGTGTTCAGCCTGCAGAAGATGGGCACGGTGCGGATCGACCGCCCCGGCACGGCGAGCCCGCCGGACCGTTCCACCCGGCCGACCCTCGATCCGCTGCGGTTCGAGCTCGATGACCCTGCCGAGGCGGTGCTCGAAGTGCCCACGAGGTTCCGCGGCCAGGTCGATGCGGTGCTGCATCTCCCGCTGCGGGTGGAGCCCGGCCTGCAGCGCGACAGCGAACCCACCGAACTGCTCCATTACGTGGTCACCAACCATACGAACTTCCTCGTGCGGCTGTTGCGGCTCGATGAGCGGGTCGTCCTGCGCGGGGGCGCGCAGCTGCGGGAGGCGCTGCGGCAGATGCTGATCAGGTTGGCGGAGGTGGAATGATGGCGGAGGTCCCCGGTTACGTCCGCCGGTACACGAGGGTGCTGCATGCGCTGGAGGTGCTGTCGTACTACCCCGACGGGCTGCCGCTGAGCCAGCTCGCGGTGGAACTGGGTGTGCGGGTCGATGATCTGCGCGAAGAGATCCTGGCCTACTACACCGCCGAGCCCGCCGCCGGCGCCGGCTACCAGCTGCCCGGTGTCGGATGGATCTCGCCGACGGGGGAGGAGAGCGACCCCGCGACCGCGGAGGTTGTCGTCCTCACCGACCCGCAAGCACTGGCGGATCTGGGAGTCGTCCGGATGACGACGCAGGAGATGGCGACCGTCTGGCGCGCCGGACGCATCCTGTCGGAGTACGAGCCGGACAACGAGGTCCTCGCCGGAGCCTTGGAGGTGCTGGCCGACGGCTGGCTGGACAGCCCGCTGGTCGGCACCGATCCCGGCTCCGACCACGTCGCGGCCATCCGCGCCGCCATCGCCAACGGGCAGCGGATCCAGATCCGGTACGCCCGCGAATGGCGGCCCGGGATCTCGACGAGGGTCGTCGACCCGTACCGCCTGATCTGCACCAACCGCGGGTGGGAGCTGGATGCCGGACCGCTGGATCCCGCCGGCGACCCCCGGACCTTCCTGCTGTCCAACATCTCCGCGCTCCAGGTGCTGCCAGAGGGGTTCGCGGTGCCGGACGGCATCGACGAGGTCCTGCGGCGCAACCGGGCGCAGGTCCGCGTCGAGGTCTCGCTGCCGCAGCGCGCGGCATGGGGGGCTGACACGCAGGCCGACAGCATCGACGTGCTCCGCTCCGATGCCGACACGACCGCGCTGCTGGTGGAGCTGTCGCCGCCCTACGCCGAGCGGCTGGCGCTGATCCTCGCGCCGACGTTCGGAGAGGGGATGCTGATGGATCACCGGGACCTCGCCGGTCCGATCCGCGGGGTTGCCCAACGATTGTTGGCACACCACGGATTCGACCTACCATGAAGCGGTGTCTTCCAACGAATTGACCTGGGCCGATCTGCCCGTGGCACAAGCGATCCCGTGGCCGGATCCGGCGGAGGTCGCCGCCGCGACGCGACGGCTGCGGGCGCTGCCTCCGCTGGTGTTCGCGGGGGAGTGCGACGACCTGCGCGAACGGCTCGCGGCCGCCGAGCGCGGCGAGGGCTTCGTCCTGATGGCCGGGGACTGCGCCGAGACCTTCGCGGCGAACACGGCTGATTCCATCCGCGCGCGGTTGAAGACCCTGCTGCAGATGGCGGTCGTGCTGACCTATGGCGCCCAGCTGCCGGTGGTGAAGATCGGCCGGGTGGCCGGCCAGTACTTCAAGCCCCGGTCCTCGACGGTGGAGACCCGCCACGGCGTGCAGCTGCCCTCCTACTACGGCGACGCGGTCAACGCCATCGAGTTCACGCCCGACGCCCGTCGTCCCGACGCGCAGCGGCTGGTGGAGGCCTACCACGCATCGGCGGCTGCACTGAACCTGGTGCGCGCCTTCACGCAGGGCGGCTACGCGGACCTGCGGCACGTCCACACCTGGAACCAGGACTTCGTGCGCCAGACGCAGGCGGGCCGCCGCTACGAGCAGATGGCCGGCGAGATCGACCGCGCGCTGGGATTCATGAAGGCGTGCGGCGCCGATCCGGAGGAATTCCACCGGGTCAGCCTCTACTCCGGGCACGAGGCGCTGTCGCTGGACTACGAACAGGCTTTGACCCGCATCGACTCCCGCAGCGGGCTGCCGTACGACGTCTCGGCACACTTCGTGTGGATCGGGGAGCGGACCCGGCAGCCCGACGGCGCCCACGTGGACTTCGCCGCCCGGATCCGCAACCCGATCGGGGTCAAGATCGGGCCCACCGCCGACCCCAGCGAGGTCGCCGAACTGGTCGGGCGCCTCGACCCCGACCGGATCCCGGGCAGGCTCACGCTGATCACCCGGATGGGTGCCGGACAGGTGCGCGACAAGTTGCCGGATATCGTCACCAAGGTCGCCGACAGCGGGCAGCCCGTGGTGTGGGTGTGCGACCCGATGCACGGGAACACCCGCACCGCGGCGTCGGGGCACAAGACGCGCTCCTTCACCGACATCGTGGACGAGGTGGCGGGCTTCTTCGAGGTCCACCGCGGGCTGGGAACCCATCCGGGCGGCCTGCACGTGGAGCTGACCGGCGATGACGTCACCGAGTGCGTCGGGGGCACCGAGGGGGTCGCCGAGGACGGGCTGCATGTCCGCTATGAGACCGCCTGCGACCCGCGGCTGAACCGGGCACAGTCGCTGGAGCTGGCGTTCCAGGTCGCCGAATCGCTGCGCTGACGCGTGGACTGCTGATGCATCGTGCGGCCCGCGTCCTGGCCACGCCCTTCGGGGCGCTGTCGGTGGTCGTGGACGACGCAGCGTCCGGGGACAGGCCTGCGCCAGCGCCCGGGGCGGTGGTGGCCAGCGGCTTCCGCCCGCTCTCGCCCGAGGACAGCCACCTCGTCGAGCCCGAGGGGCACGTGCTGCTGGATTTCGTCGCGGCTGCGGTCGACGACTGGAGCAGGGCCGGTGATCCGGGAGCCCTGGACCGGGTCCCCGTCTGGCTGCCCGGCGCAGGCTTCCGGCAGCGCGCCTGGCAGGCCCTGCGCGAGGTGCCGGCCGGCGAGGTCGTCACCTACCGCGAGCTTGCTGCGCTTGCCGGCAACGACCGCGCGTCGCGGGCGGCCGGTACGGCATGCGCCACGAATCCGGTCGCGCCGTTCGTGCCGTGCCATCGCGTGGTGAGCAGCGGCGGCCGGCTGGGGGGCTACGGATACGGGCTCGACGTCAAGCGCGCGATGCTGCTGCATGAGGGGGTGCGGCTGTGATCGACCTGCGCAGCGACACCGTGACCAGGCCGACCCCCGCCATGCGGGCGGCCATGGCGCGCGCCGAGGTCGGCGATGACGTCTACGGCGAGGATCCGAGCATCAACGCGCTGGAAGCAGCTGCCGCCGCAGCCCTCGGGCATGAGGCGGGGCTGTTCTGCGCAAGCGGGATCGCCGCCAACCAGCTCGGGCTGCGCCAGCTCGCCGGCCCCGGCGACGAGGTGCTCGCCGAATGGTCTGCGCACATCCTGCGCGCGGAGGCGGGGGCGGCGGCCGGGCTGTCCGGCATCACGACGCGCACCTGGCGCGGCGACCGGGGGCTTGTCGATCTGGAGCAGATCGAGGCGCTGATCGCCCCGCGCACCAGTCCGTACCTGGTGGCGACGAACGCGATCGCCGTGGAGAACACCCACAACTTCGGCGGGGGGACGATCCAGCCGATCGAGGCGCTGCGCGGGTTGCGCCTGCTCGCCGATGAGCGGGGGGTCGCGCTGCACCTCGACGGGGCGCGGCTGTGGAACGCCCACATCGCGACCGGGGTTCCCCTCGATACCTACGGCCGGCTGTTCGACACCGTCAGCGTCTGCTTCTCCAAAGGTCTCGGCGCGCCGGTCGGGTCGGTGCTGGTGTCCTCGGCCGAACGGATCGCACGCGCCAGGGTCGCGCGGCGGATGTTCGGGGGCGCGATGCGGCAGGCTGGCATCCTCGCGGCCGCTGCGATGCACGCCTGGGAGCATCACCTGCCGGACCTCGCAGCCGACCATGCGCGGGCTGCCGAACTGGCTCGGCGGATCGGCGCGGCCGCCCCAGCCGGCGTGGTCGATCCGGCCGCGGTGCAGACCAACATCGTCGTGCTCGATCTGAGCCGTACGCCATGGCAGGCCCCGGACCTTGCGTCCGCGGCGCAGGCCGACGGTGTGGCCATCTCGGTGCTCACGGCGAGCTTTGCCCGGTTGGTCACGCATCGGGACCTCGACGACGCCGGCGTGCAGACGGCGGGGGACGTGCTGGTGCGGCTGCTCTCCGGCTGACGTCGGCCTTCGGATCCGGATTCCGGCGGGGTTCGGGCTGACTGCCGGGTATCCGGAAGGGGCAGACTTCGGGCGCCGCCGGCCGCGCTCCCCGGCTCTATCCGCTCCTGTGAGGGCCAAACGCTCCTCCCGCAGCGGCTGCAAATCCCCTGGGCACGCCCGTAGCAGCAACCCTGACGGGAGCGTCTGGACCCGATGGGAGCGTTTGGACCCTACGGGAGCGGTTAGTCCCGGCAGGAGCAGCTGAAGTCTGGCTCGCCGGCGGCGGCGTTGCAGGCTCCGCCGCGCGGGAGCGGGGCTGGGTGTGCTGACCGATTCCGTCCGCGGTTCCGTGCTTCTCCGGCAACTGTTGCCGATTCGTCGGGGATCCTCCGGGAGCCCGCCGCGCCCTACCGCCGCAGCCCTCTGGCGCCATCCGCGCCGCGCCCAAACGGCCCGCCGACCCCTCACGCTATGGATGGGGCCCCGAGACCAGTTCGGGCGGCGCCCGTCGCGGCGCGAACTCCACCAGCAGCATCGCAGCCAGGATGCACAGACCGCCCAGCGCGGTTCGTGCCGTGATCTCGTCCCCGGCCAACAGCACCCCGAACAGGCCGGCGAAGACGGGCTCCCCGGTCAGGATGACGGCGCCCCGCACCGACCCGACGACGGGGATCGCCCAGGTCTGGATGAGGAATGCCAGCATCGTCGCAACCACCGCCATGAAGCCGACGATCGCCCACAATTCGCCCGTCGACGGCCACTCCAGCTTCCCGTCGACGAGCGCGCCGCCGCCGGTGACCACTGCGGCGCCGGAGATCTGCAGCACGGTCAGCCCGTAGGCCGTCGCGGGGCGGGACCATTCGCCCAGCAGCACCAGATGCAGGGCGAAACCGATCGCCCCCAACAGCGTCCAGAACTCGCCCTGGCCGATGGCCGAGCCCCGCAGACTCAGCAGGCCCAGTCCGATGGTGGCCACCGCCACAGCCAGCCAGGAGCTGGCGGGAACACTGCGTTTGAGGACTACGGCGCTGATCAACGGCACGAAGACCAGGAACATCCCGGTGATGAAGCCCGAGACGCTGGCGGCCGTGTACTGCAGCCCGACGGTCTGCAGGATGTAGGACGCGGCCAGGACCGCCGCCAGAACCAGCCCGCGCCGCACATCGGTGCGGTCCAGCCGCCGCAGCGATCGGGGGTTCACGGCGGCGAGCAGCAGCGCGGCCAGGGCGAACCGCCAGAACAGGAAGTCGTTCACCGGCATCACCGACACGGCGATCTGCACGACAGCGAACGTGGCACCCCATGCCACGGTCACGCCCAGGAGCGCAATCGCGGCCCACGTCTGAGTGCGGCTGCCCACCCTCAGAAGATCGAGATCGAGACGGTGCTGCCCCTCGGACGCATCTCACCCGGCGGCGGGTCCTGCGAGTACACCCGGTCCAACGGGGTCAGGATCCCCTCCTGGACGCTGACTCTGAAGCCTGCGGCCTGGAGCTTGTTGATCGCGTCCTGGCGCTTCATGTCGACGACGCGCGGCACCTCCACCGGTGGCGGACCCTTCGAGATCCGGAGGTTCACCGTGGAGCCCTTCGCCACGGGGGTTCCGCTGGCCGGATCGATCCCCGACACGGTACCGGTCGCGAAGTTGTCGGAGTACTCCTCCGATGTCGCGACGACCAGACCGGCGCCCTCGACGGCAGCCTTGGCCTCGTCAGCGGGCTGCCCGAGGACATCGGGCACCGGCCGCGGCGCCGGGCCCTCGGAGACGATCAGCGTGATGCCCGTCAGGGGCTTCAGGCTGGCGCCCGTCGGCGGGTCGGTGGACGCCACGAGCCCGGGGGCCACGTCCTCGTCGAAGGCGCCTGCCTGCCCGGCGACCGCGAGCTTGGTGGCCTCGATCGCGGCGGTCGCGTCTGCGACGGACTGGCCGCGCACGTCGGGCACGGCATAGCGCTCCGGCCCGAGCGACATCACGACCGACACGGGCATCCTGATGAAGGTGCCGGACTCGGGCTCCGGGCGCTGGCTGATGACCGTCCCGTTCGGCGCCGTCTCGCTGTACTCCTGCGCATCCACCTCGAGCCGGAGCGCGGACTGGGCCAGCAGGGACTCGGCGTCGGCCTGCGCCAGCCCCACCAGATTGGGGACCGTCGCCCGCTGCAACGGGCCGGCGAGGAATGCCCACGCGACACCGCCGGCCAAGGCGGCGGTGAGCAGCACCAGCAGCACCAGGCGCCTCCGCCTCCGCGGCTTGCGCGGCACATCCGGTTCCGATACCGCCTCGTCCGCCCCCGGCGCGCTCAGCAGTCCGACGGTGTTGGCTTCCGCCAGATCAACGACCGCCGCATCGTCGTCGGGGTCGGACAGACCGACCGTCGAGGCTGAGCTCCTCGGCGAGCCGTCAGCGATGATCACCGTGGCGTCCACCCGTTCGGTGCGCAGCGGCGGCAGCGGTGCGGCGGGCGGCATCAGGGCCCGGACCCGGCGCACATCGCCCAGGAACTCCTCGGAGCTGGGGAACCGGTCGGATGGATCCCGGGCGGTCGCCCCGAGGACGAGGTCGTCGAGCTCGGTGGGGATCTGCGGTACCCGCGACGAAGGCCGCGGCACATCGCTGTTGACATGCTGATAGGCGACGGACAGGGCATTCTCGCCGAAGAACGGGGGCTGCCCGGTGAGCATCTCGAACAGCAGGATGCCCGTGCTGTAGATGTCGGAGGCTGCGGAGGTCCCGGTGCCCGCGACGTGCTCGGGCGAGACGTAGGCAGCCGTGCCGATCACCAGTCCGGTGCGGGTCTTGTGGTCTGCGTCGTCCAGTGCCCGGGCCAGTCCGAAATCGGCGACTTTGATCATGCCCCGCGGACCCATCAGGACGTTCTCGGGCTTGATGTCCCGGTGCACGATGCCGGCCTCGTGCGCCGCCACCAGCGC
>CAZECO010000050.1:0-7499 GCA_964510455.1 uncultured Actinomycetes bacterium
CAAGGGGGAGTGAGGCGGATCGGTGCGCGAACGACGCACCTGCCCGCAGGCCCGTCCACACGCGTAGCCGTGGCCTTGCCTCCGCGAGATTCGCTCGGGTCGTGGAGCGCGGCGGCGTCCGGCGAGTGTCCCGCGTCCGGAAGCCGCTGCTCGGGCTCTTCGGAATCCGGCGGGGAGTCCCGGGCAGGGATGCGCGGGGCAGGCTGGCGTGCCGCGGGCATCGGTCGCGCACGCATGTCCGGTTCCGGGGTCAGCGGCCGGTGCGCAACGGCGGGGCTGTCGCGGGAAGGCGCTTCGCCGACGACTGTTCCTCCCGGCGGGGCGCGAGCCGACCCACCGGCACAGCGGGGCCGGTCCCACGATCCGCCACCCGCCCACCCCGCCAGAGTCCGGAGCACCGCTCATCGGTGGCGCGGCACGCCTGCCGGACGCCTGAAGGCGCGGGCGGGCGCGAGCGTACAGGTATTCCAGGCGTGGGAACGCGTCCAAACTCCGGGCATCCCCGAAAGGCCCCGCTCAGTTCGCGCGCATGCCCGAAATTCCGACACGTTGCCCATCACCTGCAAGCAGCGCCCCAGGGCAAGCGCCGCGCCGTCGCCTGCCCGAGCACCCCCGGCGACCAGCGGCCGCCGGCCTCCCCGCAGGTGGGCCACCGATCCGACCACGCAATGGCGCTCAGCGGTTGACGGTGGAGGGAAATGGGCTATGGTGGGGCTTGGTGGAGGACATCTCCACGGATTGCGGTACGAGAGGGGTGGGGAGGTGGCCGGATGCTGCTGGGGACGTACACGCCGCGGCTCGACGACAAGGGCCGCCTCGTACTGCCGGCCAAGTACCGCGACGAACTCGCCGAGGGCATCGTGCTCACCAAGGGGCAGGACCGGTGCCTGGTGCTGTGGCCCGCAGCCCCGTTCCAGGAATACGCGGCGGGCCTCAACGAGGCATCGCGGTCGAACGCTGCCGCCCGGGCGTACCTGCGCGTGCTGTTCTCCTCGGCCAACGACCAGGTGCCTGACAAGCAGGGGCGCATCACCGTCCCGGCCGATCTGCGCAGCTACGCCGGCCTCGCGGGCGACATCGTCGTCGCGGGAAACGGTTCGACCTGCGAGCTGTGGGCGCCCGAGCCCTGGCAGCGCTACCTGCAGGAGCAGGAGCAGGCGTTCGCCGGTCTTGATGAGGAGGTGGTTCCCGGTTTGTTGAGGTAGGCGGCCCCTGGCCTCCTCCCGCTGTGCTGCATCGACGCACTTCCCCGGCGCCAATGCACTGATCGGTGTGACTTCCCCTCATACCGATCGCAGCGTCACCGCCCTGAACATGGCGGTGAGCGGGCGGGGACCAGGGTTCATCTCCCCCATCCAGCGCGGCCCCGGCTGCGCAGCTCCCGTTCCGGCCTTCCCATCATGAACCGAGGGTGATCGCAATGGCCGCTGACCCGGGCTCCGTCCACATCCCCGTGAAGCTCGACCGCTGCGTGGAGCTGCTGGCACCGGCGCTCATCGGAGCCGAGGCGGTGCAGGGGCACCCGCGATGGATCGTCGACGGCACTCTCGGCATGGGGGGCCATGCGGCGGCACTGTTGCGGCTGTCCCCCGACATCCGGCTGCTCGGCATCGACCGGGATGCCGAGGCGCTGGCAATCGCCCGCCAGCGGTTGGATTTCGCCCGGCCGCGCGTGGTGCTCGAGCACGCGGTCTTCGACGAGCTGCCCGACATCCTCCATTCCCTGGGGGTCGGCGCCGTGGCGGGGGTACTGCTCGACCTCGGCGTGTCGAGCCTGCAGTTGGACTCCGCCGCGAGGGGCTTCGCCTACGCTCGGGACACACCGTTGGATATGCGGATGGACCAGTCGGCACCCAGGTCGGCGATAGACGTAGTCAACGACTACTCGGCGAAGGAGTTGGCACGCGTGTTCCGCGAGTATGGCGAGGAGCGCTTCGCCTTCCGCATCGCGCAGGCCGTCGTCGCCGCTCGGGCCGACGGGCCGATCACCTCGACAGCCACCCTTGCCCGGATCGTCAAGGATGCGATCCCCGCTGCGGCTAGACGCACAGGCGGCAATCCCGCCAAGCGCGTGTTCCAGGGCCTGCGGGTCGAGGTCAACGACGAACTCGGTGCGCTGGGACGGGTCCTGCCCGAGCTGCTTTCGGCGCTGGCGGTGCGGGGCCGGGCGGTGGTGCTGTCCTACCAGTCGCTGGAGGATCGGATGGTGAAGCGGGCGTTCGCAGCCGCGACCACGTCCCCCGCGCCTCTCGACCTGCCCGTGATGGGCGCCCCGGCGCCCTACCGCCTGCTAACCCGTGGCGCGGAGACCGCGACTGCGGACGAAGTGGCGGCGAATCCCCGAGCGGCATCCGTCCGGCTGCGTGCGGTGGTCAGGGAGGCGGCATGAGCGTCGCCACCCGCGCCCCTGCGGTCGATCGGCCCAGCCATGCCTCGGCGTCGAGCGAGCCGCCCACCGCCGGCGACGGCGACCCGGCGCCGGCCCGGCCCGGTTTCCGCATGCCGCACGGTCTGGCGTCCGGACGGTTCGCGCTCACCGTCGGACTCCTGCTCGCGGTGGGCCTGGTCTCCCTACTGGCCATCAACACCTCGCTGGCCGCCGGCGCGATCACTTTGGGCGGGCTGGAGAGCTCCCTGGCCCGCAAGACCGAGGAGCGGCAGGCGCTGCATGTCGCCGTCGAGGGGCTGTCTTCGCCCGCCGCACTGCAGCAAACCGCCATCGCCCTGGGGATGGTGCCTGCTGCCGTCCCGGCGTTCCTGGACCCTGCGACCGGGGTGGTTTCCGGTGAGCTGACCGCTGCGGTCGCACCGCCGGAGCCGCCCGTTCCCGCTCCTCAGGTGATCCTGCCCCCGCCGCCACCCCCGCCCCCTCCGACGCCTTCGGCCGGCCCGGGACCCAGCAGCGGGGCAGCGAGGCCGTCGCCGACGCCGTCCGCCCCGGTGACCGCGCCGCTTCCGGTCGATCCGGGCGCGGACGGCGCGGTCCTGTCGCGGACGGAGGTCATCCCCGACGCCGCGAGCCTCGCAACTCCCGCCCCGGTCACCAGCGGCGACAGCGCCTCAGTCGTGGGAATGGAGGCGGACTGATGTCGCGCCTGGACGCCCCCCCGGGACCCCGGGCCCGCCAACAGCCGCCCGATCCCCTGCCGCCCGGTGGGCTGCGCCGCCCGCGGACCCGGTTCGCCGTGGCCGGTGCCCGTCGCCGGTCATCGGTGGTGCTGCTGGTGTTCCTGTTCGTGATCAGCCTGTTCGCCGGCCGGCTGGTGGAACTGCAGGGCCTGCGCGCCGGCGAACTCGCGTCGGCCGGGTTGGACCAGCGGCTTCGGACCGCAGTCATCCCGGCTGAGCGGGGCCCCATCTACGACTCCGAGGGCCGGCCCCTTGCGCAGACGGTGGAGGTCCGCAACATCACCGCCGACCAGACCCTGGTGGAGAACCCGGCGCGGACCGCTGCGGTACTGTCGACGATTCTGGAGCTGGACCGCGCGGAACTGCAGAAGAACCTGACCGGCGAGCGGCGCTTCGTCTACCTGGCCAAGGGCGTCGAGCCGGCCAAGTGGCGCGCGATCCAGGACTGGCGCAGCGACCCGGACAACAACCCCGTCACCCTGCAGGCCATCTTCAGCGAGCGGCTCACCGCCCGCGAATACCCCAACGGGCCGTTGGCCGCGAATGTCCTGGGGTTCACCAACGCCGAGGGCGTCGGGGCCGTCGGCCTGGAGTACGGGCTGGAACAGGAGCTGGCGGGCACGCCCGGCGAGCTGAGGGCGGAGCGGGGCCCCGACGGCAGCATCATCCCCGGCAGCGAGGTTTCGACCGTGGAGCCGGTGTCGGGCACCGGGGTGCGCCTGACGATCGACTCCGACCTGCAATGGGTGGCGCAGAACGCGCTGGCCCAGCGCGTGCAGGATTCGAGCGCGGACTTCGGCATGGTGGTCGCCATGGAAGTCGGCACCGGCCGGATCCTCGCCATGGCGAGCGTGCCCACCTTCGACCCGAACAACCCCGGTGCGTCCAGCGAGGACGATTGGCGCAACCGGCCGGTCACCAACGCGTTCGAGCCGGGGTCCACGATGAAGGTGCTCACCCATGCGGCGGTGATCAACGAAGGGGCGGCCACGCCGACCACCCCCTTCACCGTGCCGCCCGGCCTGCCGCGGGGCCCCCATGTGTTCAAGGACCACACGCCGCACGGAACCCTGCAGCTGACCCTGGCCGGCGTCCTCGCGCAGTCCAGCAACATCGGCACCATCCTCGCGGCGGAGAAGATCGGGGGGGAGAAGCTGTACGAGTACCTGCAGGCGTTCGGGGTGGGGCGGACGACCGGACTGCAGTACCCGGGCGAATCCCCCGGGATCCTCCCGAACCCGAGCACCTGGTCGGTGCTGACGCTCCCGTCGCTGGCCTTCGGCCAGGGGATGGCCCTGACCGCGCTGCAGATCGCCGATGTCTACGCGACGCTGGCCAACGACGGCGTCCGCGTGGAGCCGAAACTGATCGACGCCTACGTGCGCCCGGACGGCACGATCCAGCGGACGGCGCCGTCGGCGACGCAGCAGGTGGTGACCGCGCAGACGGCGCAGCAGGTCGTGGAGATGATGGAGCGCGTGGTCTCCCGCGACGGCACGGCGCCGAAGGCGGGGATCCCGGGCTATCGCGTGGGGGGCAAGACCGGGACGGCGGAGCGGGTCGACCCTGCGTGCGGGTGCTACCGCGGATACACCGCCTCGTTCCTGGGCGTCGCGCCGGCCGACGATCCGAAGGTGGTGGTGGGTGTGTGGATCGACAACCCCCGGGGCATGCACTACGGCGGCGTGCTGGGAGGCCCGATCTTCGTCGAGGTGATGAAGGCGGCCCTGGCGAAGCTGGAGATCCCGCCCTCGGGCTCCGCCCCCTCGACCATCCCGACGATTCCGACAGCACCATGACGGCGCTGCGGCCTGCCCCCGTTCCGCGGCTGCTCGCCGAGTGCGCCGTCCCGCAACTGCTGTGGCAGCACACCGAGCCGGCGAGCGCGGTCAGCGGGATCACCAACGACTCCCGATCCGTGCAGCCGGGGGATGTGTATGCGGCGCTGCCGGGGGCCAACGCCCACGGCATCGGGTTCCTGCCGCAAGCGCGAGCGGCCGGCGCGGCCGCGATCTTGACCGACCCCGCCGGCGCGCCGGATGCCCTGGCCAGCGGCCTTCCCACGGCCGTTGTGGACAATCCGCGAGCCGTCCTGGGGGAGCTGTCCCGCTGGGTGTACCGCGACCCCGGCGCGGACATGCTGCTGATCGGCATCACGGGGACCAACGGCAAGACGACGACCAGTTACCTCGTGGAGGGCGGACTAAGCGCTGCCGGGCATCGCACCGGCATCATCGGCACCACCGGCATCTGGATCGATGATCAGACCCTGCCGTCGGCCCGCACGACGCCGGAGGCCCCGGACCTGCACGCGATGCTGGCGCTGATGCGCGAGCGCGGGGTCAGCGCGGTCGTCATGGAGGTCTCCTCCCACGCGGTCGTCATGGGACGCATCGACGGGCTGACCTTCGACGTGACGATGTTCACCAACCTCACCCAGGACCACCTGGACTTCCACGGGACCATGGAGGAGTACTACGCCGCCAAGGCGCTGCTGTTCACCCCCGGGCGCAGCAGAGCCGCGGTGATCTGCACCGACGACGAATGGGGTGTGCGCCTGGCGCAGAGCACCACCCTGCCGGTGCAGACCTACGGGATGGCCGCCCGCAGCATCGAACCCCCCGGTGCCGACCCCGACTGGGCGGCATGGCGTGTCGAGCCGACGCCGACCGGCCACCTGGCAATGTCGGTGGCGGGGCCGGACGGCCGGTCGCTGCGCCTGGAGTCTCCGCTGCCGGGCCTGTTCAACGCGGCGAACGCGCTGGGGGCATACGTCTGCCTGGTGAGCGCGGGTGTCCAGCCGGAGCATGCCCGCTCAGGTCTGCTCCTTGCCCGCTCAGTGCCGGGTCGCATGGAACGGATCGGCACGAACCTCGCCGGGTTCCCGGTCTTCGTCGACTACGCCCACACGCCGGACGCCGTGCGCAGGGTCATCGCAGCTGCCCGGGACCTGGCCATCGGGTCGGTGATCGTGGTGATGGGGTGCGGGGGCGACCGGGACCGCGACAAGCGGCCACGGATGGGCGAGATCGCTGCCACAACCGCGGACAAGGTGTTCGTCACCGATGACAACCCGCGCTCCGAGGACCCCGCGACCATCCGGTCGCAGATCATCGCGGGTGTTCCCGCGATGTTCATCCACCGGGTGCGCGAGTTGGCCGACCGTCGGGAGGCGATTCGTACAGCCGTGTTGGCAGCCTCCCCGGGCGACGTGGTGCTGGTACTCGGGAAGGGCCACGAACAGGGCCAGGAGGCGCAGGGCGTGATCAGTCCGTTCGATGATCGGACCGAGGCTCTTCAGGCAATCCGGCTGCCCGGCGTGGCACGGTTGGACCGATCATGATTGCACTGACGCTGTCGGAGGTAGCCCGCATCGTCGGCGGGGTCCTGCACGACCCGTCGCCGACCGACCCGCTGATCACCGGGGCCGCGGCCGATTCCCGGCTGATCCAGCCCGGGCAGCTGTACGTCGCCATCGTGGGGGAACGGGTCGACGGGCACGACTTCGCCGCCGACGCCGCGGCAGCGGGCGCTGCCGGTGTGCTCGGGGAACGGCCGACCGGTGTGCCGACGATCGTCGTCGAGGATTCCGTGGAGGCGCTCGGGTCGCTCGCCCGAGCGGTTATCGATCGCCTGCCCCACCTCGATGTCGTGGCCGTGACCGGCTCCTCGGGGAAGACCAGCACGAAGGATTTGATCGCCGCGGTGGTGGCGCAGCGGGGTCCGGTGGTCGCCCCGGCCGGGTCGTTCAACACCGAGGTCGGGCTGCCGCTGACCGTGCTGGAGGCGGACGAGTCCACGCGGACCCTGGTGCTGGAGATGGGCGCTCGGGGAGTCGGGCACATCGCGTACCTGTGCGGCATCACCTCGCCCACTATCGGAGTGCTGCTCAACGTCGGCAGCGCGCACCTCGGCGAGTTCGGCAGCCGGGAGGCCATCGCCAGGTCCAAGAGCGAAGTCATCGCCGACCTGCCGGCCAGCGGCACGGCGGTGCTCTATGCCGACGATCCGGTCGTGGCCGAACTGGCAACCGTCACCGACGCCCAGGTCCTCACCTTCGGCGAGTCGCCCGCGGCGAGCGTGCGGATCGACTCGCTGCAACTCGACGAGCTGGCGCGTCCGCGGTTCACCCTCGCCCACGGAGGGGACGCGGCCGAAGTCGCGCTGCGGGTCCACGGCGAGCATCAGGCAGCCAATGCCGCTGCCGCTGCCGCGGTCGGCTTCGCACTGGGCATGGACCTGCGGACCGTCGCCGATGCGTTGTCTACAGCCACCTCGCGCTCGGCCCTGCGGATGGATGTGCAGACCTCGCCCACGGGCGTGATCGTCATCAACGACGCCTACAACGCCAATCCGGAGTCCATGCGGGC
>CAZECO010000050.1:7599-19184 GCA_964510455.1 uncultured Actinomycetes bacterium
CGGGCGTGATCGTCATCAACGACGCCTACAACGCCAATCCGGAGTCCATGCGGGCGGCGCTGAAGTCGCTGGCCGCAATGGGCCGGGTGAGCCGCGGGCGCACGTGGGCCGTGCTGGGAGAGATGCTGGAGCTCGGTACCGACTCCGCGGCGGAGCACGACGCGATCGGCAGGCTGGCGGTGAGGCTGAACATCGGCAAGACGGTCGCCGTCGGACCGGGCGCCAAACCGATCGAGCTGGGGGCGAGCCACGAGGGATCCTGGGGGGAGGAGTCCGTCTGGGTGCCCGACGCGCAGTCCGCGGCGGCATTGGTCTGCGCCCAGGTTGGACCCGGCGACATCGTCCTGGTGAAAGCCTCGCGCGGCATCGCGCTGGAGCGGGTGGCCGAGGCGGTCCTGGCTGGTCCGGCGGGCGATCAGGGGGGTCGCCCATGAGGCTCGTCGTCCTCGCCGCCGGTCTCTCGGGCCTGGTGTCGCTGCTGGGCACACCGACCCTGATCCGGATGCTGCGCCGGCACGGCTACTCCCAGGCGATCCGGCAGTCCACCAGCGATGTGAAGTACCCCGAGCACGAGGGAAAGCGCGGAACTCCGTCCATGGGCGGTTTGGCGATCCTCGCCGGGGTGATCATCGGGTACTTCGGGACCCACCTGATCTTCTTCGAGATGCCGACGGCGACGGGGCTGCTGGCGCTGTACCTGATGGTGGGCCTCGGCCTGGTCGGGATGGCCGACGACTACCTGAAGATCTTCAAGCAGCGATCGACCGGGATCCGCGCCCGCACCAAACTGCTGGGCCAGGCTTCCGTAGCGATCTCGTTCGCCGCGCTCTCGGTGCAGTTCCCCGACGAGTACGGGCAGGACGTCGCCTCGCAGGCGATCTCCTTCATCCGGGACTTCTCGTGGACCATCCCGATGGGGGTGTTCCTGATCTGGATCTGGTTGCTGGTCACGGCGGCGACCAACGGCGTGAACCTCACCGACGGCCTCGACGGGCTGGCCAGCGGCGCGGTCCTGATCACCTTCGTGGCCTACCTGCTGATGGCTATCTGGCAGTTCAACAACCAGTGCGTCAAGGAGACCCTGGATCCCTGTTACACCGTCCGCGATCCGCTGGACCTCGCGGTCTTCGCTGCCGCCTGCGCCGGCGCCGTGTTCGGCTTCCTGTGGTGGAACACCTCGCCGGCAAGCATCTTCATGGGCGACACCGGGTCGCTGGCCATCGGTGGAGCCGTGGTCGCACTGGCGATCATGTCGCGCACCGAGCTGCTGCTGGTGCTGCTCGGCGGGCTGTTCGTGGTGATCACCGTGTCGGTGATCCTGCAGGTCGGATCGTTCAAGCTCACCGGAAAGCGGATCTTCCGGATGGCCCCGCTGCATCACCACTTCGAGCTGCTGGGCTGGCCGGAGATCCTCATCGTGGTGCGTTTCTGGATCATCCATGCGCTGATGGTGGGGCTCGGACTGACGATCTTCTACGCCGAATGGGTTACCACATGAGCACGGGTTCCGAGATCATCCAACTTCGCGGGCTGCGGGTCGCTGTGGCGGGCATCGGCGTCGCTGGGTTCGCGTGCGTGGAGGCCCTGCTCGAGCGCGGCGCACAGGTCGTCGCGGTCGATGGCGGCGACGATGCCGACCGCCAGGAGCGGGCCAAGGTGCTGGGCATTCTCGGGGCGACGGTGCGCCTCGGCAACGCCGCCGACCTCCCCGCGGGCGTCGACCTGCTCGTGGTGTCCCCGGGCTTCCCGCCGACCGCGCCGATCATCGCGGCCGCAGCAGCGGCAGGCGTGCCGGTGTGGGGGGAGCTGGAGCTCGCGTGGCGGCTGCGGGACCCCGAGCACGCCGCCGACTGGCTGGTGGTGACGGGGACCAACGGCAAGACCACCACCACGCTGATGCTGGAGTCCATCCTGCGGGCGGCGGGGGCGGCCACGGTCGCGGCGGGCAACATCGGCAACTCGCTGGTGAGCGCGGTGACCCAACAGCGGCTCGATGTGGTGGCCGTCGAGATCGGCGCCCCTCAGCTGCCGTTCTGGCACACCGTGAGCCCGCACTCCACGGTCTGCCTGAACGTCGCCGAGGACCACGTCGACCACTTCGGCTCGTTCGACAACTATGTGGCGGCCAAGGCGAAGGCCTACCAGCGCACGCGCATCGCAGCCGTGTACAACGCGGCGGATCCGGCCACGCTGCAGATGGTGGAGCAGGCCGACGTGGTCGACGGCTGCCGTGCCGTCGGCTTCACGCTGTCGGTGCCCGGCCTGTCCGAGCTCGGCGTGGTGGACGATCTGCTCGTGGATCGGGCGTTCATCGACGATCGCCGGAACAACGCCCAGGAACTCGCTGCGCTGGCCGATGTCCACCCCCCTGCCCCGCACCAGGTCGCCAATGCCCTGGCGGCGGCTGCGCTGGCACGCGCCTGGGGGGTGCCCCCGCGCGCCGTGCGAGACGGCCTGCGCACCTTCCGCCCGGCCTCCCACCGCATCGCCCACGTGGCCACGGTCAAAGGGGTGCAGTACGTCGACGATTCCAAGGCGACCAACACGCACGCCGCCCAGACCTCGCTGCTGGCGTTCGAGAAGGTCGTTTGGATCGCCGGTGGGATGGCCAAGGGCCAGTCGTACGACGAACTCGTGCAGAAGGCCCGCGGCCACCTTCGTGCAGTGGTCCTGCTCGGCGTCGACCGCGAGGTGATCGCCGACGCGTTGGCCCGACACGCGCCGGATGTGCCCAGGATCGATATCGCGAGAACGGACACTGGGGCGATGGCCGAGGTAGTCGAGGCTGCGGCCTCGGCGGCGCTGCCGGGTGACTGCGTGCTGCTGGCACCGGGGTGCGCGTCGTGGGACATGTTCCGCAACTTCGGACATCGCGGCGATGAGTTCGCCGCGGCAGTGCTTCGGATGCAGGAAGGTCGCGATGGAGACACCGGGCCAGCGGCGTGAGCCGAGCCGACCGATGCGCGCGCTCCAGGCGGTCACGAGCATCCTCAGCCGGCCCCGCTCCATCCCGTACCTGATCGTCGGCGCGACGTTCCTGCTGCTGTCCCTGGGGCTGCTCATGGTCTGGTCGGCGTCGGCCATCTTCAGCATCCAGAACAGCGGAAGCAGCTTGGCGGCGGTGAGCAAGCAGGGCATGTTCGCAGTGGTCGGTGTGGTCGCGCTGGTCATGATCTCCCGACTGCCCATCGCGACCCTGCGGATCATGGCCCTGCCGTTCCTGATCACCGTCATCGGACTGCTCGTGCTGGTCCTCATCCCGGGCATCGGCATCGAAGTCGCCGGCCAGCGCAACTGGATCGGGGTGGGAGGGACGCTGCGGATCCAGCCGAGCGAGTTCGCGAAGCTCGCGCTGATCCTGTGGGGCGCCGACACCCTGGCACGCAAGTACTACCGGGTCACCGACTGGCCGCACCTGCTGGTGCCGGTCCTTCCAGTGGGGGGCCTGCTGATCGTGCTGGTGCTGGCCGAGGGCGACTTCGGCAATGCCATGATCCTGGCCGTCATCCTGATGGGCCTGCTGTTCGTCGCCGGCGCACCGCTGCGGCTGTTCGCGGCGGCCGGGTCGGTCGCCCTGGCGGGTGTCGCCTTCCTGGCCTGGACAGCCCCTTATCGCGTGCAACGGTTCACCTCGTTCCTCAACGCCGACGCTGATCGGCTGGATGGCGCCTGGCAGGTGACCCAGGGGATGTACGCCTTCGGCACCGGCGGGCTGTTCGGCGTCGGCCTGGGAGCCAGCCGCGAGAAGTGGGGCACGCTGCCGGCGGCCCACACCGACTTCATCTTCGCCGTCCTCGGCGAGGAGCTGGGGCTGGTGGGGACCCTCAGCGTGCTGGTGCTGTTCTCGCTGCTGGTCTTCGCGATCCTGCGCCTGGTGCACCTTTCGCCGGACCGCTACGTGCAGCTGTTCGCGGCGGGTATGGCGGTATGGCTGATCATCCAGGTCGTCACCAACGTCGGCGGGACCCTGCGGCTGCTGCCGGTAACCGGGGTCACGCTGCCGTTCCTGTCCTCCGGAGGATCATCGCTGATCCCGATTCTGATGGGGATCGGGATGGTCCTGGTGCTGACCAAGTACGTCGTGCACGGCAGGGGCGGACCGCGGCGGCGGCCGCCCGCCACGAACAAGGCCCCGCAGCAGCGGGACTCGGTGATGGAGGGCCCGTGATGGGGATCAGTGTCGTGGTTGCCGGTGGCGGCACTGCTGGGCACATCGAGCCTGCGATGAACCTCGCCGACCATCTGCGCAGCACGGTGCCCGACGTGGTGATCACCGCGCTGGGGACCCGGAAGGGCCTTGAGACCCGCCTGGTCCCTGCCCGCGGCTACCCGCTGGAGCTCATCCCCCCGGTCCCCCTGCCGCGCAGGCCGGGCAAGGAGCTGGTGACGCTGCCGGGACGCCTGCGGTCCTCGGTGACCGCGGTGAAGGAGGTGCTGCGGCGGGTGGAGGCCGATGTCGTCGTGGGGTTCGGCGGCTATGTCGCCATCCCGGCCTACCTGGCCGCACGGTCGCTGAAGATCCCGATCGTGATCCACGAGGCCAACGCCAAACCCGGTCTGGCCAACAAGGTGGGAATCCGGTTCACGCCCTATGTCGCGGAGAACTATGCCGGCAGCCTGCCCGGAGCAGTGCGGCTGGGGCTGCCGCTGCGCACCGCGATCTCCGGTCTGGACCGGGCCGGGACGCGCCCGGAGGGGCGGTCGTATTTCGGCCTGGATCCCCAGGCCCCGTGCGTCCTGGTCTTCGGCGGCTCGCAGGGGGCGAAGCGGCTCAACGAGGCGGTGTGGGGGGCCCTGCCCGGGCTGGCGGATCGTGCGATCACCATTCTGCACGCGGTCGGCCCCAAGGCGGACCCCTCCGAAATCCCCTCGGCTCCCGCAGGGGCCTGCCAATACGTCGCGGTCCCCTACATCGATCGGATGGACCTGGCCTACGCGGCTGCGGACCTTGCGGTGTGCAGATCCGGCGCCATGACCTGCGGGGAGATCGCCGCGGTGGGCCTGCCGGCGGTGTACGTGCCGTTCCCGATCGGCAACGGGGAGCAGCGCTTCAACGCCGAGCCGGTGGTCGCAGCCGGCGGCGGCCAACTGGTCGATGACGCACAGATGACGGCGCAGCGCTTCGCCGCGGTGATCGACGAGCTGCTCGGCGACCCTGCCCGGCTGGGCGCGATGTCCGCGGCGGCGGCTGCCTATGGTGTCCGTGACGGCGATGCCCGGCTTGCGCGCCTGGTGCTGCAGGCCGCGGCAGCCCGGAAGGGAGCGGGCCATGACTGACGGACCGAACGTGGCAAGTGTGGCGTCGGATCTCGAGGTTGTCGATGTCGATCGACTCGGGAAGGTCCACATCCTGGGCATCGGCGGGGCGGGGATGAGCGCGATCGCGCGGATCCTGCTCGACCGCGGCGTCACGGTGTCCGGCAGCGACGCCAAGGACAGCAAGCGGCTGGCCGACCTGCGCTCGCGCGGCGCGACCACCTTCGTCGGGCACGATGCGTCGCAGCTGGGCGGGGCCGACACGGTGATGTACTCGACGGCGGTCCCGGAGAGCAACCCCGAACTGGCCGCGGCGCGCACCCGCGGCCTGCGGGTCATGGAGCGCTCCGCCGCGCTGGCATCCGTCATGCGGCCCGCCAAGCCGATCGCGGTGGGCGGGACTCATGGCAAGACGACCACCACATCGATGGTCGCGGCGGCGCTGCAGTACTGCGGCGCCGACCCCTCCTACATCGTCGGTTCGGAGATGAGCCACACCGGCTCGAACGGCCAGTACACCGGTTCGCAGTGGATCGTGGTGGAGGCCGACGAGTCGGACGGATGCTTCCTGCGGCTGGAGCCGTACATCGCCGTGGTGACCAATGTCGAGGCCGATCACCTGAACTTCTGGGGCGATCTGCCCGCCCTGGAGGCCGGGTTCGACGAATTCGTCGCCTCCGTGATGCGACGCGACGGTGTCGCCATCATCTGTCTCGACGACCCCGGCTCAGCGGCCCTCGCCGATCGTGTCCGGAACAGCGGAGTGGTGCTGCGCACCTACGGCACCGGTGCGGATGCCGACTACCGGTTGCGGGTGGTGGAGCCCGGGCCCACCGGGTACACCATCGAGATCACCTCCGCGTTCGGCGACGGCGGCGTGGTGCAGATGCAGGTGCTGGGGCTGCACAACGCACTGAACGCGACTGCGGCGTTCGCGGTCGCCCAGGTGCTGGGGTACCAGGCGGCTGACATCATGGCGGGCCTGAAGGCATTCTCCGGCACCAGCAGGCGCTTCGACTACCGCGGTGAAGCGGCCGGCGTGCGGGTCTACGACGACTACGCCCATCACCCCACCGAGATCGCCGCCACATTGCTCGCGGCGCAGGACTTCGCCGGGGACGGCGACGTAATCGTGGCGTTCCAGGCCCATCACTACTACCGCACCGCGCTGTTCAGCAAAGAGTTCGGCGAGGCGCTAGGCATCGCCGATCGCGCGATCGTGCTTGAGGTGTTCGCACCCGGTGAGACGCCGATCCCGGGAGCCAGCGGACAGGCGATGGCGGCCGCGGTTCCGCTGCCGCCGGACCGGGTGACCTTCGAACCCTCCTGGTCGCAGGTGCCGCGGCGGCTCGTGGAGTTCGCGAAGCCGGGCGACATCATCATGACGCTGGGCGCCGGCGACATCGGCCTGCTGGCCGGTGAGGTGCTCGAACTCCTGCGCGAGCGCGAGCGGCCCGATGAGTGAGCCGGGCGCGCAGGTCGCTGATACCGCCGATTCCGACTCGGCGTTGGCATCTGGGGAGGCGGATCGGCCGGTCCCATCCTCGCGCCGCAAGCGCCTGCGCCCGTCCTGGCGGATCTCAGCGGGTGTCGCAGTCGCCGCCGTTCTGGTCACCGGCACGATCGGGATGAGCACGAACTCGCCGTTGGCGATCGGGGCCATCACCATCGACGGTGCCAGCGCCGACCTCCAGCCACAGGTCGCGGCAGCCCTCGGCGTCGCGGTGGGGGACAGCTTCGCATCGCTGCGCGCGGACGAGGCCGTCGACCGGATCGTCTCGATCGAGGGCATCGATGGCGCGGAGTTCGATTGGGCATGGTGGAACACGCTGGCCGTCATCGTGAGCGAGCAGACACCGGCTGCGGCGATCGCCGCCTCGACGGGCGGGTTCGTGGTGGTGGACGCGCAGGGCGGGGAGATCCGCAGCGTCCCGGAGCGGCCAGCCGGCCTGCCCCTGATCGAGGCGCCGGACGCCGCCGCCCGTGCGGCCGCCCTGTTCGCGGCCAGCCGGATCCCGCCGGAAATGCTCGGCCAGATCGACGCGGTGATCGGTGAGCCGGCTGGATCGGTGAACCTCAGGCTTGCGTCGGCCGCCACCGTGCACCTCGGGGACCCGACCGACAGGCTGGCTGCCAAGCTCACCATCGCGCTGCAGCTGGCGTCCACCGGCGCCGCGTCGATCAACGTCACGGTGCCGGAACGCCCTGCGGTCCAAGGGATTCCGGCGCCGCCCCGATAGCAGCGCCCGGATGCCGGGCGAACCCTGAAGTGCCGCTTCAATCAGGCGAGAAAGTTCGGCGTTTCCTCGCGCCAATGGCTTGCACGCCCTCTAGCGCCCTCCTAGTGTCGCTGCGGCGGTAGGGGGCAGGGATTAACCCTCAACGAGAAGTTGAATGCAGTGTCCTGCCGCGGGCCGAAATGGGGATCCACCGCAGGGTGGGCGAGAAGGGATGGTGGCCGTGGCTGCTCCACAGAACTACTTGGCCGTGATCAAGGTCGTGGGTATCGGCGGCGGCGGGGTGAACGCCGTCAACCGGATGATCGAGGTCGGACTGAAGGGTGTCGAGTTCATCGCGATCAACACCGACGCCCAGGCGCTGCTCATGAGCGACGCCGACGTCAAGCTCGACATCGGCCGGGACCTGACCAGGGGCCTGGGTGCGGGCGCCAACCCCGAAGTCGGGCGCAAGGCTGCCGAGGACCACGCCGCAGAGATCGAAGAGGTCCTCAAGGGCGCGGACATGGTCTTCGTGACGGCCGGCGAGGGCGGCGGAACCGGCACCGGCGGGGCGCCGGTCGTAGCTCGGATCGCCCGCGGCATCGGTGCGCTGACCATCGGCGTGGTGACGCGGCCGTTCAACTTCGAGGGCCGCCGCCGCGGTGCCCAGGCCGAGGAGGGCATCGAGTCGCTGCGCTCCGAGGTGGACACCCTGATCGTGATCCCCAACGATCGGCTGCTCTCGCTGACCGACCGCAAGATCAGCATGATCGACGCGTTCCGGCAGGCCGATCACGTGCTGCTGCAGGGCGTCTCCGGCATCACGGACCTGATCACCACCCCCGGTCTGATCAACCTGGACTTCGCCGACGTGAAGTCCGTGATGGAGGGCGCGGGCTCAGCGCTGATGGGCATCGGATCCTCCCGCGGCGAGGACCGCGCGGTGACCGCCGCCGAGGGCGCCATCAACTCGCCCCTGCTGGAGGCCACGATCGACGGAGCGCACGGCGTGCTGATGTCGATCGCCGGCGGCTCGGATCTCGGTCTGTTCGAGATCAACGAGGCCGCCCGCCTCGTCACGGAGGCGGCGCACCCGGAGGCGAACATCATCTTCGGTGCGGTCATCGACGACACCCTCGGCGACGAGGTCCGCGTCACGGTGATCGCGGCGGGCTTCGACGGCGGGCTGCCCAGGCTCCGGGCGCAGGAGGAGAAGGTCGTGGCCACCTCCCGGGACCGCGAACCCATCGTGGACGTCCGGGGCAGGGAAGCGCGTCAGCAGCCAGCCCCGGCCGTGGTCGGCGAGTACGGCACCCCGGTGGTTCCCCGCAAGATCGAGTTCGACAACGAGCCGGGCGACGGCATCGACCTGCCCGTCTGGTTGCAGTGACGCTGCCGCAGATCGAACGTCTCGGCCCCGTCCGGCTGGTCTTCACCGACCGCCGCGGCGGGGTCAGCCGTTCCCCCTGGGACACGCTCAACCTCGGCGACCACGTCGGCGACGATCCGCAGCATGTCGCCGAGAACCGGTTGCGCGCCGCGAACCGCCTGGGAGCGCCGCAAGTCGCGGTCGTCCGGGCCGACCACGGCAGCCGCGTCCACACCGCCACGCATCCGGGAACAGCTGATCCGGGCGACGGGTTGGTCACCACGGTGCCCGGGCTGGCGCTGCTGGCGCTGGCCGCCGATTGTGTCGCCGGAGTCGTCGCCGCCCCGGACATCGACGGTGTCGGGGTGTTCCACTGCGGGTGGCGGGGTGTGATCGCCGGTGTTGTGGAAGCCACCGTCGCCGCGCTGGCGGAGTTGGGCGCCGCGCCGCAGGACATGCTCGCCAGGCTCGGTCCCGCGATCTGTTCCGGCTGTTACGCGGTGGCGGAGCAGGTGCGCGACCAGGTCGGCGCGGCGGCTCCGCCGGCTGCCGCCACGACCGAGGACGGCCGCCCGTCGCTGGACATCTCCGCGGCGGTCGTGTGGCAGCTGCAGGGCACGGGAGTCGCGAGCATCGGGCCGGACCCCAGGTGCACAGCAGAGGAGCCCGACCTGTTCTCCTTCCGGCGCGACGGCACGACCGGCCGGCACGGCGTGCTGGCAGTGCTCGGGGGTGACCCATGACGCAGCGTCAGCGGGAACTGGCCGACCGCCTGGGCACGGTCGATGAGCAGGTCTCGGCGGCGTGCGCGGCTGCCGGCCGGGTCCGCGGGAGCGTGACCCTGATCGCGGTCAGCAAGACCTGGCCGGTCGACGACATCGCGCTCCTGCGCGACCTCGGCGTCCGCGACTTCGGGGAGAACCGCGCCGACGAACTGCTTGCCAAGGCGCAGGCGCTGCCCGACCCAGAGCTGATCTGGCACTTCGTGGGCCAGATCCAGTCGAAGAAGGCGCACGCGATCGGTCGGGTCGCGCACTACGTGCATTCGGTCGACCGGCGCAAGGTCGTCACAGGGCTCGGCAGCGGGGCCCGGGACGCCGGCCGGGAGCTGGGGGCCTTCGTCCAGGTGTCCCTGGCCGACATGGCGGCCGGAGTGCAGGCCGCCGGACGGGGCGGTGCGGAGCCGGCCGAAGTCCCGGCCCTCGCGGATGCGATCGCCGATGAGCCGGGGCTGATCCTGGCGGGGGTGATGACCCTGCCCCCGCTGAGCGCAGACCCCGCGGCAGCGTTCAGCCGGATCGCGGCGGTCTCCGCCGGGTTGCGCCAGCGGCACCCGGCGGCCGACGGCATCTCTGCCGGGATGAGCCACGATTTCGTCGCCGCCATTGCTGCCGGGGCGACACACGTCCGCATCGGAAGTGCGGTGTTCGGAGAACGTCAACCCGTCAGGTAATGTCATGGTCACGGGTCACCTCGTGGCGAAGACCTTCCCCCACGCGAGGAGCGGAAATGGCAAATGCAATGCGCAAGATCGGCGTTTACCTCGGCCTCGTCGAAGACGACCCGATGACCTCCCACTACGACGACTACAGCGACCACGCAGGGGAGCGGCGGCTGAGCCCCGTCAGCGATCCAGGGCCGGTCCGCCTCCCCGATACGGAGCGCCAGTACGCCCCGTCCGGCGGTTCCGTGGCCGTCTCGACCGCGGAATTCAGCGCGATCCACACCGTCCACCCCCGGTCGTACAACGACGCGCGGCGGGTCGGCGAGGAGTACCGGTCCGGGCACCCGGTGATCCTGAACCTCACCGAGATGGACGATTCCGATGCCAAGCGCATCGTCGACTTCGCAGCCGGGCTGATCTTCGGCCTGCATGGAACGATCGAGCGGGTCACGAACAAGGTGTTCCTGCTGTCCCCGCAGAACGTGGATGTGCGCGATGCGCCAGCCGTCCGTCAGGCGCGGGATGGCTTCTTCAACCAGAGCTGACCGGTGAGCGCCGTCGCGGACGTCATCGCCACGTTCCTGTGGATCTACTTCCTGATCCTGCTGGGCCGGCTGGTGCTGGACTACGTCCAACTCTTCGCCCGTTCCTGGGAGCCCAAGGGCCCGGTGCTGGTCCTCGCCGAAGCGATCTACACCGTCACCGACCCACCGCTGCGGTTCCTGCGCAGCTTCATCCCGCCGCTGCGGCTGGGGCAGGTCAGTCTGGACCTGTCCTTCCTGGTCCTGGTGCTGCTGATCGGGCTGGCAACCTCGCTGCTTGCGGGGGTGTAGCTGTGGCCGGATCAGCGACCGAGTCGGAGAACATCGCGGCGCCCGCTGAAGAGCTCTACGACCTCATCAGCGACGTGGCCAGGATGGGCGAATGGTCGCCGGAGGCCACCGGCGCCCGCGGTTCCGCCGCGCAACCGGCGGTCGGCGATCGCTTCGTCGGGTGGAACAAGCGAGGCCCGGTGCGCTGGTGGACCTACTGCACGGTGCGCCGCGCCGACCGCGGCAGCGTCTTCGAGTTCGATGTCGATTTCGGGCCGATGGGCGTCTCGCGCTGGACGTATGAGTTCCATCCTCAGCCGGACGGCACGACGCTGGTCACCGAGACCTGGGTCGACCGGCGGGAAGGACTGATCAGCCTGCCCATGCGCACCCTCGGCCAGCTCGTGATCCCCGGCGACAGAGCCGAGCACAACCGCGCCACCATGCGGGTGACGCTGGAGCGGCTGCGGGCGACGGCGGAGGCT
>CAZECO010000051.1:0-18893 GCA_964510455.1 uncultured Actinomycetes bacterium
AGATGTCTGACGTGCCGCTTGCGGCCCGCTGGTGATGCCGCGTCCTTCCGGGCGATGTGACGCACCTTCACGGGCCTGGCCGCGACCGAGGCAGGCTCTTGCTTGCCGGGGGCGCGATAGTCGCTCGAAGTAACGCGCTGACCGTCCTCGGCCCCGCAGCAGAAGTAACAAGGGGCGGCTGCACAGTACGACGCCGGAGGTAATGATGTGATGCTTGCCGCATCCGCCACAAGTTTGGTGCGGGCCAGGCAGGAGGCCCGCCCCGTGGGCGACAGCGGAAGTCGTCAAGGTCTTGCGGCAGGCCGATGCCTTCCGCCTAGTTCGGCACCGCTGGCCATGCGTGCGCGGAGGGGGCGGTCACACCGGATCCGCGGCCGCGGCTGTCGGGGGCTCCTGGTGCTGGCCTTCGACGGCAGGGCCGCGTGGCACTCCAGAATCTGATTGGTTGGCTGCCCGCGCTGCATGGGATGCTCGGCGGCGCGTTCGCGCGGATGGGACATCGATGCCGAGGCCGGTCAGTTGTTCTGTGGTGATACCTGCGGCCAGCGCGGTGTCGATGGCGCGGGCCAATGCCGGGTGTGCGGCGGCCTTGGCAGTCGCCGCAGCGGTGATGGCGGCTTCGGCCTCGCGCAGTGACGTATGTGCGGCCAGGACGTCGGCCAGTACGGTCTTGGCGCGTGCCTCGGCGTCGCGGGCGACTGCTCGTGCTACTGCGGTCGCGTTCTTCATGTGCTATTCCTCCAACTGATTCCAAGGTTCCGGCCACAGCCGGAGTCCGGTCCCGGCCAGCGTAGGTCGGTCACCCGGCAGGACACGGGGAAGCAGGGCAGAGCGAGATAATGCGCAAGGGCACCTTGCGCTAGGTTCGGCCGCGAGGGCGCGGCAAACTGCGATGCGTGAGCACCACTGAGAACCCCGCCCCGCCATCAGCGGCGCGGGTGCGGGAGCGGTCGCGGCGGGGCCGGCGCCGAGTGACCAGAGCGGGGCAGCCGGGCCGCGAACTGCGTGTCGTGACCAAGGTGTCCGAGGATGCATGGAGCCGGTTGGACGCCCGCGCGGAGCGCGCCGGCTTGGCCCTGGGGGCCTGGATCGGGCTGCTTGCGGAGGATGCGGCGCTGGCGCGGCCGGGCCTGAGCGAGGCCCAGTTGGAGGCCCTGGCAGACGTGCGGGCGCGGGTTGCCCGGGTGGGCGGCGCGGTGAACCAGGTGGCCGTCGGGGAGCACATCGGCCGGAAGGTGACCGACGCCGAATTGGCCGCCGTCCTCGACCGCGTGTCGGTCCGGATCGATGAGGCCATGACAGCGATCGCGGACGGGGCCTCAGTGTTCAGGGCACCGCAACGGGCCAAGCGCGCGCACGCGGAAGGGTTGCAGCCCGCCGCTGGACGGCGGACCGCGGTTGCCGGGGAAGGCGAGCGCCGCGGCCGCCAGGTGAAGACGAAGGTCACCGCCGCGGAACGCGCGCGAGTCGAGGCGGCCGCAGCCAGCCAGGGCCTGGCAATCGGGGCGTGGCTCGGCCAGCTGCTGGAGGATCCGGAGTCGGCCCGTCCGCTGCTGGGGGAGGCGTGGGGCGCGGTGTTCGCGCTGCGCAAGGCGCTGCGGCGGGTGGCCACGAACCTGGCCCAGATCGAGAGTGCCCGAGCCTCCCGCGGACGCGGGGCAGACGAGCAGCTGGACGAGATACGGCAACGGGTCGACGCGGCGATCCGTGCCTGCCTGGAGCTGTCCGGGTCGATCAGCGACGCCGCCAAGACGGGAGCAGCAGCATGATCTCGAAGATCAAGCGTGGCCGGGACGTGGGCGGGCTGATGGCCTACCTCTTCGGCCCCGGCAAGCACAACGAGCACACCGACCCGCACGTGGTCGCGCACTGGAGCGGACTGCCCGGGGAGACAGTGCCGGTGGCCGCGGACGGCGAGCCGGATCTGGCCCCGCTCATCGCGGACCTGAAGACCGAGCTGCGGGCAGCCGGGCTGCTGGGCAAAGCGGACACCGTGTGGCACTGCTCGGTCGCGATCCCGGCCGGCGATGGCAGCCTGTCCGACGCCCACTGGCGGGAGGTCGCCGAGGCCGTCGCGGAAGCGGTCGGGCTGGAGGACGACCAGGCCGGGGCGGTGCGCTGGGTGGCGGTGCGGCACGGCCTGAGCGCGGCGGGCAACGACCACATCCACATCGCCGCGACGCTGGCCGGGCGGACGCGTTTCGGGGACGCGGTGGACCGCACGTTCATGGCCAACGACTACGCGTTGGTCCGTGGGGTGTGCAACGGCTTCGAGCGGTCGTGGCGCCTGACGGCCACCGGCACCGGGACCGGCGCTGCGCACCGGGAGCCGACCCTGGCCGAGACCGAGATCGCGGCCAGGAGGGGGATGCGCACCGAGCAGCGGCTGCGGCTGGGCCGGGCGGTGCGTTCGGCGGCGGTGGCCTCGCGGGGTCCGGCCGACTTCACCGCCAGGCTGGCCGCGGAGGGGATCACCGCCACGTTCACCCGTCCATCGGATCAGCGGCCGGGCACGTTCCTCGGCGTCGCGTTCCACACCGCGGACTACACCGACGCCAAGGGTGTCCCGGTGGCGTTCTCGGGCCGCACGCTCGGCCGGGACCTCAGCGCCCCCGCCCTGCAGGCCCGCTGGGACGCCCGCGCAGCAGCAGCCCCCGGCAGCGGGGGCAAGGAGTTGGCCGAGCTGGTCGACCTTCTGGCGGCCGCCGCATCGGCCGCTACCCCGGACACACTCGCGGCCCTGCGCGGCCACATCGCGGCGGGGGCCGACGCGCTGTGGGCCGCCGCCGAAGCAGTCGAAGCCGACCGCGACGGCACCTGGCACACCGCCGCCGCCGAGGCCGCACGGGCGGCCCGGGAACCCGGCCGGGTGGATCGGAGCGCCGCGGCCGGGATCACCGGGCTGCTCGACGGGATCGCGGACCTGCCGAGGGGGCGCACCAAGGAGGATGCCGAGCTGGTGCGGGCCTGGGCGATGTACACCCGCCTGCTGCGGCTGTGGGCCAGGACCGACACGGGCGAAGCGGCCAGGGTCGCGGCCAGCACCGCCTCCACCGTCGAGCAGATCACCGCCGCGGCACCGCGCCGCACCCAGACCGTGCAAGGAGCGTCGGCCGTCGCCCCGGCAGCGCAGAAGCGGGGACAGCGACAGGGCGGCATCGACGAGACGAGGACGGGCAGCGCATGAACGACCTGAGGTACGACGGGCCGGACCTGGAGGCCGACACCAACAGCCGGGCACAGGGGACGCTGATGGCGGGGGTGATGATCGCCGAGGCGGCCCAGCAGGGCAGGCAGGCCCGCGCCGAGAGGATCGAGACCGCGCGGCTCGAGCAGGACCGGACCCTGTGGCGCGACACCCCGCCCGGCAAGGAGCTGGCCGACCTCGGCGACGAGGCGCTGGCCGCACGATGGCAGGCCTGCGCCCGGCACCACGGCGACAGCGAAGCCAATCAGACACGGGGCCGGATCGAGTCGGAGCTCGCGGTCCGGGACCCGGAGACGATGCGGGACTACCGCAGCTGGCGCAACGCGGCCGGGATGCCGCCCGCGCAGGCCATGCAGCAGGCGCTGGCCGAGCGGGAGGCCCGGCTCGCGGAACGGTACCGGCCCCTGACCGGCCCAGGCGCCAACGCGCTCGACACCCAGCAGCTGCTCGACGGGTGGGCGGCAGCGCACGGCGCGCACGGGACGAACGACGACGTCGCCCGTGCCCAGGCCAAGGGCGAGGAGCTGCTGCGGCAGCGGGAGCCGGAGCTCATGGCCCCCTACGACGCGCTGCGGGGCACGAACCAGACCGATGCCCGGCTGCGGATCACTGATGCGGAAGCTGCCGCTCGGACGGCCGGGGGCCGGGCTGCATTCGGTCCCGCGGGATGGTCGGCCCTCCGCACCGGTGCAGCTGGGCAGTCCTTTATGGCGGCCCGCACCGCCGCCCCCGCGGCCGGGCCGGCGGGAGCCGCCGCTGCGGCGGTCGCCACCACCGTGCACCGGCTCATCCGCAAGGGCCAGCAGATGTGACCCCACACCGGCCACCAGCACGAGGCCATCACTGACGCGGCCCCGCTGACGCATACCGCGGAGCCGCTGGATCGAGACCAGGCACCGGGACGGCGGGGAACCTCGCACGCCAGCACCACAAGCATCGCTGCCGGCACGGAACGTCCGAGCCGGTCGGATCAGGAAGGAAACGCCGATGAGGCAGGAACGCGAGCCGGGCCGACGGCCCACCTGGGGCAGGTCATGACCAACCGCGGGGGAGTGCTCATGGAAGTGCGGGCGGGGCTGGCCGATGTCATGGCCTGCGAGTGGATCGCCGAGCGGGCCGCAGCGGTCTACCGGCGGCGGCTGCTGGCCGATACCGACCTGATCGCCCGGCTGGAGCAGATGGAGGACCTCCGCAGCCTGCGTGAGGACGCCACCCGGGTCATCGCCCAGTCGCAGAAACTGCGGGACAGCAAGGCGTCCCGCGGCAGCGGGTCGGCCGAGCCGGAGGACCCCGAGGCCGCCGCGGCGCGAAAAGCCAAGCAGGAACAGGTCAAAACGCTGCGGGAGAAGCTGCTGAAGTTCGTCCAGGCCGTCCCGGTGTTCATGTACCTGACCGACTATTGGGAGGAGGCCCTCGTCGACGTCATCGAATCGCTGGACATCCAAGCTGTTCGAGCGCGTCACCGGCCTGACTCTGGCCGACTTCCACAAGCTCGCCGAGGTCGGCGTCTTCAACCCGGTGCCCATGAACGAGGCCATCTGGCAGTTACGGCTCTTCGAGCGCGCCAGCCTCTACTACCTCGGCACCACCCCGCCCGACCACCAGCAGCCGCACCGGGTCGGCCTGTGGGACCGCACCGTGGCCGAACCCGCTGAACGGTGACGACCGGGGCGTCGGTGCGGATCAGAGCAGGGGCGCTTCGGCGCCGTCGTCATCAAGCTCGTGGAGGCGCTCCCAGGCGGACTGGCGGGTAACGCCCAGAGCCGTAGCAATTTCTTTCCAAGTCAACCCGAGGCCCGGGCTTCTCGGACGGTGCTCAACTCGGTTGCATCGCATTTCTGCCTGATTCTCGGACGCGCCGCTACCGGCGGTGGGCGCTCGGGTCGTCGCCGGCCTCGCCGTGGTTCTCCCAGTTGGCTAGCGGGTCGTGCTGCTGTTCGTCGCGCGTGTGATGCGTGCGCAGCAGTCCATGGTGGGCGGGGTCCGGCGCTGGTGGGGCGAGGCTCGGCTTCCGGGTGCGGGTGTCGGCTCCGCCGACGCGGTTGCTCCGCTCGGTGAGGGCCACCAGTCCGAGGTGGCGGTCGGCGGTCCAGCACAGCGTCCTGGTGCCCGGGATGCTGTTGCGTGTCAGGATGCCTGCGGCGGCCAGTTCGACCAGGGCATTGTGCGCGGCCGGGGGTGTGACGGCGTGCCTGGCCGCGGCTGATTCCACCGTCAGCACCGGTTCGGCGGCCAGGTTGTGCAGGATGCGCAGGACCACCGCCCCGCGGCGCGGCTCTGCCGGGGTCAGGCCCAGGTCCGTACGGTGGCGCACCAGATCCTGGTGGACCGCCTCGTCGAGCGCGTCGACGTCCCCGGCCAGCCGAACAGCATTGCCCGCCGCGATCTCTGCCGCTTGGCAGAAGCCGAGGATCCACTCGTCCAGCCGCTGGGGCTGATCCCGGAACGCGGACAGCCCGCCGATGTAGGCGTCGGTGTCGCCGGCGAACACGGTGCTGATCGGGATCAGGATGTTGCGCAGGGCGTCGCCGCGGCGCAGCACGGTGTGGATCAACGCTCGGCCGGTGCGGCCGTTGCCGTCGATGAAGGGGTGGATGGTCTCGAACTGCGCGTGGGCGATCGCGGCCCGCACGACCGGGTTGCCGTCCGTGGCGGTCAGGAAGCGCGCCAGGTCGTCGACCAGCCGGGGCACCTCGCCCGGCGGCGGTGGGACGAAATCGGCCCGCAGCGGGCTCCATCCCGGCCCCCCGACCCAGTTCTGCTCGGTCCGCAGGCCCTCGGGCAGGTGCGGTGCGACCACATGCTGCAGGTCCACGATGTCGGCGGTCGTCAGCGGGTGGGCCGGATCGCTCATCGCCGCGACCGCGTCCTCCGTTGCCCGGACGTTCGCGACCACCTCCAGCGCCACGGCCGGGCCGCTGTGCAGCAGCTCGGCGATCGCGAGCCGCTTCGGGGCTACCCGGTTGCCCTCGATCCATGACGAGGAGATGCTCTCCGAGCGGATCAGCAGATGGTTCAAGTACCCCCCGCGCGAACCGATCCGCTCATCCGCGCGGGCCAGCACCGCCAAGGCATCCTCCGCGGACTGCCGTGCCTCCGCCCCGATTTGCGGGAGGCGTTCCCCCAACTCGTCGGGCACGTACGCCAGGTACCGGCCCGGGGCGCGGTCCCGCCGGCTCAGCCCGAACTCGCGGTCCGGGTTCCACAGCGACTCCACCAACCGCGCCACACAACCCCCTCAACCCAAGTCAGATTAAGGTTAGCGCCAGGAACCTATCTTAGAAAGCCCCTAGACACAGGGTGTCGCCGGCTGCACATTCCTCCGCGAGGCGACTCCTGGGTGCCGGTCGGCCTCTGCTGGGACCGGCACCCAGGTGTGTCACTTGCCCTCGGAGATGCTGGTGCCGGGGTTCCTGCCCGCGGCTGCGGCGCTGATGAACCGGCCGGTCACGGCCGACCGGTACCCGTTGGCCTTGCTGGGCACGGTCTGGGTGACCGTGGTGCGGGGGGACTTTGCCGCCGTCCGGGGGCTGACGAAGCGGCCCGTGGACGCGCGGCGGGAAACACTGCGTGCCATCGCGTTTCACCTCCACTCGATCGTCCGAGCCGGGCCCGTCCGGCCCTGCTTGCTTCCTCCTATGTGCGCGGGGCGGCCCGATACCTCACCGTGCCGCTTCTTTCCACGATCTTGTCCCGCACCTCCGGCGCAGTGGTTCGGCGCAGCCCGACGACCCGGGCCCCACCCAGCGACGAGCCGGCGAGCAGCGACTGCATCCGTTGACGGTTCACCCCGCCCTCCTTGCTCTCCATCGTTCCCGCCTTCTTGGGATCGGTGCTGTATCGGCTGCCGGCTTCAGTGAGCCATCCAGATCTCTCAACCTGATCCGGCAGGCCATCTCCGTCGGAATCGGCCGAGTTTTTCACGTGCCACACGTATCCACCCGCCACGGCGAACACGATGAGCACCGCCAACAATCGGATCAAATAGGAGTGCGGACCTGTCCTTCGACACTTGCGGATGCGACTCGCTAATCGCCGCACCGCTCCAAGCGCGTCGGGGGTAGCGGGTGTAGCGGGTGTAGCGGCATCCGGCGGTGCCCGAGGGAGTCTTCGCCGTGCCGCGTCTTGGCAATCCGGAGACGCAGCCCCAGAAGCCGCCGGGGCAGCCGACGGACTCGCGGCTGTGAGTCGCAGCCGCCACTAGGACTCACACCAGGACTCACATGGGCGCCGGAAACCCACATCCCGACGAGGGCTCCCAACGGAAATCCCTTGCCCCCCAACGCATTTCACGAGAGCCGACGAGGGGACTCGAACCCCTAACCCCCTGTTTACAAGACAGGTGCGCTGCCAGTTGCGCCACGTCGGCGGTCGACCCGCCGCAAGCCGGGGGACGGGCGCCATTGTAGTCGCGCCCTCCCCCTACCAACCCGTTCGGACGGGGGCAGACTGCGACTGTGGACCGCTACACCGTGCGAAGTGCAGCGAACTGGCTCACCCTCGGGACCCCGCTGGGCCTGTTGATCGCGCGGATCACGGGCTGCCAGCGGCGGCGCGGGCCACGGGGCCTGCACCTTGCCATCGGCTACCGACCGGCCTTCCCGAAAGCGGCCGCCTTCACTGTCGGGAATGTCGTCATGGTGCGGCGCGAGCGCTTCCTCGACCGCCCCGGCCGGCTCGAGCACGAGGAGCGGCATGCGACGCAATGGGCCGTCTGCCTGGGCGTCATCGGATTCCCGCTGTTGTACGGCCTCGCGTGCCTCTGGTCGCTGCTGGTGACAGGCGATCACTTCTCCCGCAACGTGTTCGAACACCAGGCCGGGCTGCTGGCGGGGGGTTACGAACAGCGCCGACCGCGCAACCCGTTCCGTGCCTGATCGCGATGCTCCATCCCGGTTCCTGCACCACATCCACGTGGATGAGCAATGCCAGCCGCGGCGACGCCCCGACGTGATGCGTTTCCTCGGCGCTGACCTGCCGCCACGCCACACGGTCCCGGCACTTCGACCGCGGGAGTATGGGCTGCGCACGCACTTCGTCCGCGTCCCACAGCCGCCCCTGACCTGCCACCGGTTCCCCGACGGCGGCGGTCACGTGTTCACTCAGACAGGCCGTCGAGGATCTCGGCGGTGCAGGCGCATCCCAGGCGATCCGCCCCGGCCGCCACCAGCACCAGCGCCTGATCGGCGGTCCGGATCCCACCGCTCGCCTTCACTCCCGCCTGCTGCCCAACCGTGGCACGCATCAGCGATACCGCGTTCCTGGTCGCACCACCCTTGGGATGGAAACCCGTCGAAGTCTTGACGTACAAGGCACCGGCCGCCACCGCCGCCCTGCAACAGGCGACGATCTCGGCTTCCGACAGCGCCGCCGATTCGATGATCACCTTCACGGCGGCTGGTGCAGCGGCCGCGACTACGCCGGCGATATCCGCCTCCGCCGCCATGAACCTGCCTGCCTTGACGAGCCCCAGATCGATCACCATGTCGATCTCATCAGCACCGGTATCGACGGCGAGCGCTGCCTCGCGCGCCTTGACCGGGGCGGCATGTGCGCCGGAGGGGAACCCGCACACTGCTGCGACCTTCACCTCCGCGTCCGTCGCCGCGACTGCTGTGGAAACCAACGTGGGGGAGACGCACACCGAGAAGACGCCGAGCCGGTTCGCCTCTTCGCACAGCGCCATGACGTCGGCCTGAGTCGCCTCCGGCTTGAGCAACGTGTGATCGATCATCCTTGCCAGCTCGGCTCGGCTCAGTCTCTCGCCCATGGCCTGATTCTTGCGGCTTGCACGTCCGGCTGGAGCAGGGATGGCCAGACCAGTTGTGACCGGATTGTTGCCCGTTTCGTCGGGCGCGCAGGGCGGTCCGTGACTAGTTTCCGAAGTAGGACCGCGTGGTGCGGTTTGTCGCGCTGCAATGCGCAGCGCGACACGCAAGTGGAACGGAGCGACAATGCGCCGAGTGAAGAAGGGCATGGCCCTAGGGGCTGTTCTTGCCCTCAGCTTCGGGCTCACCGCCTGTGGCGACGACGAAGAGGGCGGCGCCGACGTCAGCGGTTCCCTCCTCATCTGGGCAGATGAGAACCGTGCGGGGCCGATTGGCAACCTCGCCGTGGAATGGGGCGAGGAGAACGGGGTCAACGTCGAGGTTGTGCAGATCAACTTCGATGACATGAAGGATCAGTACGCCCAGCAGGCCACCTCCGGTCAGGGACCGGACATCTTCCTGGGAGCCAACGACTGGTCCGGTGAGTTCGTGGCGAGCGGTCTGATCGCTCCGATCGATCTCGGCGACAACCGGGCGAGCTTCAATGAGGCCGCGGTCGGTGCGTTCACCGTGCAGGGCCAGACCTACGGTGTTCCCATCGCGACCGAGAACATCATCATGTTCCGCAACGCCGACCTGGTCCCGGAGTCCCCGGCGTCGATCGATGCGATGGCTGCGACGGGGCTAGCGCTGCAAGCGGAGGGCAAGACCCAGTACCCGATCGGCCTGCAGGTGGGCGACAAGGGCGATGCCTACCACGCCTACCCCTTCCTATCGGCGGCCGGAGGGTACTTCTTCGGAGGTCCTGACGAGGACGGGGTCTATGACGTCACCGATCTCGGAATCGCCAGCGAGGGCGGTCTGGCATTCGCGCAGAAGTGGTCGGAGTTCGGCCAGCAGGGCGTCATCAGGTCCACCTTCGTCAGCGGCGACCTGCAGACGGCGTGGGCCGCGGGCCAGTTGCCGTTCTGGATCACCGGTCCATGGGAGAAGACCAGGGTGGAGGAATCCGGTGTGAACTTCGTCGCCGAGCCGCTTCCCGGGTGGGAAGGCAGCAGCGAGACCCCCCTGCCGATCGTCGGCGCGCAGGGCTTCATGCTGAACCAGAACTCCACGAACACCACGACGGCGCAGGCCTTCCTGGATGCCACCATGAACACGGAGTTCATGGACGCCATCTTCGCGGCCGACCCGCGCCCGCCGGCATGGAGTGCATCTGCCGATGCTGCCAGTTCGGATCCGATCATCGCCGCCATCCTGGAGTTCGGCGACGGCGGCTACCCGAACCTCCCGTACCCGGAGATGGCCGTCGTGTACGAAGAGGCCGGTCTGGCGCAGAAGAAGATTCTGGATGGTGCCGACCCGGTCGCGACGACCAACGAGGCCCAGGCGAACATCCAGACTCGCATCGGCTCGGGTTCGTAAGCAGTCGGACGGACAACGGGACGCGCTTCTGATAGGAACGGATCGTGTCCGGTGGATCCTTCGCAGAGGGGAAGACCCCGTTCGGGGTCTTCCCCTCTGGCTCGCTGTCGTCATGGATTCTGAAGCTCGTCGTCCTGGGATTGATCGACGTTCTCGGAATCTGGGCCATCTCGAAGTCGTTCGCCGCGGATTGGTGGGTTGCCGTCGCGTTCCTCGCGGCCGTCCTGTTGGCGCTGAACGTCGTGTACTTCCAAAAGGGCGCTCTCCAGTGGAAGTACTTGCTGCCCGGCCTGATCTTCCTCGTGGCCTTCCAGCTCTATCCGGCCGGATACACCTTCGGCATCGCGTTCACCAACTACGGAACCGGACACCTCGTCGACCAGGATCGGGCGATCGCTGCGATCATCAGCCAGAACACCCGGCCGGTCGCGGACGCGCCATCCATCAACGTCCGCCCGATCGAGTCGGGCGGCGAGATCTCGATGCTGATCACCGACCCCATAACGGGCGAGGCCTTCATAGGAACCGCCACATCATTAGAACCGGCCCCGGACGCGACGTTCGAGGACGACGTGGCGACGGGTGTGGAGGGCTACGAGACGCTGAATCTGGGCCAGCTCACCAGCAACCCCGATTTCGATGAGCAGTGGCGCGCGCTGGCGGTGCCCTATGACTCGGATCAGGGTTACTACATCACGCCATCGAGCCCGACCCGTGGATCGTTGACGATTTCGGACCTCGCCTACGACCCGGAGACCAACACCTTCACCAACACCCAGACCGGTGCGGTGTTCACCTCCAACGGAGATGCTGGCCTGTTCACGACCGAGGAGTTCAACCGCGACTCCAGGGCCGGTTCCCCGCCGGTCCCCGAGAAGTCGGCGGAGAACGCCGGGCAGTTCCTGACGCCGGGCTGGCCGGTCTTCGTCGGGCTCGACAACTTCACCACGGTCCTCACCGACCCCGGCGTCCGCAAGAACTTCGTCCCGATCCTCCTGTGGTCGTTCGCCTTCGCGCTCGGCACGGTGTTCATGCAGTTCTGCATGGGGCTGCTGATGGCGATGATCTTCCAGGAAAGGCGCATGCGCGGCCAGAAGATCTACCGGTCGATCTTGATCATCCCGTACGCGCTGCCGATCTTCATGACGGCACTGGTGTGGAAGGGCATGCTCAACCGGGACTTCGGCATCGTCAACCAGATCCTGGGGCAGGAGATCTGGTGGCTGGGCGACCCGTGGCTGGCGCGCCTGTCGTTGTTGGTCGTCAACCTGTGGATCGGCTACTCGTACTTCTTCATCGTCGTCACAGGAGCCCTCACCGCGATCCCCGCAGACCTGAAGGAAGCGGCCTTCGTGGACGGCGCAAGCGGGCTGAAGGCCTTCCGCACAGTCGTGCTGCCGTTACTGATGGTCGCCGTCTCGCCGCTGCTCATCGCATCGTTCTCGTTCAACTTCAACAACTACACGCTGGTGGACCTGCTCACCGGCGGTGGCCCGTTCCCAGGCTCGCAGATCGATGGCGGCCAGACCGACCTCTTGATCACCTATACCTATCGCATCGCGTTCGGAACGTCTGAGCAATTCCTTGCGTTCGCCTCGGCACTGTCCATGATGATCTTCGTCATCGTCGCCGGAGTCGCCGCCTACTCGTTCCGGCTGACCAAGAAACTGGAGGAGATCAAGGGATGAGCGACTCCACCGATACCCTCGCGGCTGCGAAGCCTGCCAAACCGCTGCGGGCGGCCCCCAGGATGAGCCCCGGCCGGTGGGTGACCACGGTCGGCTGGCGACACGCGATCGCGATCATGGCCGTGCTCTTCGCGGTGTTGCCGATCCTCTACATCATCAACGTGTCTCTGAATCCTGTCGGATCGCTGTCCGCTGCCTGCCCGCCCGAGAAGACGGGCATCGCAGCGTTCACGTGCCTGTGGCCCTCGGCGTGGAGCTTCGACAACTACTCCGAGGTCATCAGCAACGACCTGAAGCCGTATCCGGTCTGGTTCCGGAATTCGCTGACGATCGCGCTCACGGTCGCGCTCGCATCGACCCTGATGTCGGCTTGTGGCGCATTCGCGTTCTCGCGGCTTCGGTTCAAGGGCCGCCGCCCCGGGCTCCTGGCCCTGGTGCTGCTACAGATGTTCCCCCAGGTGCTGGCGTTGACGGCGATCTTCATCATCATGACGAAGATGTCCCAGGTCTTCCCCGATATCGGTCTCGGGACAACTACGGGCTTGATCATCATCTACCTGGGCGGGTCCCTCGGCGTCAACACGTATCTGATGAAGGGCTTCTTCGACACGATCCCTATCGAGATCGACGAGTCGGCCAAGATGGACGGAGCCAGCCATGTGCGGATCTTCTTCACGCTCGTGCTGCGCCTTGCCACCCCGGTGCTGGTCGTGGTGTTCTTCGTGACCTTCACCGCAATGTTCAACGAGCTCGCCATCGCCCGGACCTTGATGCCGGACATCCGCAACACCACCCTGGCCAACGGCCTGAACACCTATGTGTCGGGCAACCTTCAGGAATGGGGACTGTTCGCGGCCGGCGCGCTGATGGCCGCGATCCCGATGCTGCTGGTCTTCGCGTTCAGCCAGAAGTACCTCACGACGGGCCTGACCGCCGGTGCCGTCAAGGGGTAGGCGCTTCATCTCCGAGGGGTCCCGGTGACTGCCCATACCCGCTGGCACGAGCTCCCTCACCATGACGGCTCTCCGATGTACCTGCCTGAGCCGCCGACGGCATTGGGGCAGCCCTTCGACGTCTTCCTACGGGTCCCGGCCGGCAGCGACATCACGCGCGTGGTCGCGCGCCACGTCCAAGACGGTGAGCCGGTCAGCGTCGACGCCCGGCTCGACAGGACCGACAGCGCGGGGAACCGCTGGTACCGGTCAACGCTGCTCCAGGTCAACCCCGTCACCCATTACCGCTTCCTCACCGACGGGGGACCATCGCGGTACCGGTGGATCACCGCTGCGGGGCCGCGCACCCACGACCCCGCCGACACCGGCGACTTCAGCAGCTCGATCCATCCCGGGGGCCCTGCCTGGCTGACGGGGGCGATCGCCTACCAGATCTTCCCCGACCGCTTCGCGAAGTCCGGCCGGGTCCACGAGCCCGCGCCCTCCTGGGCACGTCCCAGACCCTGGGCCGACCCAGGGGTGATCGATGGGCGAGAGGCGGCGCGGGCCTTCTACGGCGGCGACCTCTACGGGGTCTTGTCGCACCTGGACCACATCGCCTCGCTGCATGCGAATCTGTTGTACCTGACCCCGGTGTTTCCAGCGACGTCGAGCCACCGGTACGACGCGTCGTCGTTCGACAGCGTCGACCCGCTGCTCGGGGGGGACGCCGCGTACCGGGAACTCATCGCGGCCGTCCACCGCCGGGGCATGCGGATCATCGGGGACCTCACCACCAACCACACCGGCGCCCAGCACGAGTGGTTCACCTCCGCAGCAGCCGGTCTGGCAGCCCCCACGGCCGACTACTACTACTTCACCGAGCACCCGCACCGCTACGTCGGGTGGATGGGCCACCGGAATCTGCCCAAGCTCAACTACGACAACCCCGACGTCCTGGCCGCCGTGGTGACGGGTCCGGACTCCCCGGTACGGCGCTACCTGCGCGGAGGGTTCGGTCTCGATGGCTGGCGGATCGACGTGGCGAACATGACCGGACGCCTCGGGGCCATCGACCGCAACCATGCGGTGGCCCGCGCAATCCGGAGTACGGTCTTGCAGGAGCGGGCCGACGCCTACCTGCTCGGCGAGCATTTCCACGACTTTCTCAGCGACCTGGACGGCTCCGGTTGGCAGGGCGTCATGAACTACGCGGGGTTCGCCAAGCCGCTGTGGAATTGGCTCGCCAACCCCGGATTGGCGGTCGACAACTGGATGGGCTTCCCGTGGCCGAGCTGGCGGCGACTGCCAGGCGCATCGGTCATCGACACCATGAACACATTCTCGGCGGTCGGGTGGCAGCATCGGACGGCGAGCATGAGCCTCGTGTCCAGCCATGATTCACCGCGGATCCGGACCATCGCCGGCGATGAGGCACTGGTCGAGGTCGCCGTTGCCGCGATGTTCACCCTGCCGGGTGTGCCGATGATCTGGGCCGGCGACGAAATCGGCATCCAGGGGCGTTCCGGCGAGCAGGGACGCCGGCCCTTCCCTTGGCACCGGCCCGATCAGTGGGACTCCGCGACGATGTCGTTCTACCGCGGCCTGGCGGGACTGCGGGCGAACAGCGCCGCACTGCAGTCCGGCTCGCTGCGCTGGCTGTTCGCCGATGACGATCGGATCGTCTTCGCCCGTGAGACGGCGCTGGAAACAGTACTGGTGCACCTGGCTCGAGCGTCGGGTCCGATTATTCACCTGCCATCACAGGCGTTGGGGCTGCAAGATGGCGTGGAATTGGACAGTCTGTATTCGAGCAGACCAAATCCTGCCCTGGATGCATCCCTGGCTCTGACGGGGGACGGTCCTGGTGTCTGGGTCTGGCGCGCACGACCGGTGTGAGGCAAGGTTCGGCAAGAGCCTGGAAGGACTCGGTGCGAGATGGCGCAGGTCGCATTCAGACACGTGGAGAAAGTGTACGAGAACGGATTCCACGCGGTGCATGATCTCAACCTGGAGATCGAAGACGGCGAGTTCCTCGTCCTGGTCGGTCCCTCAGGTTGCGGCAAGTCGACGGCGCTGCGGATGATCGCGGGGTTGGAGGACGTCTCCGCTGGTGACTTGATCATCGGCGACAAACGCGTGAACGAACTCCCGCCGCAGGACCGCGACATCGCGATGGTGTTCCAGTCCTACGCCCTGTACCCGCACATGTCGGTGGCGGACAATATCGCCTACGGACTGAAGCTGCGCAAGATGCCCAAGCACGAGATCGAGGAGCGCATCAAGCGCGCAGCGGACATGCTCGAGCTGACCGCCTATCTGGAGCGCAAGCCCGCCCAGTTGTCCGGCGGGCAGCGCCAGCGCGTGGCCATGGGACGCGCGATCGTGCGGCAGCCGCAGGTCTTCCTGATGGACGAGCCGCTGTCCAACCTCGACGCCAAGCTCCGCGTACAGATGCGAGCCGAGATCTCCGCCGTGGTCCGCGCGCTGAACACCACAACCGTCTATGTCACCCACGACCAGGTGGAGGCGATGACGATGGGCGACCGGATGGCGGTGATGAAGGCGGGGTTCATGCAGCAGTCGGGCTCCCCGCAAGACGTCTATGAGAATCCGAACAACATCTTTGTGGCGCAGTTCGTCGGATCGCCGCCGATGAACCTCGTGCAAGGCGAGCTGCAGACGACGGCCGACGGGGCCACGCTCACCATCGGTGTCTCCACCCTGACGCTGCCTCCGGCAGTGTTGGCCGCCCGTCCAGCGTTGACCGCCTACTCCGGCAGGACGGTGGCCGTGGGTGTGCGCAGCGAGGACATGGAGGATGCATCGCTGAAGCCGGACGTTCCGCGCGACCGCCACCTCCACGGCATGGTCACACTCGTGGAGGCCCTGGGCTCGGAGATCATCGTACATTTCGACCTCCCGGGCGATCGGTGTGAGACCGAGGACACGAAGCTGATCGCGAAGGAGACCGGCGGGCAGGAGCTTGGATCCGCCTCGGGCATCGTGAAGTGGGTGGCGTCATTCGCCCCCCGTTCCCGGGTCCGGATGGGTGACGCCGTCGAGATCGCCGTCGACGTCGAGCGGATCCATTGGTTCGATCCGGCGACAGGCGAGGCCATCCGCTGACCGCGGAGTCTCCCGGGCCATGAGGAGGCGCTGTGGCGCTGCAGATCACCGGTTCGCTGGACGGCAAGGACCTGGTGTTCCTTCCGTGGTCGACCCCCCTTGAGGACTGGCCGCCCGAGAATGTGGTTGCGCTGCCGCGCGGCATCTCGCGGCACGTCGTGCGGTTCACCCGCATCGAGGATCGCGTCTTCGCGGTCAAGGAGATCAGTTCCGCGCTGGCCGAGCACGAGTACGAGACGCTCGGTCGGCTCCGCCGGTTGGGTGTGCCGTGCGTGAAGGCTGCCGGCGTCGTGCAGGGGAGAGTGGACGACGCCGGCAATCCGCTGGAATCCGTCCTGATCACCCGTCACCTCCCCTTCTCCCTGCCGTACCGGGCCCTGTTCTCCGGCCAGTTGCGCGATGACACCGTCACGCGACTGGTCGACGCGCTGGTGCTGCTGCTCGTCCGCCTGCATCTGGTGGGGTTCATCTGGAAGGACTGCTCGCTGTCCAACACCCTCTTCCGAAGGGATGCGGGGGACTTCGCCGCATATCTGGTCGACGCTGAGACCGGTGAGCTGCGGGAGACAGCGAGCGACGGGATGCGCTGGTACGACATCGACACCGCGACCAACAACATCGCCGGCGAGCTGATGGATCTGCAGGCCGGGGGGAAGCTGCCGCACCACCTCGACCCGGTGGCGGTCGCCTTGGAGCTGTCCTCGAGGTACGAAGGATTGTGGACGCTGCTGAACAAGCCCGTGACCGTCAGCCGCGACGATCGCCATTCCCTCGACCGCCACATCCGCCAGCTGAACCGGCTCGGGTTCGATATCGGGGAGCTGCAGGTCGAGGGATCCGCGGGCAGCGGCCGGGTGAAGGTCAGAGCGAAAGTCGTCGACCCGGACCACCACAGCCGGCGCCTGATGCGACTGACCGGATTGGATGTGGGCGAGAACCAGGCGCGCCGCCTGCTCAACGACTTGGATTCCTACCGGGCGGCCCAGGAAGAGGCGGGTAAGGCGGGGGCGAGGGACGAGCAGGTCTGGGCCCATCGCTGGCTGACGGAGGTGTTCGAGCCGGTGGTCTCGGCGGTGCCCGAGGAGTTGATCGGGAAGCTCGAACCTGCGGAGGTCTTCCACGAGGTCCTCGAGCATCGCTGGTTCCTCTCCGAGCAGCTCGGTCACGATGCCGGGATGGCAGCGGCCGTAGTCTCCTACATGGATGAAGTGCTGCGATCCAAGCCCGATGAGCAAGCCGTGCTCGGGTCCCGCACAGGACGCATCAGCGATGAGACCCAGGAGATCCGGCTGGTGCTGCCCCGTGCGCAGCAGGAGCGGTGAGGCTCGGCGCAGTCAGTTCAACAACCCGTGCGCCGCAGCCACTTCGTCCACCTTCTCCCAGATCCGGGATCGCACCAGGGGGGAGTTCATCTCGTTCATGTGGTTCACGCTGCCCATGATCAAGTCGTCCACGGGGCGTTCCGGATACACGTGCATGTGCCGCACGTGCTCCTCTTCGGTGGCGATCAAGATGTTGGTCACGCCCGGCACATCGATATGCGCGTCTGCATAGGGCCGGATGAACAGTTCATGGCTGGAGTAGATGTTGGTGACGCGGTCGGCGATGGTGGGCAGGTCGCGCTGGAGCTCCCTGAGGAACCGCGATCCCTCGGCCATGTCGGCGACTGCCGGAACCATGACCTTGCCGCGCGGTCCGAGGACGTTGGTGACTCGAGTTGCGCTGACGGCGCCTGCGAACGGCGCTCCGACACTGATGACATGCAGCACGCGATCAGGATGGTCGATGGCGTAGCGGAGCACCGCCAGGCCACCCTGCGAATGTCCGACGAGCACGAGGGGATCGCCGGGGTCCCGGCCCATGCCGTCCAGGCCCTTGCGGATGTCACGGGCGAGATGTTCCTGGGAACGGTGCAGCGGGATCGTCACCCCGAACGCGGCGAGCGTGATCAGGAAGGCGTTGGGGTGCCGCCGCAGGACCTGGCGCATCATCAGGGTTGCCGCAACCCCGCGGATGGCAGTACCGGCAATGATCGGTACCGCGATGTCCACCCGGACCTCCTCCAATCGTCCGTCGCCCTGGACCGCAGCCGTCCGCGTCGGAAGCAAATGCCCACCAACGACCCCCCGCCGGCGGATCGCGACGCAATGCAGTGGCTTCGTCTCTAACGGTAGTCCGCGGAGCGGGAGTTCGCGGCTTTCGGCGGCGACTCGGTGCCGGTTGAGCTGTTCCGGGCGGATTGGGCCGTTGTGGCCGGACCTCAGGGGACCCGTTCCCGTTGGGGGCGGGGGTGCGTGTGCCTGCGGCCCGATCGGGCACAAGTGCCGCCGCGCGATGAGGTCCGCGCTCAGCGAGGGACGCTCAGTCCGCTTCCTGCGCGGGGACTGCGGCCCGGGCGGCTGAACGGCGACGGGTGCGCAGCACCTCGACGAGCATGGGGATCACCGAGACCGCGACGATGCCGATCAGGATGAACTCGATGTTCTCCTGCACGAACGTGATCTGGCCGAGCAGGTAGCCCAGCACAGTGACACCGACTCCCCACAACAGGGCGCCGATTACGTTGAATTTCACAAACGTCCGGTAGTCCATATGCGCCACCCCGGCCACCACCGGGGCGAAGGTGCGCACGATCGGGACGAACCGGGCCATGATAATCGTCCGGCCGCCGTAGCGTTCGAAGTAGGCGTACGTGTGGTCCACGTACTCCTGTTTGAACCAGCGCGAATCGGGCTTGTTGAAG
>CAZECO010000052.1:0-1912 GCA_964510455.1 uncultured Actinomycetes bacterium
AAGCTCGCTCCGTCCCGCGTCTGCGTGCCCACACGGGCGACGATCAACGTCAAGCGAAACGCAACGCCAACCGACACAATGGCGGCATGGGACGCGCGACCGTGACGGTGGACGGCGTGGTTCGCTACCTCACCACCGATCAGGCGGTGCGTGCCGGCGTGGTGATTGCCGGCTGGGCGGCTGCGGCGAGCTACGCGCGCGGGATGCTGCCCCGCACCCCGGTCCAGCAGGCCGCCGCCACCGGCGCGGTGGTTGCCGCCCACTACGCGATCGGAGCCACGCTCTGGTCGGGCATCACCAGCACTGCGGCCGGCGCGCCCGGATCGCGCGCCGGCACCCGGGCACTGCTTGCCGCAGCCACCATCTCCGGCGCGGGGGGCAAGGCGCTGGAACTGCAGCTGCGCCCCAACAGCGGCGACAGCATCCTGTACGGGGCTGCCTGGTCGCAGGCCAAGATGCTGTCGGTGGTAGGGCTGGCCGGCGGCCTGGTCACTGCCAGCGATGCCCTTGCGCACGAGGTCCTGGACCTCCCCCGTAGCCCGACGTCGACGCTGGCCCTGGACCTCACCACCGGCAGCCTGATGGCGGCCGGCACCTGGGTGCGCCGCCGGCGGCGGGCCAAGCGATTCACCGAGGGCAGCCCCACCCATGTCACCGTGCGGATGCCGTCGGGCGGCAAGGGCGGCGGACGAGTGCTCGCCCGGGCGAAGACCGCGAGCTTCGCGGCGGCGGCCGTGACCGGCACGAGCCTCGGCCTGGGGCTCCTGGCCGTCGGGGAGCAGGCCGCAGCGCGCCAGGTGACCAGGGGCCTGAATTCCCTGGCGGGGGAGGACCTCGGGGACCTGGCCGACGCGGTCGGTCACGGCGCCACGTTCGGAGCGTTCGCGCTGGCTGGTTACGTCAGCCTGCGCGCGGTGCGCCACCGGCTCGAACAGGGTGCGGTAGCCATCGAGCCTGCCTACCAGGTGCCGCCGATGTCGGGCTTCGTCTCCGCCGGTCCGCGCAGCGCGGTCGATTTCAACGCCATCGGCAAGGAGGGGCGGCGATTCGTCGTCATGCGGCTCAGCCCGGCCGAGATCGAGTCGGTGATGGGGGAATCCGCCGTCGAGCCGGTACGCATCGTGATCCCCAGGACGGGCGAGATCAGGGACCGCGCGGCGCTGGCCGTGGCCGAGTTGGTCGCAACCGGCGGCATCGACCGGTCGATGATCTGCGTCGCTTCCCCGACCGGGGTCGGCTACGTCAACTACGTGATGGCCGAGGCGCTGGAGTACCTGGCGCGGGGCGACTGCGCGATCGTCGTCCCGCAGTACGCCTACGTGCCCAGCCTGCTGGCGCTGAACAAGACCGACGAGGCCACCGACCTTCAGACAGCGGTCATCCAGGCCATCCGGTCGGAACTGTTGCGCCGCAATCCCGGCACAGCCCGGCGGGTCGTCCAATTCGGGGAGAGCCTGGGCGCCCAGGTCGCGGTGGATGTGGGCGGCGTGCGCGGGATCGCCGGCTTCGACGAGGCGGGCCTGGACGCCGGACTGTACCTGGGCGTGCCGTTCCGGAGTTCGCTGTGGCGCACCTACCTGCGCGACCCCGACGCCATCACCAGAGGCGGGCGGATCGTGGTGGTGCCCGATTCGCGCGCCCTGACCGACGCCCCCGGCAGGCATGTCCTGGTGATCCATCACGATGACCCGATCACCATGTTCGCCTATTCGATGGTGGTGCAGCGGCCGTGGTGGATGGGACCGCCCCAGACCCGGCCTCCGAACGTTCCTCGGGAGACGTACTTCCGGCCGATCACGACCTTCGTGCTGGCTGTCGTGGACGGGCTGAACGGGATGAACATGAAGCCGGGCGAGTTCCGACGGGTCGGGCACGACTACCGCATCGACCTGCGGGAGTCGCTGCAGAAGAC
>CAZECO010000052.1:2012-18767 GCA_964510455.1 uncultured Actinomycetes bacterium
CGGGCGACCTTCGTCTGCTTCGCCTTTGCGCGGCCGCGCCCCATGGCTCGACCCCCTCGTCCGGTGCACTCCCGGTGTCCGTTTACCTGATGCGCGGGCGGGGTGTGCGGCCTCCGCGCGCGCGGCTTGTCCACCGACACTGTACCCGTTCGACGGCACGCGAGCGACTAGGGCGCGTCCACGCAGCGAGGTCCGTTATCCGCCGGCCGGTGACAGTCTGCGGGGAATCAGGCGGACGGGACAGGGCGGACCCCGCCGCAGCTCGCTGCGGACAGGCCACGAATTCCCCCCCAACTGCACGAATCCCGACAAACCTGTTGCCGCCGAATCCTGGAGTGTGAAAACGTACAGGTGCGCGGAACCGGTGTCCGATATCTGGGGCACATTCCAAGGCCGCGGGCTCGCAATGAGGAGGGCTACCAATGACCGCTCACGGAAGTGATGGTGAGGCCTTGCTGACACCTGCCGAGGTGGCTGCCCTGTTTCGAGTCGATCCGAAGACCGTCACCCGGTGGGCCAAGGCAGGCAAGTTGACGTCGATCCGCACCTTGGGCGGTCATCGTCGCTACCGGGCAAGCGAGGTGCACGCTCTGCTGGACCGGTTCAACCCGGCGGTCCCCGCCCAGCTTCGACCCGGGGGCGCGGGCACCGTCCCGCAGCAGCAGTCGGCCGTGCCCTTGATCCACCAGCAGGGAGCCGCGCATCCGGCGGCGCCGCAGGCCCGCATCGAGGCCGGCAGGTAGCCCAGCCTCAGGCGAGGGGTTGCACCCCCACCACCCTGGCCACCCCGCCGCGGCCGCCCTTGGCCGCTGCATCCCCGACCTCGCCGGGGGTCGAGTCGCGGACCGCCCCGCAGACCCAGGCCGGCACACCGCGGGCCATGAGCAGGTCGACTGCCCGACTACCGGAATCGGCGCCCACGACCGCGATCATGCCGATCCCCATGTTGAAGGTCTTCTCCATCTCGGAGCGCGCCACGCCGCCGATGGAGGCGATCACGCCGAACACCGGCGCCGGCTGCCACGTCCCGCGGTCGATGTCGACGGCCAGGCCCTGCGGCAGCACCCGGGCCGCATTCGCCGCCAGCCCTCCGCCGGTGATGTGGCTGAACGCATGCACCGGGATGTCGGAGCGGGCCAATTCCAGGCAGGCGCCCGTGTAGATGCGGGTCGGCTCCAGCAGTTCCTCGCCGATGCTGCGGCCCAGCTCCGGCAGCACCGCGTATAGCCCGGGTCCCCCGTCGTGCAGCAGGACGCGGCGCGCCAGGGAGTAGCCGTTGGAGTGCAGGCCCGAGGATGCCATGGCGATGACCGCGTCACCGGCGGCGACGCGGTGGGGCCCCAGCAGCTGATCGGCCTCGACCACGGCTGTTCCGGCCGCAGCCAGGTCGTACTCGTCCGGCTCCATAAGGCCGGGGTGCTCGGCGGTCTCCCCGCCGAGCAGGGCGCAGCCGGCGAGTCGGCAGCCCTCGGCGATGCCCGACACGATGGTCGCGATCCGTTCCGGCACCACCTTGCCGCAGGCGATGTAGTCGGTCAGGAAGAGGGGCTCGGCCCCGGTGACGACGAGATCGTCGACCACCATGGCCACAAGATCCAGCCCGATCGTGTCATGCCGATCCATGGCCTGTGCGACCGCCACCTTGGTGCCGACCCCGTCGGTGGCGGTGGCCAGCAGCGGACGACGGTAGTGCGCTAATGCCGAGGCGTCGAACAGGCCGGCGAACCCGCCGATGTCCCCAACCACCTCCGGACGTGTTGCGCTGGCGACCGATGCGCGCATCAGCTCGACGGCCCGCTCGCCGGCTGCGACATCGACGCCGGCGGCGGCATAGTCGTGCGGCTGCGTCATCGCCGGGTGCCGCCCAGGCTCAGGGGAAGCTCATGGCCCGATTCGGGCAGCACGGCACGGTCGATCCCCTCCAGCACGTACTTGCCCATCCGCTCGGGCTCGGGCAGCGGGATCGGGTACTGCCCGTCGAAGCAGGCCCGGCACAGCTGATCGGGTGAGTGCTCGGTGGCGGCCACCAGCCCCTCCAGGCTCACATACCCCAGCGAATCGGCGCCGATCGAGGAGCAGATCTCCTCCACGGCCTGACCGTTGGCGATCAATTCCGCCCGGGTGGCGAAGTCGATGCCGTAGAAGCAGGGCCACTTCACGGGGGGCGAGGAGATGCGGACGTGCACCTCCTTCGCACCGGCCTCCCGCAGCATCCGGGTGATGGCGCGCTGCGTGTTCCCGCGCACGATCGAGTCGTCGACGACCACCAGCCGCTTGCCCTCGATGACCTCGCGCAGCGGGTTGAGCTTCAGCCGGATTCCCAGCTGCCGGATCGTCTGGGACGGCTGGATGAACGTGCGCCCCACATAGGCGTTCTTGACCAGTCCCTCGCCGAAGTCGATCCCCGACTGCTGCGCGAAGCCGATCGCCGCGTACCGGCCGGACTCCGGGACGGGGATCACCAGATCGGCATCGACCGGGTGCTCCTTGGCCAGCGTGCGGCCGACCTCCACCCGGGCCGCCTGCACGCTGCGCCCCGCGATGCGGGTGTCCGGGCGGGCCAGGTAGACGTACTCGAACAGGCATCCCTTCGGCGCTGCCTCGGCGAAGCGCCGGGATCGGACGCCGTCCTCGTTGATCGCGACGAGCTCCCCCGGTTCGATCTCCCGCACGAAGGTCGCGCCGACGATGTCCAGCGCCGCCGTCTCGCTGGCCACGACCCATCCGCGCGCCAGTTCGCCCAGAACCAGCGGGCGGATGCCCTGCGGGTCGCGTGCCGCGTACAAGGTGGTCTCGTCCAGGAACACCAGGCTGAAGGCCCCGCGGACGATCGGCAGCTCCAGCATCGCGGCGTCCTCGATGGACAGGTCGGGGTGGGAGCCGATCAGCGCGGTCAGGATGTCGGTGTCGGTGGACGCGATCGGCCCATCGAGCGGGAGCTCGCCGGACCCCTCCGCGAGGCTGGCCAGCCGGATGGCCAGTTCATGGGTGTTGGTCAGGTTGCCGTTGTGGCCGAGCGCGAGGTGGCCGGTCGCGGTGGACCGGAAGGTCGGCTGCGCGTTCTCCCAGACGCTGGAGCCGGTCGTGGAGTATCTGCAGTGGCCGATGGCGAGGTGTCCGTCGAGTGCGGCGAGCGCGTCCTCGTTGAACACCTGCGAAACCAGGCCCATGTCCTTGAAGACCACGATGTGGCCGCCGTCGCTGGCTGCGATCCCGGCCGACTCCTGGCCGCGGTGCTGCAATGCGTACAGGCCGAAGTACGCGAGTTTGGCGACTTCCTCGCCGGGCGCCCAGACGCCGAACACGCCGCAATGATCCTGCGGGCCGCGCTCGCCCGGATCGATGTCGTGATTCAGCCTGCCGTCGCCGCGCGCCACCTGTTCAGTGTAGGGGCGAGCGCGGGGGGTGCTGAACGGTTGCGACCCGTCGCTGCCCGGGGGCGGTTTGCGGGTGGAGGCGTGCCTGGGCCAGCCGGACCTCGGCTGCGGGGGTCGGTTCTGGGCCGATCCGGCCAGATATTGGCGCGTTCCGCGCTGGATATGCCGACCGGCCGGCCGCCGCCGGCCCCCTACACCGGCGTCAGCGGAAGGTAGCCGCTGAGATCCGATCTGGTCCCGCTGGCGCGCACGGCGCCGGAGGCAACGGCCTCGTCCCACGCCGTGACGCCCAGCGCCAGCGCCAGCCAGGTCGCCGGGTCGGTCTCCACCACGGCGGGCGGGGTCCCCCGCCGATGCCTGACGCCGGGCACCGCCTGGATCGCCGCAACCGGCGGTACGCGCACTTCGACGCTGTGCCCGGGGGCGCGCGCCGTGAGCCACGCCAGGGTTTGCTTCACTGCGGTGCGAACGTCATCCCGCGGGACATCGGTGCCGGACTGCAGCGCTGACAGGACCTCCGCCGGCGTCATCGTCGCGCTGACACGGCGTCGACCGCCGGTGCGCCGGTGGCCAGCCCATCGACCCAATCCAGGATGATGTCCAGGCCGACGCTGTGGCTGCTGTCCAGCATCACCAGGTGCCCTGCGCCGGGCAGCCAGATGGGCTTCACCCCGTACATGTCCGCGGTATGCCGCACGTCGGCGGGCTGCACGACGGCATCGGCGCGCGCGCCCACCACCGCGATCGGGCTGTAGATCGGCCCGATCCGGTGCGTCATGCCCAGTTGCAGCATGACCAGCGGGGACTCCCGGTCCATGCGCCGCAGATAAGCGGTCGCGGTCTGCTCATCGAGCCCGTCGAACATCAGGTCGGGGCGCAGCGGGAGCCGGCCGGACAGCAGGGAGCGCAGCGACCCGCCCACCGGAGCCGTCACCTGCGACCAGGTGTTGCCCTGCACGCCGAACACCGGGGTCGGAGCAACCAGCACCGCAGCGCGCGCCGGGTAGCGCTGCAGCACCTGCTGCACCACCACCGCCCCCATGCCGTGTCCCACCAGCACGGGCGGTTCCGGCAGCGTGATGATCGTCTGCATCATGTCATCGAGGTAATCGCGCAGGACCGTGGTGTGCAGCCGTTCCCGGCCCGCCGATCCGCCGTGGCCGCGCAGACTGACGGCATGGGCGGGGTAGCCGCGGCGGATCGCCGCGCCGAGCCAGTGCTCCGTGAAGTTCCATGCCGCACCGCAGGCACCATGCACGAACAGCAGCGGTGGTCGGCGCGAGCCGCGAGGCGCGTCCTGCCAGCCGTCCGGCATCGCGGAGATGATCTCCAGGTCGAACGAGCGGGGCGGCAGCGCCCAGTCCCAGGGCCGCATGACGGTCGTGGCGGCCCGGTTCGGCAGCCCCCGCAGATCGAGCGGGACACCGATCGGACGGCGGGGGAGCCTCATCGCGATCCCTCCAAGTCCCAGATGTCGGCCTGCACGGCGGCGAGGTACTCCTGGTGGGCGACCTCGAATGCGTGGCGAGTGGTATCGGTGTACCGCACGCCGCCGGTGTAGCGCCGGTCGCTCTCACCCGCCAGACGGGCAGCGAATCCGGCCGCGTCGGCGGGGCGGTCCCTGCGCGCCCGGGCGTAGTGGGCGGTCAGCATGCCTTGCCAGTGCGCCAGCATCCACTGTCCGGAATCCGGCTGGATCAGGCCCGAGACGACCACCGCCGGATGCGCGGGGGAGAACATCTGTCGCGCCAGGACCGGGCGACCGTTGCTGACGTTGAGCAGCGCGTCGTCGATGAACGGGAAGGTCGCCAGATAGCCGGTGGCGAAGACAATGGTGTCCACCCGTGCCGAGGAACCGTCGGCGAAGATCACCGAATGCTCCTCGAACGCCTCGACATCCGGCTTCGGGTGGACCCTCCCGTGCCCGACGAAGTAGGGCAGCAGCGAGTTCACCACCGGATGCGTCTCGTAGAACCGGTGGTCCGGACGTGCGATCCCGAGCTTGGTCAGGTCGCCGAAGATCAACCGGATGGTGGCGTCGACGATGAGCCGGCGCACCGGCAGCGGGACCTTCGCGGCGAGCAGCAGGTCTGCCAGTTGATCGACCGGCCGCCCGAAGGCGTACTTCGGGACGTAGCGGTAGCCGCGCCGGGTCGAGTGGAAGGCGGCCTCGGCGACCGTGCCGGCCTCGACAGCGATATCGCAGCCCGTATTGCCGCCCCCGACCACCAGCACGCGCCTGCCGCGCAGCTGCTCGGCCGACTTGTACTGCGCCGAGTGCAACACCTCGCCGGTGAACAGCGGCAGGCCCGGGTAGTAGGGCTGTTTGGGGTGCCAGTTGTGACCGTTGGCGATGACGACGCCGGCGAAACGCCGGGTCGAGGCCTCGTCGCTGATCAGATCCCGGACGGTGATGTCGACCTCGTCGCCGGCTGCCTGCACCGTCAGAACCTCGCAGCCGAACCGGATGTGGTCGTATAGCCCGAAATGGCTGGCGTACCGCTTGACGTACTCCAGCGCCTGCCGGTGCGAGGGGTAGTCCGGGTAGCGGGCAGGCATCGGGAAGTCGGGGAACTGGGTGAACGGTTTCGTCGAGATCAGGTGCGTCGATTCGTGGACGCGGGACGTCGGCCCGTCGAAGTTCCAGTTGCCGCCGACCTCGGACGCGCGCTCGAATCCCACGGCCGGGAGTCCGAGCTGGCGCAGAGCCTTCAGCGCCGAGAGCCCATGGACGCCCGCTCCGATCACCGCCCAGGTGTGGGTGCGTTCGGGCGCGGTCGTCGAGTCCCCGGCGGCGATGCTGCTGCGTAGGGCCATGCCTGACACGGTACGACGGGAGTCCGCCCCGTCCTGAGCACGGGTGGTTCCCGGGATCGCGGACACGCCGACGAACCCCCGTGTTTGCGATTGTGCGCGCGAGCGTCACACTTGAGAGTGCACAGCAGCGCCACGCAGCGTGCCGCTGCTCACAATGACATCGGGAGTGTCTATGGATTTCTGGGAAATCATCTGGTGGACGCTGGGAGTCTTCCTTTTCTTCGCCTGGCTGATGGTGCTGTGGACGATCTTCAGCGACCTGTTCAGCGACGATGACCTGGGCGGCGGGATGAAGGCGCTGTGGGTCGTCTTCCTCATCTTCTTCCCCCTGATCGCGGCGCTGATCTACCTGATCGCCCGCGGCAAGGGCATGCAGCGGCGCAAGATCGCGCAGTTGCAGGAGATGCAGCAGATGCAGGAGGCCTACATCAAGCAGGTGGCCAGCAGCAGCAGCGGCGGCGGCAAGTCCCCCGCAGAACACATCGCCGACGCGAAGGCGCTGCTCGACAGCGGGGCGATCTCGCCCCAGGAGTTCGAAGCGCTGAAGGCGAAGGCCCTGGCGTAGTCGCCCGTTGGGTTGTGCGAGGCCGTCGGTCGGTGTGATCGGCGGCCTTTCGCATGCCATCCGGGCGGGTGTGGGCTGTCATTGCGGCCGTCGGCACGCAACACTTGACCCATGAGCGCTGAGGACCAGGAAGAGACCACCATCGACGACGTCAAAGCCAAGATGAAGGCCGCACTCGACCGCAAGCACGCGACCGAGCATCCGGGCCAGGACCACCTCGACAAGCACGGCAAGGCCGACCACACGCACGGCAAGTCCGGGGGACAGGAGCGGTTCCAGCGCAAGTCCGGGTAGCGCCCGCACCGATCAACCCGTCGGCGAATCCCCGGCCCGGGTCAGGATCCGCGCGACCTCGTCGTCCGACGTCTGGTCGAAGTTGCGGTAGAACGCGCCGACCGAGGAGAAGCCGCGGGGGCTCGACAGGCAGACGACCCGGTCGGCGACCCCCGCGAAGTCGTGCTGCACGCCGTGCGGACCCACCGGCACCGCCAGCACGACGGCGGCGGCGCCGCGCTCGCGCGCAACCCTGCAGGCAGCCCGCGCGGTGCTGCCGGTGGCGATCCCGTCATCGACGATGATCACGGTGCGGTCCCGGACCGGAGCCGGGGGCCGCCCGCCGCGCAACTGCCGCACCCGCCCGGCCAGCGTCCGCTGCTCCTGCCGCTCGACGGCGCTGATCTGGCCATCGCTGACCCCGGTCTCGCGCAGCACCCGTTGGTCCAGGACCCGGACACCGTCCTCGCCGATGGCCCCCATCGCCAATTCGGGCTGCCACGGGACCCCGAGCTTGCGCACCACGATGACATCCAGCGGCGCGCCGAGGCGCTGCGCGACCTCCCAGGCCACCACCACGCCGCCCCGGGGCAGTCCGAGGACGATCGGCTCCCGCAGGTGCAGCTCAACAAGTTCGGCCGCCAGCCGGCGCCCGCCGTCGGCGCGATCGGCGAACATCATGCGGCCAGTGTGGATCGCATCGGTGGTCGATGCCCTGCCTGCGGTGGGGGATCGCCGCCACCGACCGCGAGCCCCCGTTCCACCGGCGGCACACTGCGGCGACCGCGGCAGGGGCGGCTTCCCACCCCGCGCACCGCCGCTCAGTGGCCGGCCAGCAGCGCCGGTAGCGTCGCTTCGTGCGACGCCCGCAGCTCGCCGAGCCGCCAAGCGACACTCTCGCCCCACACGTTGTCCAGCTGCAGCACCTGATCACCGGCCCCGAGGTCGGCGCCGAGACCGGAGTCCACCACCCCGATCCTCGCGAACGGGAAGCGCCGTGCCGCGCACATCTCGGTGAAGCGGAGCTCCTCCGATCGCGGCACCACGACCACCGCCCGGCCGGCCGATTCGCTGTAGCAGAAGGTGAACGGGTCGAGCCCGTCGCCCACCCAGCAGCGGGCGCCGATCGACGACCGCAGCGCCATCTCCACCAGCGCCTGGATCACCCCGCCGTCGGAGACGTCGTGCGCGGCGGTGAGCATGCCGTCGCGCGACCCCGCGATCAGGATCTCGCCCAGCACGCGCTCCGCCGCGAGGTCCACCGCCGGCGGCAGCCCGCCGAGGTGCCCGTGCTCGGCGTGCGCCCACTCGGATCCGGCGAATTCCTCGCGGGTCGCGCCGAGCAGGTAGATCAGCTCGCCGTCGGGGCCCCACGCCATGGGTGTGCGGCGATCCACATCGTCGATGACGCCGAGGACTCCGACGACCGGGGTCGGCAGGATCGCCGTGTCGCCGGTCGAGTTGTAGAACGACACGTTGCCGCCGGTCACCGGCGTGCCCAGCTCGAGGCACCCGTCGGCCAGGCCGCGGACCGCCTCGGAGAACTGCCACATCACCGCCGGGTCCTCCGGGGAGCCGAAGTTGAGGCAGTTCGTGACCGCCAGCGGGACCGCGCCCGTCGCCACGACATTGCGGTAGGACTCGGCCAGCGCCAGCTTGGCGCCGGTGTACGGGTCCAGCTTCGCGAACCGGGCGTTGCAGTCGGTCGACACGGCAACACCGCGGCCGGTGGACTCGTCAACCCGCACCATGCCGGCGTCCTCCGGCTGCGCCAGCGCGGTGTTGCCCTGCACGAACCGGTCGTACTGGGAGGTGATCCACGCCTTGTCGGCCAGGTTCGCGGTGCCGACCATGCGCAGCACCAGGGCGCGCAGCTCCTCGGGGCTGGCGGGCCGGCGCAGGGCGTCGGGTCCGGCGGCCTGCAACTCGTCCTGCCAGGCGGGGCGCGCCAGCGGCCGGGAGTACACCGGCCCCTCGTGCGCGACCGTCCGCGGCGGCACATCCACCACCCGTTCGCCGTGCCAGTCGATCGTGAGACGGCCGGAGTCGTTCACCTCCCCGATCACCGCCGCCTCGACATCCCACTTGCGGCAGATCGCCAGGAACTCATCCAGATCCGATGGGGTCACGATCGCGCACATGCGCTCCTGCGACTCGCTCATCAGGATCTCCTCCGGCGACAGGGTCGCGTCCCGCAGCGGCACCCGGTCCAGCCGGACGTGCATGCCGCCCTCGCCGTTGCTGGCCAGTTCGCTGGTCGCGCACGAGATGCCGGCGCCGCCGAGGTCCTGGATGCCGGTCACCAGACCGGCGCCGAGCACCTGCAGGGTGCACTCGATCAGCAGCTTCTCCATGAAGGGGTCGCCCACCTGGACGCTGGGGCGCTTGGCCGGACCTCCCGCCTCGAAGGTCTCCGACGCCAGCACACTCACCCCGCCGATCCCGTCACCGCCGGTGCGGGCGCCGTACAGCACCACCAGGTTCCCCACGCCGCGGGCGGAGGCCAGATGGATGTCCTCATGCCTCATCGCGCCGATGCACAGCGCGTTGACCAGCGGATTGCCCTGGTAGCTGGGGTCGAAGACGACCTCGCCGCCGATGTTGGGCAGCCCCAGGCAGTTGCCGTACCCGCCGACTCCCGCCACCACGCCGGGGAGCACCCGCAGCGTGTCCGGATCGGCGGGGTCGCCGAAGCGCAGGGGGTCCATCACCGCGATCGGGCGGGCACCCATCGACAGGATGTCGCGGACGATCCCGCCGACCCCGGTGGCCGCGCCCTGGTACGGCTCGACATAGGACGGGTGGTTGTGCGACTCCACCTTGAAGGTCACCGCCCACCCGTCGCCGATGTCCACCACCCCGGCGTTCTCGCCGATGCCCACCAGCAGTGCGGCGGTCTCGGGCTTCTTGTCGCCGAACTGCTGCAGGTGGACCTTGCTCGACTTGTACGAGCAGTGCTCGCTCCACATCACGGAGTACATGGCCAGCTCGGAGCTGGTCGGCCGGCGGCCGAGGATCTCGCGGATGCGCCGGTATTCGTCGGGCTTCAGGCCCAGGTCGGCGTAGGGCTGCTCGGTCTGCGGCGTCCGCGCGGCGGCCGCCACCGTGTCCAGGGTCATCGCGACCCCACCAGCGCCGCGACCACGGAGGTGAAGAAGCCCAGGCCGTCGGTCGACGGGCCGAACCCTCGCTCGACCGCATGCTCGGGGTGGGGCATCAGCCCGACCACATTGCCGCGCCGGTTGCAGATCCCGGCGATGTCGTTGCTGGACCCGTTGGGGTTGCCCGAGTACCGCACGACCACCCGGCCCTCGTTCTCCAGCTCGTACAGCGTCTGCGCATCGGCCATGTAGTTGCCCTCGCCGGACTTCAGGGGGACGACGATGCGCTGGCCGTCGCGGTACCGGTTCGTCCAGGCGGTGCCGGCGTTGTCCACGAAGAGCTCCTGCTCCCGGCAGACGAAGTGCCGGGATTCGTTGCGCATCAGGGCCCCGGGCAGCAGGTGGGATTCGCACAGGATCTGGAAGCCGTTGCAGATGCCGAGCACCGGCATCCCCTGCCGGGCGCCCTCGATGACGCGGTCCATGATCGGCGCGAACCGTGCGATCGCGCCGCATCGCAGGTAATCGCCGTAGGAGAAGCCGCCCGGCACCACGACGGCATCGACGCCGCCCAGCTCGTCGTCGCCGTGCCACAGCCGCACCGCCGTCGCACCGGCCGCCCCGACGGCCCGCGCCGCGTCGCCGTCGTCCAGCGAACCCGGGAAAGTGATCACCCCGATGCGCGGCCCGTCGCTCACTGCTCGACCCCGCCCTCATCGACGACGTGCACCGTGTAGTCCTCGATCACGGGGTTGGCCAGCAGCCGGTCGGCCAGCCGTTTGACCTGATCCAGCCGCTCCAGGTCGAGGTCGCCGTCGAGCTCGACCTCGAACCGTTTGCCCTGACGCACGCTGTTCACCCCGCTGAGGCCCAGCCGGGCCAGCGCCCCCTCGACCGCGCGACCCTGAGGATCCAGGATCTCGGGTTTCAACATCACCTCGACGACGACACGCGCCACAGCCACTCCTCACCGGTGGGGACGGCTCCCAGTCTAGGTGCGCGGCCGGGCCCGGCCTCGTTTGCACAAGGGGGAACCGCGGGCGACCATGGAACGTCAGACCAAGAGTCAGGTCGCAACCGACCCGGACTCCGACCGACCAGGGGGATCGATGTCGTACCCGCAACCATCCGTTGAGGAGCTTCCGACGAAGACTCCACGCTGGTACCGCAGGCGCGGTCCGCAGGCCGCTATCGCCGGGCTGGCCGCCTCGGCGCTGGTCGCGGCGGGCCTGGGGATCGGGGCGGCGGCCTTCGCCGAGGCCGACCCGTACCTGGCATTGGATCAGGCCCGCAACGATCTGTTCGAATCCCCGGTAGGGGTGACGATCACCAGCCCGGACCAGTCCGGCGAGATCACGCTGATCCGCACCGACGAGGGCGCCCAGATCAGCATCGACGCACCCGAGAAGGGTGTGACGTTCGCCGTCGCACTGGTTGCCGAGCGCCTGTACCTGCGGGTGGACGCCGATGAGCTCGGTCAGCTCAGCAGCAACCCCATGGCGCTCGGGCTCGCCTCCGGCTTCGGATCGCTGGCAGCCCTGTTGAACGGCGAGTGGGTGAGCATCGATGTGTCTGAGGACTCCGAGGTGCTCGCAGCGATCAAGGAGCTCGGTGCGGGCGAAGCCACCGATCAGGACGCGCTGAAGGCGGCCGCCGAGGAGTTCGGCGCTTCGCTCGAGGCGATCGGCGAGGATGTCCGGCAACCGTTGAAGAACGCGCTGGAGGACAACGTCAGCGTCGCGCAGCAGGACACCGCCCTTGCCGGTCCCCAGGGTTCGGACCACTACCTGGTGACGCTCGACCGGGCGGCTGTGATCGCCGACCTCGAGCCGGTGCTGCGGGAGGCGCTGCAGGACGCGATGTCTGCAATCGACACGTTCGTCGCCCAGGCCGGCCAACAGTTCCAGGGCGGGCCGGAGTGGACCCTGCAGCGCGACAAGATCCTGTCCGCGTTCGATGAGGCGATGGCCGGCTCGGGCGAAGCGGCCGACTCGGTCGACGTCTGGATCGCCGATGGCGAGTTCACCCAGATCGTGACCAAGCACGCCAAGTTCGTATTCGATCAGAATCCACAGCTGGACGCCACGGTCGCGGCAGTCAGCATGGACGAGGATCTGCTGCGGCTGCTGCCCCTGCTGGGCACCTTCGGACTCCCGGGGCTGCCGGGGTTCCCTGCGGCGGCCTGAGTCTGGATACAGACGGGCCAGGCCCGGTGAGCTGTCACTGCGACGCTCGCCGGGCCTGCTCTGTTCGGCTGTCGGCGGGCGACGGCCTGCCCGTGGTGGGCGCGCCTGGCGCGGTGATGGCAGGGCTTCCGGTTCCGGCGGGGAGCGGGTAGCGGCGCAGTGCGCCCGCGCGGTGGATTCGGCCGCTTCCGCGGTGGTTGATCGCAGCGTTTCACCGCAACCCTGCGGCAAATCGCGGCGATCAACGCGCCGCGGCCGCCCCCGGCCTGCCATTGCCGGACCACCTGCTCGCGGGCGGTCCGACAACACTGGCGCCCGGGCTCTTGCGGCCCCACTCCCCGACCAGATTCCTAAGTGCCCTGATGGCAGGCAGTCGCGTGGGGCTGGACCCGCTGCGGGAGCGGGCCCCGTTGCCGAACCAACAGATGCCCCCGCCCACGCCGACCCCGCGGACCGTCAGCCTGCTGACGGATCCACAACCGCACCCAGTGCCGCGCCGATCACCTGCGCGTCCCCACCCAGTGCCGCGACCCGGACCTCGGGCAGCACGTTTCCGGGAATGACCTCGGCGACCAGCGCGGCGACGGCGGCGGAGCGGTACTCGAGGTCCGTCGCCGACTCTCCCGCCAGGACCACCACGTCCGGTTCCAGCAGGTTCGCCACGCCCCCGAGGGCCATCCCCAGGGCCGAGCCGCCCAACCGGAGCGCCTGCGATGCGACCCGGTCGCCCCTGGCTGCTGCTTCGGTGACGACGCGCAGGTAGGGGACGTCGCCCGGATTGAGGCGCCGCTGCTCGCGGTACCACCTCGTCATCCCGGTCGTCGACGCGATGGAGTCCAGGTGTCCCATGCCGCCGCAGCTGCACCGCAGCCCGGCTGCCGCCGGCGACTGGATGTGCCCGAGATGCCCGGCCGCGCCCCGCCGTCCCAGCAGCACCCGACCCCCCAGCATGATCGCTCCTCCGACCCCTGCGCTGCTGTAGGCGAGGACGACATCCCGCTCGCCGACCGCGGCGCCCACCGCGGACTCGCCCAAGAGGATGCCCACGACGTCGTTGCGGACGGTGACCGGCCGTCCGAGACGCTCCTGCAGTTCCGCCGCCAACGGGATGCCGCGCCAGGTGCGCAGGGCGGTTCGAGTGCCCCGGACGCTGCCGTCGATCGGATCGATGACACCGGGGAACCCGACACCGATCGCCTCGACACCCGCAGCGAGCCGGACGGCCTTGCGTCGCAGCTGGGCTGCCATCCCCACCAGGCCTTCGATGCCCTCGTGGGGCGTGGCCGCATTCGGCACCGACACGCGGGCGAGCACCCTCCCAGTCCGGTCCACCAGGGCGCCTGAGCTGTCCTGGGATCCCAACAGCAGCCCGATCCGCAGCGCGCCGTCATCAGGACTGGCGGGCGCGGCGCTCACGGCTGAGAGCCTACGGGTGCCGAGGCGCCGTGGCACCACGCACCGCTGCGAGGCTGCGCTGGTCCGCACCGGCAAGACCCCCGAGCCGCACGCTGCTGCGTGCGACCCGGGGGTCTGGTGGAACGCGACTGCTGTCAGGCCTTGCGCCGCCGCGCGGCCAACCCGAGCCCTGCGGCGCCGAACAGCCCGGCCGCGATCAGGGCGAGGGTGGCCGGACTGGCGCCCGCCTCATCCTCAGTCCCGGCGACGTCGAAGCTGTACGCCGCGGTCGCGACCTCGGCGCCGGCAGGCGCACCGGCCGGCAGCGCGCCGTCCTGCGTGCGCTGCGCGGCCTTGGCGATCTGGGCCACGTACTCCTCGTACTTCAGCTGGGTCGCCATGCCGGACTCCATGATGGCGGCGGCACCCTCGGCGCTCAGCCGGTCGATGCCCTGCGCCATGGCGGGGGCGGCCCCGTGCGCCTGGGCGAGGCCGTCGGCCAGGTCGGCAGCACCGGCTGCCAGCTGGCCGGTCCCGTCGGCCAGCGCGGTCGAACCGGCGGCCAGTTGCCCGGTACCGGCAGCGAGCTCGTTCGCCCCGGCATTGAGCTTGTCGGCTCCTGCCGAGAGGTCCCGCACCCCATCGGCCATGTCGCCGGCCAGGGCTGCGTACACCATCTGGACGCCCACGATCAGGGCGTCGGCACCGTCGCCGATGCCGGTCACCGAGGTCTGCACCTTCGACAGCCCGGCGGACAGCTGGGGAATCGCGCTGGTGGTCAGCTGGTCATAGGCGCCGATGGACTGCGTCATGCCGGCATCCACCTGGGGCAGCGCTTGTCCGGCGCCCGCGGCGAACTGCATCAGACCGGCCACTTGGCTGGCCGGGACCTCGACCACCGAGCCGTCGGGCATGGTCACGGCGACCTTGGTCGCCTGGCTCGTCAACTGGTACAGGTTCGCAGCACCTTGGGCTGCCGTCGGGGCGGCTGCGACCAGCGGTGCGAGCTGCCCCTGCGAGACCTGGGTCTGGTGCTTCATCGCCTGCAGCGCCTCCATCACGCCGTACTGGCTCTGGGGCAGGGTGCTGAAGTCGCCGGTCGGATTGTCGAGCCCCGCCTTGATGTGGTTCAGCGCGGAGTTGAGGTCGGCCGGGACACCGCTGGCGTCGACAGCCCACGAATCCGGATCGCCCGCTCCCGCGGAGATCTGCTGCAGCCCGGCGAGGATCTGCTGGAAGGCCTGCTTCTCCTCCAAGGTGTTGATGCCCTCCTGCAGCTGCTGCAGGCCCCCCGCGAGCTGCGTGGAGCCGGCGGCGAGCGCGTCGGCGCCCGCATCCACCTTGCCCGCGCCGGCACTGAGCTGCTGTGCTCCGGCGTTCGCCTCGTCCAGGCCGCCGGACAATTGGCCGGCACCATTGGCGAGGGCGGCCAGACCGGCCAGCAGGCGTCCTGCACCGTCGGCGAGCTGCTGCAGGCCGTCGTCGAGCTTGACGCCGCCGGCGTACAGGTCCGAACCGGACTGCGCGCCCGACTCGTAGCTGGCGACCGCGCTGGAGGCTGTCGGGTTGTCCATCGGCTTGACCGGGATGACCGACAGGTTCGCCTCGGGGATCGACCCGTCGACGATGTCGGCGGTGTACCCGAAGGTCGCCTGCGGCGCGGACAGCGGGGGCAGCAGGGTCAGCGACCACTGGACCTTGGTGTTGCCGCGGCCGTCGGCAGCCACCGCCGCCTCCGGGCTGGCCACGTTGCTGAAGCCTGCTGACAGCACGGTGTTGAACGACCCGGCGATGGGGGTGTAGATCATGACCTCCTTGGTCACGGGTTGGCCGGCCGCGTCGGTGTAGGTGATGGTCTCCAGCTCACCGGTCTCGTTGGTGACCGTGTACTCCACACGCAGTTCGCCGGTGGCCCTGACGATCTCCTGCGGGTCGACCTCGACGCCGTCGAGGAAGTACCGGGCGGTCAGCGAGACGGGCAGCTCGCCGTTGTAGTCGCTCAAGGTTCGCAGTTCGGTGGAGCCGTTCACGTCCACCGTGGTCTGCAGGACGCCGCTGTCCCCGGTGAACCGCTCGAAGGTGGACAGGTTCCGCTGCGCGCCGGGGACGACCGGGTTGCTGACCGCCACCTCGCCGTTGCCGAGGATCGTCAGCTGATCCACGATGATGGCGCTGTCGAGCTCGCCGGAGGCGCTGAGCGAGGCGGAGACGGATTCGTAGTTGGACAGGCGGATCTCGTCGGACACGGGTGCTGCGTTGGCCAGGGGGAAGGTGGCCATGCCCAGCATCGCGACCGTGAGGGCGCCGGCGGAGATCTTGGTGGACTTCTTCATGGTTTCGGGGGTTCCTTCAAGTACTCGGGGTCGGGTCGGGATCGGGTTGGGGCCGCACGGCTCAGACGGTGACCGCCTCGCGCGTCTCGGCGAAGAACTCCTGCATGTCGGGCTCGAACTCGTCCCGTTCGACCTTCTCGGCCGGGACGAACAGCGACGCGGCGGTGAAGCCGACCGCGGAGGCGAGCAGGACGCCGGCGGCGGCCATCGGCAGGTTGGCCATCAGCCCAGCGAAGTCCAGGATGTGCAGCATCTCGTAGACGCCCGCCATCGCCGCGACACCGGCGAACGATGCCCACATCGGGGTCCGGCCGCGGGTGATCAGGCTGATCACGGTGATGACCAGGAAGGTCGCGGCGATGCCGATGATGGCTCCGGCGTTCGAGTCGGGGAGCATCCCCGCGCGCAGCAGGTAGGCGCCGGCGGCGACGGCCATGCCGGTCAGGAATCCGGCGATCTTGCGGGCGCCGGTCTCATGCGGGACGAGGGCCACGGATGCTCCGGCGGCGGTGCCGACGAGCACCCCGGCGCCGAGGTCGACCGAAGAGGTCGAGGCGAGCAGAGCAGCCGACCCGGCGGCTACCGCGAGACCGGCGAAGGCAGTGGTACGGGGGTTCATGGGGTTCCTTGCGTGTGGGCGATCGGGGTTTCGGTCATCCGACTAGGTCAGACGACCAACTCATGCCCGGATCTCGGGACGTCTAAACA
>CAZECO010000053.1:0-18448 GCA_964510455.1 uncultured Actinomycetes bacterium
AGTGCGCCGTCCAGGGCTCGTAGTAGAAGTCGTACTCGATGATCCCGTCGGCGTATGAGGACCCGGCGGCGTACAGCGACATCTGCAGGTTCTGGTTGTCGATCGTGATCGTGTGGAAGCTGAACTCCACATACGTCGCCACCGTCAGGGTCCGCGGCGTGTCGCCGGTGTTGGTGATCCGGACGTCCCACACCTCGGCGGCGTCCTCCAGCGGCACGAACACCGTCTGGCTGGCCTCGATACCCCGGTAGGACGCCTCGAACCGCGTGTACCCCATCCCGTGCGCGCAGCGGTATGTCGCATCCTCCAGGGGCTTGCCGACCGGCTGCCAGGACAGCGACCAGTAGTCGCCATCGGCGTCATCGCGCAGATAGACGTAGTGGCCGGGCCGGTCCAGCGGCACTCCGTTTTGGCGGAACCGCGTGATGCGGCCGTACTGTGGCGACTTGTAGTAGCTGTACCCCCCGCCGTTGTGCGACAGGACCACGCAGTAGTCCTTCGTGCCCAGGTAGTTCGTCCAGGAGACCGGGACGTCCGGGCGCTCGATGACATACTCGTCGGCTGCAGTGTCGAAATGGCCGTAGCGCATCGCTGAAGGTCCTCCTCGAGTGGCGGTGGGCGTGTCAGCCGGCTGTGACGAAACCGCGCAGCCAGGCGAGCAGTTCTTCGGCCTTCTGCGGGCTGTCCGCCTCCACGAACATGCGCAGTGCCGGCTCGGTGCCGGAGAACCGCAGGAGCGCCCAGTTGTCGTTCTCCAGCAGGATCTTCGTGCCGTCGAGGTGGGAGATGCTGACGACCGGGTAGGGCCCGATATGAGTCAGCGGCTCGGCCTGCAGCCGGCGCGGCACCGCGATGCGCATCTCCGGTGTCGCAGCCACGCTCTGATCGAGGGAGTACAGCCGTCCGGTGATTTCGTAGATCATGTGCCGCAGTTCGCTGATCCGCTTCCCGGTCTTGGCCAGCATCTCCACCACCAGGGCGCAGGCGAAGATGCCGTCCTTGCCGAGGATCCAGCCGCGCACCGTCAGCCCGCCGGAGGACTCGCCGCCCAGCACCGCGCCGATCTGGTCCATCCCCGCGGTCACATACTTGAAGCCCACTTTGCACTCGAAGGACTCCTCGCCGAAGTGCGCGGCCAGCCGGTCCAGCAGGTGCGTGGTGGCGAGGTTGCGGACGACACCGCCCTTCTCGCCCCGGACCTCGTGCAGGTACCAGTACAGCAGCAGCAGCAGGTCGTTGGTGGTGACGTAGGTGCCCGCCTCGTCGACGATGCCGATGCGGTCGGAGTCCCCGTCGGTGGCGAGGCCGAGGTCGTAGCGGCCGTTGGCCTGCTTGATCATCGAGATCAGCACCGACAGCCGCTCCAGGTCCGGCGCCGGAGCCACCCCGCCGAACAGGGGGTTGTGACCGGCGTGGATGAACTCGGTGCGCACCCGCATGTCGGACAGGATCATCCCCAGGGTCAGTTCGCTGGTGCCGTACATGGGGTCGACGACCACATGCAGTTCGCTCTCGCGGGCCGACTCGACGTCGATCAGCTGCTCGATCGCGTCGACATACGGGTTGGTCAGCGAGCGCTCGACGACCATCCCGGACTTCAGCGCCAGATCGATGTCCAGGGTGATCACGTCATCGACATGCAGGAAGTTGGCCTCGTCCTGGTACTGGTCGGTCTCCTCGTCCAGCGGCAGCGAGCCGTCGGAGCGGAACACCTTCATGCCGTTCCACTCCGGGGGGTTGTGGCTGGAGGTGATGATCACGCCGTACGCGGCGTCCAGGTACGGCGCGGCGAAGGTGACCAGCGGGGTCGGCACGTCGCCGGGCAGCAGGACGACCGGGATGTTGTTGCCGGCGAACACCTCCGCGGCGGCAATTGCCGAAGTGCGGGACAGGAACCGCCGGTCCCCGCCGACCACGATCGGGCGGGAGTCCAGCCCCCGCCGAATCGTCTCGTTGGCGATCGCCTGGCACAGCCGCCGGACGTTGGCCAGGGTGTAGCCCTCGCCGATCAGCGAGCGCCAACCGCCCGTGCCGAACACGATCTTGGTGTCGGTGTTCTTCTTCGGCACGAACAGCCGCCGCAGCACGATGTCGGAAGCGACGAGCAACTCCTGCGGGGTGTTGATCCCCTGGACCTCATCCGGGTCATGGATCTGATAGCTGTGGACCCGCCCGCCGGAGTCGATGACCCGCCGCGCCATCTCGGTCAGGCGATGCTCCCCCGCGGCGGCCATCGCCTGCAGCGTGTCGCCGAAGAGGGAGGGGGAGGCGACATAGCCGCCCACATTCACCTCGTGGATCCCCTCGTGCGCCTCGGTCAGGTCGGCGCCCTCCACCACGGCGACGATGCGCTCGTCGAGGCGAACGACTCGTCCCAGGACGGGATCAGGGTCGTCGACGACCGCGGTGAGGATCGACAGGTCCGCACCCTTGAGCTGGTGCCGCGTGAACAGTCCGAGCAGCGACTCCGGGCGCAGCAGGGGTGTGTCCGCGTAGGTGACCAGGACCTGCTCGACCTCTGCGGCCACGCACTCCAGCGCGAGCCGGGCAGCATCGCCGGTGCCCCGCGGCTGCGGCTGCTCCACGTACTTGAGGTCGGCGCCGAGCACGTCGCGGATCGCCTCGTCCCCGGGTGCGACGACGACACAGATCCGGCTCGGGTCCACTACCGTGCGCACGTTCGCCAGCGCGAGCCCGGCCACCGTGGAGTCTCCCAGCGGCTGGCTGAGCAGCGCCCGCGAGGCAGGATCGGCCCCTGCGGCGAGGAGGACCGCTGCTCGCAGCGGTCGGGTCGGATTCCAATCCGCGGTCATCCCTTGACGCCGCCCTCCAGCGCACCGCGCTGGATGTTGCCCTGGACGATGACGAAGAAGATGATCACGGGCATGGCGAACAACGTCGAACCGGCCATCAGGCCGCCCCAGTCGGTCTCCTTCATCCCGCCCTGGAACTGCGTCAGCCACACCGGCAGCGTCTGTTTCGCCTGATCCAACAGGATCACGTTGGCCAGGATGAACTCGTTCCACGCCAGGATGAACGCGAACACCGACGTGGACACCAGGCCCGGCGCGATCAGCGGGAACAGGATCCTGCGGAAGGCCTGGCCCTGGGTACAGCCGTCGATCATGGCCGCCTCTTCCAGGTCCTTGGGGATGTTCGCGATGAAGCCGCGCAGCGTCCAGATCGTGAACGGGAGCACGAAGGCGAGGTAGGCGATCATCACACCGGTCAACCGGTTGACCTGGCCCAGCGCATCCAGCATCACGTACATCGAGATGAGGAGCGCCTCGAACGGCACCATCTGCACCGCCAGCAGCATGATGATGTAGGACTTGCGGCCCTTGAAGTTGAACCTGGCAACCGCAGTAGCGGCCAAGAATGCGATCAGCATCGACAGCAGGACGACGACCACGGTCACGATGAGGGAGTTCCGCGCGAAGTTGAAGAAGTCCTTGTCGTTGATGACCCGGTCGAAGTTGTCCAGCGTCGCAGGCCAGGGGAAGAACTTCGGGGTCTCGAGGAAGAAGTCCTCGCGGGGCTTGAAGGCCGAGATCACCATCCAGTAGACGGGGAAGGACATGAAGAGGAACAGGATGATGGCGAACGTGTTGGCGAACAGTCCGCCCTTCTTGTTGATCATGATTCCTCGTCAATCTGCTTGATCATCTGCTTGATGTAGAACATCGAAACGATCACCAGCATCAGCACCATGACGACGCCGATCGCGGCGCCCACGCCGAAGTCGTTGCCGGAGAAGCCGACGCGGTAGGAGTAGATGCCGAGCAGGTCGGTCTCCTTCGCGATGCCGCCCGCCTTCTGCAGGATGTAGACCTGCGTGAAGACTCGGAAGTCCCAGATCGTCGACAGCGCCACCAGGATCAGGAAGATGGGGGCCAACTGCGGCACGGTCAGCCTGCGGAACTGCGTCCATGCCGAAGCGCCGTCCAGCGATGCGGCCTCGTACATCTCGTTGGGCACCTGGCTCAGACCGGCGAAGAGGGTGAGCGCCACGAAGGGGATGGCGCCCCAGATCACGATGACGGCCGCCAACGTGAGCAGCGACAATGGTTCGGCCAACCACGAGTAGCCCTCGAACTGCTCGAAGCCGAGCGACACCAGCGCCCAGTTGGCCACGCCGAATTGGGTGTCGAACAGGAACTGCCAGACCTGCGTCGCGGTGACCGCCGGGGTTGCCCAGGCCAGCAGCAGCCCGATCAGCGCGAACAGGCGCATCTTCTTGCCGAGCTTGTTCAGCAGCACCGCCACCAACGTCCCGAGGATCATCGTCGCGGTCACACAAACGAAGGTGAAGGCGAGCGTGCGGACGACGACTTCCCAGAAGTACGGGTCCGACAGGATCTTGGTGTAGTTCGCGAAGTTGTTCCAGTGCTCGGTGCCCTGGACGAAGTCCTTGAGCTTCGCCTCCTGCAGGGACAGGATCACCGTCTTGACGATCGGGTACCCCAGGACCAGGAGCAGGACGAGTGTGGCGGGCGATAGCAAATACAGCGCAAGCCTGTTGCGCTTCGGCTCAGCACCCTTCGGGGCGCCTGCACCCTCCTTGGTCACTACCGGTGCGGTCGTGGTCACGTCACCCTCGCCTCCCGCTGCGTCGCTGTGATGCGGCTGGATCCACCCGCTTACCCAAGGACGCTAGTCCAGTCGGTCCGTGCGAGGCGTGTTAATGACGTCAAAATTGGATCACGAGGTGCATCCCGGGGCGGTTTGCCATAAGCGAGGGTGAGTTCGGCTGGTGGCGATGGGCGTCGGGCCTGCGGAACGGTCGGAATCGGGCCCGTGCGTGCACGGTCGAGGCCGGTGGCGCGGCTGTCCCGGGGCTGCTGCCGCCGGGCCTGTCGCGGGAGCGAAACCGTCCTGGCGACAGCGGATCCCTGGTGTTCAGCCGCCGGCGCCCGGGTCCCGCCAGATTCCGAAGATCGAGCAAAGGCCGATGGCCCGGAGAGCGTCGTCACTCTCCGGGCCATCGGCGCTGGATTGCCGGACTTGCCGATCAGCCGCCGTTCAGCGTTGTGGTGATCGCTTCATCCGCCTCAGCGGTCGCCTCATCGATGCTCTGCTGTCCGGTGAAGATCTTCACCAGCATGTCCTGCAGGACTGCCGAGCTCTCGACGTTCGCCCAGTTGGGGCTCACCGGAGTGAACCTGGAGTTCGTCGACGCCTCGTCGGCGACCATCAGGAACTCGTCGCCCTCGTGGCCCGCGAAGGCGGCCTCCTGGTTGGGGATGACACCGCCTTCCCTGGCCAGCTGCGTCTGGATCTCGGTTCCGGTCATGATCTTCAGCCACTCCAGGGCCAGGCCCTTGTTGGCGCTCTTGCCGGAGATGGCCAGGTCGGACCCGCCGAAGAACACCGGCGATGTCGTGCCCGCGTCCGTGCCGGGAAGGGCGAAGACGCCGATATCTCCAGCGAACTGCGAACCCTCCGCATCGAGGGCGCCCGGTGCCCACCAGGCGTCGATCATCATGCCGACGTCGCCGGTGTTGAAGGCATCCAGGTTCTTGGTCTCGTCGCCGTCCTTCGGCGCCTTGGAGTAGTTGTCGACCAGGTTCTTCAGCGTGGTCAGGCCAGCCTGCGACTCGGTCGAGTTGAGGCCGGCGGTCCAGGTGCCCGAATCGTCACTGGTGGCGATCTCGCCGCCCGCGTCCCACACGAAGGGCACTGCCCCGTACCAGAACTTGCCGGGGAAGTAGAACGCCGAGTACCTGGAGTTGCTCGCGTTCGCTGCCTGCAACTTGGATGCTGCGTCCTCGAGCTCGGCCAGCGAGGTCGGCACGGCCGTGATGCCCGCCGCGGCGAAGTCGCTCTTCTTGTAGACCACGATACGCACGCCGCCGTAGTAGGGGATGCCTGCGCGCGTGCCGTCGTATTCGCCGGACTCCTGCAGGCCCGGCAGCATGTCGGCCACTCCCAGGTCGCCCGCCTGATCGGTGAGGTCGGCCAGCAAGCCCGCATCGATGTACTTCGCGGTCAGGGAGTTGCCGATCTCGACGACATCGGGCGTGGAGTCCGTGCCCAGCGATGTCGTCAACTTGTCCTGGATGCCGCTCCATTGCTGGAGTTCGACCTCGACTGTGACGTCCGGGTACGCCTCGTTGAACTTGGCGTTGACCGCGTCGATCACGGAGTCCGGCTGGCTGCCGTCCATCAACCAGACCTTGAGAGTGCCCGAGGCGTCGGCGCTCGGCGACTCAAAGCCGCTGCTCTCCTCGTCGCCGCCACACCCTGACAGGGCGAGGCCGGCAACGGCGAGCGCGGCAATTGCGCTGCGCAACTTCATTGGTTCCCCTTCGTTTGCGGACTGCTGACTCGGCACGCGTCTCGCGGGCCGAGCGGGTTACCCCCAGTCAACACCAGCGCCCGACATGTATGCGGGGACGAAATCGCCGAAACGTGGTCACGGATTGGTCACAGATCGACCGATTCCGCACGTTCGGCGCGGACCACCGGGCAATTCGGCCCGGGCCCGGAACCGATGGAGTCTGCGTCGGCGCGCTGACACGGTCGAACCGCCCGTGCGGGCAGGCTCTGCTGCCGGTTTCGGAATCGGGCCTTCCGCCGGGCTGGCCCGGCGGACCGATTGGTGATCAGCGTGTCCCCGCAATGCTGCGGGCGCGGGCGTCGATCATCCCGCTGGCCTCTGCTCGCTGTCCGCAGCCGGTCATATGCCTCCGAATCCCGCCGCAGAGGTCCCAACCCCCACGGTCGACGGCATGACCCCTCCGCGCACAGCCCCGCTCAGCTGCAAACCTCGCTTGCTCCGGCATCCCACGACATGGACTGCTCCCTTTGCCGGACGGCGGCATTCGGCCCCGCCCGCGCGGGCGGGGCTGCAAACCGACTATGGGTCTCGACCGGATCTGTGCCCCCTGTCGCGCGCGGCCATCGGGACCCGACCAGCGCCCATCATCCGGGGTGGGGCCGTCGCCACTTGCGCTCCTCAGCCGGTGAGGGCCTCCCGGTAGATCTCGAGCAGTTCCGGCTCGCTGAGCCGCACCGGGTTGCCCTGCATACTGCTGGCACGCGCCGCCTTCGCAACAACCTCGGCGCTGCGGTCCGCCGACAGTCCGAAGGCCGAGAGCGGCGGGATGTCCAACAGCGTGCGCGTCTGCTCGATCCAGGCCAGGCCATCGGCGGCCACAGCCGACCCATCGCCGGTGAGCCACCGGGCCGCGTCGTCGAAGCGCGCGGCCAGCGGCCCGTCGGCTCGGGCGATGTTCGCCCGGCATACCGGGACGAGGAGGGCCGCGCAGATCGCCCCGTGGGGCGCGTCCGACATGCCGCCGAGCACCGCCGCGAAGCCGTGCACCGCGCCCAGTTTGGCGTTGGCCAGCGCCAGTCCGCCCAGCAGACTGGCCAGCGCCATGCCGGTCCGCGCGGCCACATCGGCTCCATCGGTGTACGCCGCCCGCAGACTGCGGCCGGCATGGATCAACCCCGTGCGCGCCCACCCGTCGGTGACCGGATTCGCCTTGTTGGACACGAACGGTTCCAGGCACTGCGTCAGGGCGTCCATACCGGACGCCGCCGTCACCGCCGGCGGGCAGTCGACAGCCAGCACCGGGTCGACGACCGCGTGCCGCGGGATCATCAGGGCGCTGCGCAGACTGGCCTTGATCTGGTACTCGGCGGATCCCAGCACCGCGTTGGCCGTGACCTCGGCACCGGTTCCGGCGGTGGTGGGCACTGCGATCATCGGCAGCGACGGGTGCAGGATCGGTTGGCCGCGACCGATCACCTCGAGGTAGTCCAACGGGTCGCCCCCGTTGGACAGCAGCATCGCCGCCGCCTTCGCCAGGTCGATGACGCTGCCTCCCCCGATGGCGACCACGACCTCCGCCCCGACCCGGCGGCCGGCCTGCGCCGCGGCACGGGCGTCGTCGACCGTCGGCTCGCGGGGCGCGCAGAACACCTCCGGGTCGCCCAGCGCCCCGGTCACCCGTGCCACGCGGGCGGGGTTCGAGCCCGTGACCAGCAGGATCCGGGAGCCGAACGCGGACACCGCGCTGGGCAGTTCGTCGACGCTCCCCGGTCCGAACGAGATCCGCTGCGGAAGGTTCAGGGCGAACGTCGTCACGAGGCGGGGGTGTCCCACCGGGCGGGCTCCACCGGGGCTATGGCTGCGAACTTGGCGGAGGCGCGGGGCACCGCCATCATCTCGGCCACCGTGTCCCGCCAGAGCGCGTAGTGCCCGGTCTCCTTGTGGGCCGCGGCGCCCTCCTCGTCGCGGTACACCTCCACCAGCACGACGTGCGCCGGATCCGCGAGGTCCTGCACCACGTCGAAGCGCAGCACCCCCGGCTCCCCGAGGGAAGCCGCGGCGTTGGCCTGTGTAGCAGTGAGGAACTCCTCCAGACGGTCGGGCACGACGTGGACGTCGACATGAACGATGAGCATGACCGGATTGTCACTGTTCCTCGGGACGGATGCACGGGCGCGCATGCTCAGAACAGGTCGCCGAACCCTTCGATCCGCTGCACGGCCCGCAACGCCTTGCGCGCCCGCTGGAGCTGGGTCGTGATCCTCCCGCTCATGCCTCGTGTCAGCGTCCGCTGAGCAGCTTCATCCAGCGCCTCGGCCAGCTCGTGCAGCGCGGCGCACAGGCGCTCCACCGCCTCTCCCGACAGCTCCAGCTCGAGCTCATCGGCCAGTGCCCGCAGTTCCGCGGCGAACCGACGAAGCTTGGCTGCCGACCTGACCGGCATCGCCCGCTCGATCTCGGCCAGCGCGCGCGACACCCGATCGGGCTCGGAGGGTACCGATCCAGCCAGATTTAGCTCGTCCATGGCGAAGTCGGCGGCGTCCACCATCGGCGCCATCGCGCGGCTGGCGAACCTCATCGGTGCAGCGTCAGCGAACAGGGCCGAACGGAGCGGCGGACCCTGCGGCAGGTCCCAGCCGGAGGGGGCCTCGACCGGCTGGATGACCGACAGCGGACGGCCGTCCCCCACCGATTCGGACCGATCGACCGCGACGAAGGCGGTGAACCGGCACAGCACGCCGAACCGCAGGGACTCGGCAACCAGTTCCTTCTGGGAGGCCGACCCGACCAGCCACCTGTCCTCCAGGTGGCGCAGGTGCTCCCGCGCCCAGACAGCCGTGGGCGCCGTGTCGGTGCTGCGCCCGGCGTCGAGGCTGCAGGTCCACGGCTGCCCGTCCGCGGACGTCGCCGCGACCGCCACCCGCACCGGATCGGCCCCGATCTCTTGCAGCCGGGCACGCAGCACCAGGGGCACGCCCGCTGTGCAGCTGATGGGCCCGGCCGGTACGAGCGTCGCCTCGTCGAGCACCGCCCCCGCGACCGCCAGCCGGATGCCGGTGAGCACGGGCGCGGCAATCCGCTGCCGCACGCGTGCCAGCGCCTCGTCGAGCCGATCCTCGGACTCCACGAGTTCGGCGTACCCAGCGCCTGAGCCCAGGGCGGAGAGCCGGCCGAGGAGTCCCGCGCTGATGGCGCGATCGATGCCGACGACGTGCGCGTCCACCCCGGCCAGCTCGGTCGACAGCCGCGCGACGAGCCGATCCTCGTCGCCCACCTGCCCGTCGGTCACCAGCACCAGCACCCGACGCCGCTCCTCGCCCTCCCCCGGCTCCAGCAGGGAGGCCGCCGCCGACAGCGCCTGCAGCAGTTCTGTCCCGCCCCTGGCATCCAGCCGGGACAGGTACTCCACGGCGGCGAACCGGTTGCGGTCGCTCGCCGAGCGAAGGGCGTCGTGCGGAACGTCGATCTCATGGTCGAAGGCCACCAGCGCGAACCGGTCGTCGGGCGTGAGGCTGTCCACGATCCGCGCCGCGGCCCGGCGGGCGGCGACCATCTTCCACCCGGACATTGACCCGGACCGATCAAGCGCGATCACGACGTCCCGGGGCGCGGCCGGGGCGTCCGGGTCGGGTGCGGGCGGAACGATCGTCACGGTGAGCGTGCCGTCGGAGCCGGCGCTGTCGGCGCTGATACCGGCCGACGCCTCGACGTCCTGCCCGCCCACCGCGAAGCGCAGGATGAAGTCCCGGTCGAGCCGCTCCCCGGGCTGCAGGCGCACAACGTGCGCACCGCCATCGACCTCGGTGGCAACGGCGTGCAGGCTGCTGCGCAGCTGACCCACCGGGAGACCGGCAGCGTCGATCCGGCACGTCACGGACAGGCGCACCGGACTGCGCTGACCGGGCAGCAGCACCGGCGGGCTGATCCGCGAGGCGTCCGGCACCGCGTCGGTATCCGGTGCGATCCCATCGCCGACAGGATCCTGAGGCAGTGCGGCGCCGGGGATGTAGCGCGGGGCGACCACCAGTGGGAAGCGGAAGGTCGCTTCGTGGCCATCGAGGGCCAACGGACCGGCCAGGGCGAGCTCGATCTCGGCCCGCTCCCCCGGCGCGATGTTGCCGACCCGCACGGTGAACACGTCCGAGCGCTCCTGTTCGGTGATCGCGGCCCGGTAGCCGGCGGCCAGCGCCTCGTCGTACTCCTGACGGGCCTGGCCGCGCTCTTTGAGCACGCCCTCAACCAGTCGGTCCCCCATCCGCGCGGTGAACGATGTCACTGCGGCCCGGTCGGGCAGCGCGAAGATGTAGGTCGCCTCCAGCGGGCCGTCGGTGGCGTTGCGGAACACCTGGGTAACCCGGGTCCCGACCGTGAGACCGGTGATGTCGGCCGCGACGTCCAGGCCGATCAGCGGCAGATACCCCTGTTCGGTCTCCAGCCGGCCGAGCGTGCCCTCGGACGCCTCTGCGGTGTCGGGCTCGCTCAGGATGGGCAGGTCGTACGTCGTCATCGTTCCCCCTCTGGTGGATTGGTTGGCAGCAGCCCACGGCGGCGGGCCTCGTTCAGCACAGGTTGCGCGGCGGCCGCCAGCGCCGCGGCGTCCCCGGCGGTCAGTGGGCGGGTCGCGGGAAGCAGCAGCACCGCTCCCTCCGGCAGGTGCACGCCGACCAGTGCGGCGCCTGGCGCGGGCGGCTCGGCCCAGAAGGCGGTCTGGCGCCTGGGCAGGTCCGCGGACGCCACCGGGGAGTCGGGGGCGGCGCGGCTCACCGGCGGCACCTCGTCGGTCCCCACCCGCTGCAGCGCCGACGTCGGCATCCCGAACAACTGCCGCTGGACTTCGGCCAGGGTCCAGCCGGCCGCCTGCAGCCGCTTGACCGCCACGGCTTGGGCGAGGTGGTGCTGCCCGTACAGCGCCACCCGCCCGCGCCGGGCGACCGGGCGGTCGAGCAGCCCGAGCGTGGTGTAGTAGCGCATCGTCCGCACATCCGGCCGGCTGCTCACCTGGCCGTTGTCGGGTGCGACCCCCTCCGCCTCCAACCGCGCGGCGACGACCGCGACGAGTTCATCGAGGGTGTACAGGGGTTCCATGGGGACGACTGTATCACTGTCAATGACAGTGATACAAGTGGGGTCGCGCTCGTCGGGAAACCGCGCCCATCCCCTGCGAGAGTGCTGTCAGCGTGCGTCGGGCATCCTCCGGCGCGCCGAGGAGGAGGCGTCACCGTGGGCCTGATCGGCGGCATCGAGATGGGCGGGACCAAGATGGTCTGCGCCGTCAGCAGGACCGGCACCGACGTCCTGGAGGAGATCCGTTACCCGACCGGGGCCGACCCGGAAGCTGCGCTGGGAACCGCGGTGGACTTCTTCCAGCAGATGGGTGCGCAGCACGGGTCCGTCGACGCGGTGGGCGTGGCAGCGTTCGGGCCTTGCGACCCGAACCCCGCATCCCCGACGTACGGCTACATCACCACCACGCCCAAACCCGGCTGGCGCAGCGCCGATGTGCTGGGCGTCCTGCGCGCGGGGCTGCCCGGCGTCACGCTCGGGTTCGACACCGACGTGAACGCCGCAGCCCTCGGCGAGCTCAACCACGGATCGGGCCAGGGCCTGGAGTCCCTGGTGTACCTCACGATCGGCACCGGCATCGGCGGTGGCGGCGTCGTGGCCGGCCGGCTCATCCACGGGCTGCTGCATCCGGAGATGGGCCACATGCCGATCCCCCGATCTCCGCAGGAGAAGGCCGCGTTCGCCGGGGTCTGCCCCTACCACGGCGACTGCCTGGAGGGCGTCGCCGCGGGGCCGGCGATCGGCGCCCGGTGGGGCATCCCGGGCCAGGAGCTGCCGGCCGACCACCCGGCATGGGACCTGGAGGCCGACTATCTGGCCACCGCGCTGGCGACGTTCGTGTGCGTCCTGTCTCCCCAGCGCATCGTGCTGGGCGGCGGGGTCGGCCTCGTCCCCCACCTGCTCCAGCGGGTCCGTGTCCGGCTGGTCGAAGTGCTCGCCGGCTACGTCGATGTGCCGGCGATCACCAGCGGTGCGGCCGAGTACGTCGTCAATCCGGCCCTCGGCAACCAGGCGGGGGTCGTCGGGGCGTTCAGTCTCGTTGAGGGCGCCGCCTGAGGATTCGATGCGAACAGGTGCGCCTTCGCCGGGACCGGGCGGGCGCCGGAGCCCGGGGTGCGGGTTGGCTGGATGTCGGTGGGTTCAGCATCGGGCCGCTGCCGGGTGGTGGATCGCGGTACCGGCCGTCGGCGCGGTCCCCGCGGTCGCCGAGTTGGGCTTTGCACCCGCCGCAGGGGCGTTCCGGCCGCTGAACCTGGGATTCGACCCGCCCACCACCACTGATAACCGCCGTCACTGGGCATCTCGCCGGTCCGGGCCCGCGCCAGACGTAGGCCCGATGCACGAGGGCGCAGAGCGCACCTCGCCAGCGAAACCCGATGCAACAGAACAGATCCGAGCGAACCCAGCCCTGGCATCATCGCCCACGCGTGCCGAACCACACCCTCGGCCACGGGCAGGCTGCTCTGCCGTGGAGTCGGCGCGAGCCGGATCGACGCGGCCGGCCCTACCGCGCACGGCCGACGTGCTGACCGGCGCCGACGCCTGGAGTCTGTAGGGTTGCCGCGTGCTGATCGAGCGCCTCATCCTCGGCGGGCTGCGAGCCTACCCTGCGGAACCGACAACAGTTCGACTGGCCCCGCTGACCCTGGTCTTCGGCCCGAACTCCGCCGGCAAGTCCACCCTGCTCTCGGCGATCCCGATGTTCCAGCAGACGGCGGCACGACCCAACGTGCTCACCATGTCCGGCGACCTGGTCGAGGCGGGATCGTTCCGGATGGCCGTTCATCGACACGATGAATCGGTGCCCATCACGCTGGGTGCGGCGTGGACGTCGCTGGACGGGGCCAGCCAGGAGATAGCCGCGGCTTTCACCTGGGATCACGCGCGGCGGGTGGCGGTTCGCAGCCGGACCTACGGGCACAACGGCGACCAGTCGTTCGACGTCACAGGCCCCGTCCCCTGGACCGGTCAGCCCGGCGCGGCAGTGGCGGCACCGCTGCGCAGCGCGGTCTACGAGCGGCTCGACCGCGCCTACTTCGTCGGGCCGATGCGGCAACGTGCCGAGCGCACGATCTTCGTCGGGCAGGCAGGCACCGACTACATCGGTCCCAGCGGACAGGACATGGCCGCCATACTGCACGCCCGCCCGGACGTCGTCGAGCAGGCCAACGAATGGTGCGACCGACTCGGGCTCGGGTATCGCGTCCGCGTGCTCGAGCCGGTGAATCCGGACCTCGTCATGACCGCCGGCGATTTCGCCGTCCTGGCGCTGCAGGACATCCGGCACGACCCGCCGGTCCTGGTCTCCTCGCGGGCGGTGGGCTACGGCATCGGCCAGTTGCTGCCGATCGTCGTGCAGTCGCTGCTCGCCCGCGACGCCCTGATGCTGATCGAACAGCCCGAGGTGCACCTGCACCCGCGATTGCAGTCGGCCGCCGGGGACCTGCTCATCGACACCGTCAGCGCGGGACGGGCGCAGGTGCTGGTGGAGACGCACAGCGAGCATCTCGTGCTCCGACTGCTGCGCCGGGTGCGGGAGGGCGTGCTGGCACCCGCCGACCTCGCGATCCTGTACGTGGATCTCGACGACACCGGTGCGGCGTTCGTCCGCCGGCTCGAGGTGGACGCCTACGGCGACTTGGTGGACGGCTGGCCGGGCGGGTTCTTCGACGACCGGCTGTCAGAAGTGCTGCCGGGTCTTGGCGGGTAGGGCGATGGCCGCGGAACCAACCCGCAGGACGGTGATCGGCATCGGGATCGCCACCTCGGCGCTGCACGACAGCACCAGCGACCCCGCCCTGCGCCGCGCGATCCACGAAGAGCTGATCGAGGACCTGTCCGTGCACGGGACGCTGGTCTTCACCTCACAGGCGCAATTGGTGCGGTTCGTCGAGGCCGTCCAGACCCTGCCGACGTCGCTGGCGAAGGCCTGGGAAGCGGTGCTGAGCTCCAAGCGCGTCGTGGTGCAGGTGCACGATCCGCAACTGCCCGGCGCCCTGTCGGACCTGCTCGACCCCGCCCAGCTCGACGAGCAGCTGGCCCCCGATGTGCAGCTGGTGTTGGTCGAGGCCGACCAGGCCGAGCTGCTGGGGGTCGCCGACGACGAGTTCTCCGCCCTCACTCCCGCGGGTCTGGTGGAGATCGGCCGGATGACCACGGCGGGGCGCACCGCGACGCTGCTGGCGGCTCGGCAGGCCCTGGACGCTCCGCTTCGCGAGGGCGTCAACCGCGAGCTGGAGTGGGCCCAGCGGTTCGGCCCGCTGTGCGAGTCAGCCAGCCCGACCGTCGTCTACGACAAGTTCGTCGGCCAGCAGGTGATGCGGCGATACGTCTACGAACAGACCACCGGGGACGGCCTGACCTGGTTCCTCAATCGCGTGTCCATGCGACCCGGCCGCCGGGTCCGGATCATCACCGCGGTGACCGACGTTCCAGACCGCGGCCGCAAGTTCGACGAGGAAACCGCCGCGCTGGCCTTCGGTCGGCTGATGCAGCCCCTGCGAGACCGCGGGCTCCGCCTGGATCTGGTGCTGGTCCCGGAGCGAGGCCGCGCAGAGGCCGGCAAGCAGCCGGGAAGGTTCGGCCACGACCGGCATATCCGGTTCGGCGACCGGGCCGCGCTGGCGCTGGGCGCGGGCATGCAGGTGTTCAGCACCGGCACCTTCCGGGAGACCACCACGGTGGCGCGGCTCCCGATCGCCGACGCGAAGACGCGCGAGGAGCAGGCGATCCGGTCCGCGCTGCCGCCGCCGGAGGGCGGCTGGCTGGGCTGGCTCGTCTGAGCTCGCGGCGCAACTCTCCATCCAGATTCGTCCGGCAATACGCCGGGCAGCAGGTGCATAGTGACCCACGGGTCCACCGTTACGGTGGTCAGTCCTCGCTGCGGATGGAAGAAGGGCACGCATCGTGAGCCTGCGAACAGTTGAGGAGCGTCGGGAAGCCGGGCAGGAGGCGCGCAGCCGGGTGCCTCGGGCATGGCACGCGGACTTCTCGCCGCCTGCGGATCGCCGGGACCCCGTCGCGCTGATCGCCGAACAGGACGCCACCCGGGTCCCCTGGCTCGTTCCGGTTCGGCATTTCCGGATGAGCGCGTCATCGTTCGCCTTCTTCCGCGGCACGGCGCGCGTCATGGCGGCGGACCTGGCGGGCACGGCGACCAGCGGCTTGGAGGTCCAACTCGGCGGCGACGGCCATTTGGCGAACTTCGGGGCATACGCATCGCCGGAGCGGGCGCTCATCGCTGACGCCAACGACTTCGACGAAACCCTGCGCGGCCCCTGGGAATGGGACCTGAAGCGGCTGACAACCAGTTTCATGATCGCCGCCCGGTACCGGGGTTACGGCAAGAGCGAGTGCCGCAAGATCACGGCTCGGTGCGCGAGGGCTTACCGGGAGGCGATGGCGGAGTACGCCGAGATGGGGTTCCTGGACCTGTGGTACGAGTACAGCACCGTGGACAGCCTGGCCGAACTGGCCGGGGCGGAGGACAAGCAGTTCGTGCGCAGGCTGGTGGACTTCGAACGTCGGGCGAGGTCGAAGGACAGCCTGCAGGCCCTGGAGAAGCTGGCCGAGGATGTCGAGGGCCGGTTCCGGCTGAAGGCCGATCACCCGGTCCTGGTGCCGATCCGCGAGGTCCTGCCGGAGCGCTCCCCGGAGGAGATCGATGAGGGTGTCCGGTCCACCTTCGCGCAGTACTTGACCACCCTGCGACCAGATCGGCGCATGCTGCTGGAACGCTACGAGCTGGTCGACATCGCGCTCAAGGTCGTCGGTGTCGGCAGCGTGGGAACGCGCTGCTACGTGCTCCTGCTCGAGGGCCGCGACGCCCGGGATCCCTTGTTCCTGCAGGCCAAGGAGGCGAACGCGTCCGTGCTCGAGGAATTCCTCGGTCCGTCGGGTCACGCCCATCACGGCGAGCGTGTCGTCGATGGGCAACGGATGATCCAGGCCCAGTCCGACATCTTCCTCGGATGGGCTTCCGGTCCGGCCGGCATCAACTTCTATTTCCGACAATTGCGCGACTGGAAGGGCTCCTTCGACGTGGACGCCGCCTCTGCGAAGGGCCTCGGGTACTACGCCTCGATCTGCGGCAGACTCATGGCGCGCGGCCATGCCCGTACCGGCGATCCGGAGTCCATCACCGCGTACATGGGCACCTCCGACAAGTTGGACGGGGCGCTGGTGGAGTTCAGCGAGCGGTACGCGCAGCAGACCGAAGCCGACTTCGCGCAGTTCACGCGGGCGATCGCCGATGGGGTGCTGGAGGTCGGCGACGAGGTCTGAGTGCGAAGAGCAGGTCTCGGCAGCGACGGCCCGGCCGACAGGGTGAGGGCGACGCGCCCGCGACGACATGACCCGATCGGTGCTCCATGGCGGGCCGGGCATCGGCAATCATGGACTCGGCAGATCGTCGTCCGCTCCGGGCGGCCCGCCACGCGATGGAGGTTCGGCGATGAGCACCACCCAGCCCGGCGACGTGGACCAGCTCCGCACAGAGATCGAGTCGCTGCGAGGACAGCTCGCCTCAGAGCGCAAGCAGCGTTCGATCCGGATCCGGAACGTGTTCACCTGGATCCTGGTCGTGCTGGCGGTCCTCGCCACGACGCTGGCGCTGTTGACCTTGTGGACCTTCCGGACGCTGAACAACACCGAGCTCTTCGTCGACCGGGTCGGGTCGATCATCGAACAGCCGGAAGTGGCTCAGGCCATCGGCAACCGCGCCGCCGCCCAGCTGGTCGAGGCGCTGGAGCTGGAGGATCGCATCGCCGAGGTGCTGCCGGAGCGGGCGGTGCTCGTGGCGGGCCCGATCACCACCGCGGCCCAGAACTACCTGGCCCAGGGCACGACGAAGCTGATCGAGACCGATCAGTTCCAACAGGCATGGGACGTCGCCCTGGCTGAAGGCCATGAGCTGACCATCGACATCCTGTCCGGTTCCGACACCACAGCAATCGAGAATTCCAACGGGGTCATCGTGCTGAACATCACCCCCGTCATCAACGCATTGCTCGCCGAGGGCGCCGACTTCCTGTCCGATCTCCTCAACCGGGACATCAACCCGCCGGCGGTGACCCCGGAGAACATCGACGCCGCGATCAGTGCGCTGGAGGAGCAGCTCGGCATGGACCTGCCGAACGACTTCGGCACGATCACGCTGTTCGAATCGGATGACCTTGCCGCGGCGCAGAACGCCTACGAAACCGCCAAGGCCGTCGCGCTGCTCGCGCCCCTTGCCGCGCTCGTCCTGATCGGCCTGGCTGTCGCCGTTTCGCTGCGCCGGCTGCACACCTTCCTGATCATCGTCCTCGGCGTCGCGCTGTCGATGCTGCTGGTCCAGCTCGCGCTGGCCCCGGTCCAGGACTCGCTCGTGGGCGCCGTGGCCGACCAGGGTCTGAAGGGGGCGGTCGATGCCGCATTCAGCACGGTGACCGATTCCTTGATCAGCGGCATCGCAGTGGTGATGATCCTCGGCATCATCGCGGCCGGGCTGCTGTTCGTCCTCGGCGACTCGCGCCCGGCACAGGTCGGCCGCCAGGTCCTCGGACAATCGCCCGCACTGGCAGCGCGCTATCAGGGACCCTTCCTTGTCGGGGGGGCCGTCATCGGGCTGGTGCTCCTGGCCATCATCCCCGGCCGCACCTGGGGCCAACTGCTGTTCGTGCTGCTGCTGTATGCCGCCTTCGCCTTGGCGGTGCTCTTGGCGCCCAAGAGCGATGCCGAACAGGTTGAATCGGCCGCCGAGGCACAGGCGGGCGCCTGACCCTGTCGCGGGGGCGGGTCTGTGCTGTCGGCGCGCCCGCCAGTGCTTGGCGGGCGCATCACGCCGCAATCCGATGCGAGCGGATGGACCGGCAGGCCGGCTGGTGACGGGGAACGCGTCGTAACCCCGGCATCCCAACAACAACCACGCTGAACCCGCGGGCCCACACCCGGATTCCGACGCGCTCACCGTCAGCGAAGGACCCGGGCAGCTGCACGGGCACGACCGGAGGCGCTGCCCCGGCACCCGCCGCCCGGACGGGCCAAGCCGTCGCTGTCGGACGCAGCCGGGCCACTTACCATGAATCACCACACGGATGGAGACGCGTCGTGCCGCTGGCGTTC
>CAZECO010000054.1:0-4682 GCA_964510455.1 uncultured Actinomycetes bacterium
CGTGATCATGGTGCCGAAGGTCCAGGGCGCCGAGGACATCCACTACATCGACCGGCTGCTGGCCCAGCTCGAGGCCAAGGCCGGTCTGACCCGCCCGATCCTCGTCCACGCGATCCTGGAGACCGCCCGCGGCGTGGCTAACATCGAGGAGATCTGCGCCGCGTCCCCGCGCATGCAGGGCCTGTCCCTGGGCCCCGCCGACCTGGCGGCGGACCGTCGGATGAAGACCACCCGCGTCGGCGGCGGCCACCCCGGCTACCTCGTGCGCGCCGACCCGGTCGACGGCGCCATCGACGGCCCGCGCGCGATCTACCAGCAGGACCTGTGGCACTACACGATCGCCCGCATGGTCGACGCGTGCGCGATGAACGGGATCTACGCCTACTACGGCCCGTTCGGCGACATCGCCGACGTGGTGGCGTGCGAGGACCAGTTCCGCAACGCGTTCCTGCTCGGGTGCGTGGGCACCTGGAGCCTGCACCCCAAGCAGATCGCGATCGCCAACCGCGTCTTCTCGCCCAGCGTCGCCGACATCAAGCACGCCCGGCGGGTCGTCGCGGCGATGGGCGACGGCACCGGCGCGGTGATGCTGGACGGGAAGATGGAGGACGACGCGTCCCTCAAGCAGTGCCTGGTGATGGTCGAGCTCGCCGAGCAGCTGGCCGCGATCGACCCCGAGCTGAAGCAGCAGTACGACGCCATCGAACTGGGAGTCTGACATGAGCTCGTTCACCCTGCTACGCAGCGTGCTGTACATGCCCAGCTCCAACGCCAAAGCGCTGGAGAAGGCCAAGACCCTGCCCGCCGACGGCATCATCTTCGACCTCGAGGACGCGGTGGCGCCGGACGCGAAGCCGGCCGCCCGCGAGTCCGCCGCGGCGGCGGTCGCCAGCGGCGAGTACGGCCGGCGGACCCTGACCATCCGGGTCAACGGCATCGGCACGCAATGGCACGAGGATGACCTCGCGGCGGCCGCCAAGGCCGGGCCGCACGCCATCGTGGTCCCCAAGGTGGACAGCGTCGCGCAGGTGCGCGAGTTGGTGGGCAAGATCGAGAAGGCGGGCGCGCCCGACCACACCACCCTGTGGGCGATGATCGAGACCCCCGCGGCGATCCTGCGGGTCGGCGATATCGCCTCGGCGGACCCGCGGCTGTCCACCCTGGTCATGGGGACGAACGACCTGGTCAAGGAGCTGTACGCCGAGCATGTGCCCGGCCGGCAGCCGGTGCTGCCCAGCCTGCACATCGCGCTGCTGGCCGCCCGGGCCGCCGGGATCTCGATCCTGGACGGCGTCTACAACGACATCCGCAACCCCGAGGGTTTCGCCGCCGAGTGCGAGCAGGGCCGCCAGCTGGGCTTCGACGGCAAGACCCTGATCCACCCCGGCCAGGTCGAGGCCGCGAACACCGCGTTCGCGCCGTCGGAGAAGGCCGTCGAAGACGCCCGGGGGCTGATCGCCGCATGGGAGGACGGCCAGGGCGCCGGCGTTGTCACGTACAACGGCCGGCTCGTGGAGAACCTGCACGTCGAGTCCGCCCGCCGGACGCTGGCGCTGCATGAGGCGATCACCGCGCTGGTGTAGGCAACCGGCTTGCTGCGGTGCCGCGAGTGCGTGCGCGGGGAACCGTGGCTGTGGCCTGCCGGCGGAGAGGCTGATCGAACGCGAACGGTGTTCATGCGGGATTGTGCATACCTTTGACGGGTGGCCTCCCGTACGCGGCAACTTGCGCCTGCACCGGGCATCGACGCCCAGCTCACCGAGATCGTGCGCGGGCTGAACCTGCTGCTCAACGTCACACCGGTCAATGCAGCAGAGGCATGGGCGGACTTCGAACGGGGCGGCTTCGAGACGGTCCCCACCCTCCGGCTCAGACCACTGGCATTCGAGCCGGACATGGTGCGGCGCGACCTGTACAACCTGCCGATCGAGGACGTCTCCGACCCCGCGCTGCACGCGCTCTTCCGTGAGAAGCGAGACGAGATCGCGATTCAGGTCACCGCCTTGGAGAACCGCGACACTGCACGGTTCCTGTACGGGTCGCTGCAGCTCTACGGAGGCGTCGCCCGGCCTCTCGTGCATACTGCGGAAGCGCTGCTGGAAACCATCCCCGCCCAAGCTCCCAGCACCCGCAGCGTCACCGCCGGGGGGTTCGAGGAAGCGGCCCGCGCGGAGTTCGAGCGATACCGTGCCGTGGATCCAGACTTCCCGGCTCACGTCGAGGTGCGCGACGACGTCTCCGGACTGATGGTGTCGTTCGGCCGGCTGCTCATCCCCGAAGCAGCCACCTTCAGTGCGGACCGCATCGAGCCGCTGCTGCATCACGAGATCGGCACCCACGTCGTCACCTACCACAACGGCGCCAGGCAACCGCTGACGATTCTGACGATCGGGCTGCCCGGGTATGACGAGACCCAAGAGGGCCTTGCCGTGCTCGCCGAGTACCTGACCGGCGGGTTGGACCCAGGGCGGCTCCGCGTGCTCGCGGCCAGGGTCGTGGCAGTCGCCAAGATGCTCGAGGGCGCCGGTTTCCTGGAGATATTCGCCTCCTTGCGCGATGAGTACCAGATGCCGGCGAGGACCGCCTGGACCATCGCCATCCGGGTCGTGGTCGGGGGCGGCTCCGTGAAGGACGCGGTCTACCTCCGCGGGATCATCCGCCTGCTGGAATTCCTCGCGGAGGGAAACAGCCTCGATGTCCTGTTCGTCGGGAAGCTGGCGTTGGACCACGTTCCGTTGATCCAAGACCTGCTCGACCGCGAGGTGCTCCAAGCCCCGCGGCTGCGTCCACGCTGGCTGGACATCCCCGGCGCACGGCAGCGCCTGGAACGGCTTCGCGAGGGCGCGTCGGTCATGGACTTGTACGAAGGAGAGGTGTCGGCATGAGGGTTGCCTTTTTCGTCAACGACGTCGCGACGGAGGTCGACGAGTACACGACCACACGGCTGGCGAGGGCCGCAGCCCAGGGCGGGCACGAGGTTTGGTACGTCGGCGTCGGGGACGTCGAGCTCGGGGAGAGCGATGGGAAGCTCGTGGCCCGGGCTCAGGCTGCGGAGTTCGACAAGGACGACGGGCTCACCAGCTTCCTGGAGCGCATCAAGGAGCGCGACGCCGAACGGATCGTCATGGATGACCTCGATGCGTTGTTCCTGCGCAACGACTCGGTCGAGGATCTGCTCCAGGAGCGGCCCTGGGCCAGCCCACAGGGTGTGGTCTTCGGCCAGATGCTCAAGGCTCGCGGCGTCACGGTGGTGAACGACCCGAAGTCGCTGATCCGCGCGACCAGCAAGCTCTACCTGGAGGAGTTCCCCGAGCAGATCCGACCGCGATCGCTCGTGACACGCGACCCGGAAGCGATCAAGCGGTTCGTCGGCAAGGTCGGCCACTGCGTGGTCAAGCCGCTGTACGGGGCCAAAGGCCGGAACGTGTTCATGATCGAAGGCGAGGACGAGGCGAACCTCGCGCAGATGACGGAGGCCGTGCTGCGCGACGGCTACGCGATCGTTCAGGAGTTCGCCGAAGGCGGCGAGGAGGGTGATGCGCGGATCCTCCTGCTCGATGGACAGATCCTGGAGCGGGACGGCAAGCAGGCCGCGTTGCGGCGGGTGCCCACCGGTAGCGACCCGCGGGCCAACATCAGTGTGGGCGCTCGCCCTGAACTCCTCGAGATCGGTGACGCGGAACGCGGCGTCATCGAAGCGATGCGCGCGAAGCTGGTGGCCGACGGCATGTTCTTCGTCGGCATCGATCTGATCGGCGAAAAGGTGGTGGAGATCAACGCGGAGAGCCCCGGCGGCATGGGAAGCCTCGAGGCGCTCCACGAGATCGACCTCTGCCCACCCGTCATCGAAGCCCTTGAGCGCCGCACGAAGACCTGAGCTGTCGATGAACGGCGCGGTCGTCCTCGCCCTTCCGTTCCGGGATCGGTGGCTGGTGCAGAACAGCCCCGCGACGCACGTCCCCAGCCACGGCACGGATCTGCTCGGCACGCGCTATGCGATCGACTTCGTCGGCGTCGATGCGCGCCGCAGGACCGCGGTGGGCGCGGACTGGCGGACGGTGCTGGCGACCGAGCCGCCGGAGCGCTACATCGGCTTCGCCCGACCGATCCTGGCACCCGCCGACGGGGTCGTGGTGCTCGCCCACGACGGCGAACCCGATCACGCGGGTCGGCGCTCCCCTGTCAGCCTGCTGCCCTACGCCCTCGGCCAGGCCGCGCGACTGCGGGCGGGGCTGGCGGCCATTGCCGGCAACCACATCGTCATCCAGCTCGCGACCGGCGGCAGCTACCTGGCCCTTGCCCACCTGCGCACCGGGTCCCTGACGGTGGCCGTCGGCGATGCGGTCGCGACCGGCAAGCCGGTGGCTGAATGCGGCAACTCGGGCAACTCCACCCAACCGCACCTGCACCTCCAGGTGACCGACGGCCCAGATCTGCACACGGCCCGCGGCGTCCCGCTGCAGTTCCGCGACTTCCGCGAGTGGCCGAGGGAAGGCCCGGAGGAGGTCCATGCTGTGGGGTTGCCACGCAACGGGTCGGTGGTGGCGCCCATCGGCTGACGGGTCGCCTTGTGGTGCCGAACCGTGGGCGGCCATCGGCTCACACCGGCGACCCGCATCGGCGCGGATGGTGCTGGCCAACGCGTCGAAATCTCGGGCAACACCCCCGGGCTGAGCGCGGAA
>CAZECO010000054.1:4782-18433 GCA_964510455.1 uncultured Actinomycetes bacterium
ACCCGGCGATGCCCAAAATACCGACGCGTTCCCGTGCACCAACCGCGGTGCGGCGGGGAGCAGTTGGACCCTGAGGGTCACCCCGGGCCCCAGCGGGAAGGACCGAACGCGCCCGCAGGGACCAGCGCCGACATGCTGGCCAACGCGTCGAAATCTCGGGCAACACCCCCGGGCTGAGCGCGGAAACCCGGCGATGCCCAAAATACCGACGCGTTCCCGTGCACCAACCGCGGTGCGGCGATCCGGTCGGCAACCTCGGTCGCACCACGCCAACTCGCCGGCGCCCTACAACCGCGGGTCGATCGGCTCCGACTCCAGGGCCAGCACCGCGAACACTGCCTGGTGGACCCGCCACAGCGGCCGCCCCTCCACGAATCCGACCAGGGCGTCGAGGCCCAGCCCGTGTTCGCGCCGGGCGAGGTTGCGCTTCTTGCCGAGGTTGCGGTCGCGGAGCAGGTCCAGCGAGTCGATGTAGTCCGGGCCGTAGATGATCCGCAGGTACTCCCGGCCGCGGACCTTGAGCCCGGGCTGCGCGCGCCCGTCGGCCTGGTGCGCCGGCTTGACCACCATGCCCTCGCCGCCGGCAGCTGTCAGCTCCAGCCACCAGTCGACGGCGTCCGCCCGCTCCGTCTCCGACGCGAGGTCCACGAACCGGTGCCGGGTGGGGGTGATCAGGTCGTCGTCGAGCTGGGCCAGCTGCGACAGGTGCCATTCGTGGGACTCGGTCAGCGCCAGCGCCCTGCCCTCGGCCGCCAGGATCTGGAACGGCGCCAGCGTGATGTCCGCGGGCCGGCAGTAGGCGGCGTACGCGTCCCGGAACGCTGCGGCGTTGGCCAGCCGCCGCCGGGCCCGGACCCGCAGCTCCTCCACCTCCAGACCCCGCCCGGCAGCGGAGTCCAGCACCGCCAGCGCCTCGGGCAGCGCGTGCAGCGCGGCGGCGCCGACCGACGCGTACTGGTCCTTGATCAGGCCGAGCGCCTTCGCCGACCAGGGCAGCAGCTCGCAGTCCAAGGCCAGCCAGTCGGTCTCCAGCGACTCGAACAACGGGGCCGCCGCGGCTCGCAACCGGTCGACCAGCGCGGCGTCGGGGAAGAAGGGCCGCCCGGTGCGCGTGTAGATCGCCCCGGCGCTGCCGTCGCCGATCCCGAACCGCCGCTGCGCCGCGTCGGCGTCCCGGGCGATCACCGCGATGGCGCGCGAGCCCATGTGCTTCTCCTCGCACACCACGCGGGTCACGCCCCAGCCCGCGTAGTCCGCGAAAGCCTGCTCGGGGTGCTCCAGGAAGCCGTCGCGCTTGGACGTGGAGGCCGGGGACATCGTCGGCGGCAGGTAGATCAGCCACCGGGGATCGACGGCGAACCGGCTCATCACCTCAAGCGCGGCCGCGGCGTTCTCCTCGGGGATCTTCACCCGCCCGGCGTGCGCGGTCTCCAGCCATCGGGTGCCTGCGACGTCGTCGATCCGGAGCACGCCCGGGTCGCGAACGGGCGGCGCCAACGGGCGGATCGGCTCGTACCACTGCTGCTGCGCGGGGACCGCGACGAGCTCCTTCTCCGGGTAGCGCAGCGCGGTCAACGACCCCCCGAACACCGCCCCGGTGTCCAGGCAGATGGTGTTGTTGACCCACTCGGCGGTCGGCGTGGGGGTGTGTCCGTACACCACCATCGCCTTCCCCCGGTAATCCTTCGCCCACGGCAGGCGGACCGGCAGGCCGTACTCGTCGGTCTCGCCGGTGGTGTCGCCGTACAGCGCGAACGCGCGCACCCTGCCGGACGCGCGGCCGTGGTAGGCCTCCTTCAGCCCGGCGTGCGCGACGACGAGCCGGCCGTCGTCCAGCACGTAGTGGCTGAGCAGTCCGTCCATGAACGCCAGGGCGGACGCCCGGAATTCGTCGGGCTCGGCAGCCAACTGCGCCAGCGACTCGGCCAGCCCGTGCGACACCCTGACGTCGGACCCCTTCAGGGCGCGGACCAGCTTGGCCTCGTGGTTGCCGGACACGCACAGGGCCGTCCCCGCGGCGACCATCCCCATCACCAGCCGCAGCACCCCGGGGGTGTCCGGGCCGCGGTCCACCAGATCGCCGACGAACACCGCGGTGCGGCCCTGCGGATGCGCCGCGCCGTCGCGCGAGACCTGCCAGCCCAACCCGGTGAGCAGTTCCCGGAGCTCGGCGGCGCAGCCGTGCACGTCGCCGATGATGTCGAAGGGTCCGTGCAGGTCGGTGCGGTCGTTCCACGAGCGCTCGCGGACGATCTCGACGCCGGCGAGGACGTCGCCGCGCAGGACGTGCACCCGCCGGAAGCCCTCCTTGCGCAGCCGCCCCAGGGACCGCTGCAGGTCCCGCTGCTGACGCTCGATGACGTGCCCGCCGAAGTCGCGGTCCGGGCGCAGCTCGTTGCGCTGCTGCGCCACCGACTCCGGCACATCCAGCACGATCGCGTCGACCAGCACGTCATGGCTGCGGGCCAGCCGGACGAGCGCCGCGCGGGCATCCCGCTGGACATTGGTGGCGTCGACCACCGTCAGCAGCCCGCGACGCAGGCGCGTGCCGACGATGTAATGGAGCACATCGAACGCGTCCGCGGTGGCGGACTGGTCGTTCTCGTCGTCGGCCACCAGGCCGCGGCAGAAGTCGCTGGAGACGACCTCGGTGTGCTTGAAGTGGGCGCGGGCGAAGGTGGATTTCCCGCTGCCGGAGACGCCGATCAGGACCACCAGCCCGAGCGCCGGGATGCGAACGTCAGCCACGGGTGAACACCGCCAGCTGCGTCGGAGGTCCGAGGTCTGCATCCGCCTCGCCGATGCCGCGCCGTTCGACCGCGTACCCGTGGGCGGCGGCGACCCGATCAGTCCAGGCCGCGAACTCCTCACGCGTCCACTCGAACCGGTGATCCGGGTGGCGCATCCCGGTCAGCTCCCGATAGCGGGGGTTGAACTCGCAGTTGGGCGTGGTCACGAGCACCGCCCTGGGTTTGGCGACAGCGAACACCACGTGCTCCAGGGCGTCGAGCCGGGGCGCGTCGACGTGCTCAATGACTTCCATCAGCACCGCAGCGTCGAAACCGGCGAAGCGCGCGTCCTCATAGGTCAGCGCCCCCTGGAACAGGTCGATCCGGTCGGACTGCCGCTCGCTGAGCCGGTCGATACCCAGGCGCCGGGCGGCCTCCTGCAGGGATTGGACGGACACGTCGCAGCCGGCGATCCGGGTGAAGGCCGGCGTCTGCACCAGGCGCTGCAGCAACTGGCCGGACCCGCAGCCGAGGTCGAGCACGGATGCGGCCCCCAGCTCCAGCAGGGTCTGCACCACCGCATCGTGGCGCTGGGTGTTGAGCGGACGGGGCCGGTCGGGCGGCGCAAGCAGTTCGTCCTCCCCGACCTCCGCCAGCCGAGCCAGAGCCGTGTTGGCCAGCGCCCGCGCGCGGCCCAGGTAGCGGCGGGTGATCAGCTCCGCGTCCGGATGGTCGGCGAGCCAGCCGCTTCCCGAGCGCAGCAGCTTGTCGACCTCGTCGGGTCCCTGCCAGTAGTGCTTGGACTCGTCCAGCGCCGGGAGCAGGACGTGCAACTGGTTCAGGGCGTCGGCGAGCCGGAGCCGTCCGGTCAGGCGCAGCCGAACGTAGCGCGAGTCGCCCCACTGCGGGAACGCGTCGTCCAGGGCGATCGGCTCCGCCTCGACCTCCCAGCCGAGCGGCTCGAAGACGCGGCGGGCGATCTGCGGACCCCCGCGGCACGGCAGCACCGGGATGGCGATCTCCAGCGGGATCGCCGCTGCGGCCAGGTCCGGGCGGGCGTCGCAGCGCCCGGACCTCGCCGTGCTGAACACATCGGCCAGCGCCACCGCCAGTAGCGAGGACGCGGCGTACGAGCGGTCGTTCACGTATTGCCCCAGGCTGAAGTCCGCCGAGCTCCTCCCCCGCAGGCGGACCGGGTCGACGTCGATCATCAGCGCGACGGTGCAGCGCTCGTCGTCGGCCTGCGGGTAGAACACCGTCGCCACCCCGAAGGACTGCTTGAACTGCTGCACCCGGTCGGGGTGCTTGTGCAGGAGGTAGCCCAGGTCCGTGGCCGGGGCGCGGGTCGTGGAGACGGTGAGGAGCACCCGTTCAGTCTGCCTGGCGTTGTGCGGCCGGGCGGACGGCGTCCCCGGGTGATCGGGCGCCTGTGTTGCTCCTGGTGATCACGCCGTCGGACCGGTCCCATCGACGCGGGAAGGCACGGCAGCGCACAGACCCCGCGTTCGACCGGTTCGTCGCGTCCTGCCGTGACGCACAGCGTCGTGCCCGGTGGCTGCCCTCGGGGCGGCTCAGGCCGGCCGGTTCGATGCCCGGGGGCGCTCCGCCCGAATCCGTGACAATGGTGGGAATGTGCGTGGGCAAGAACGTTGAATACGGCGACCCCGGGGTGGCTCTCCCCAACGAGATCCTGCGGTCGGTGGTCGGCAGCGGCGTGCACGGGATAGCGATCGCGGGCACAGACGACCACGACGAGATGGGCGTCTACATCGAGCCGCCCCAGTACGTCCTGGGCGTCGAGAAGCGCCGCGGGGACTATGTCTGGCGCACGCTGCCGGAAGGAGTCCGGAGCGGCCACGGCGACACCGACCTGATCCTCTACTCCCTGCGGAAGTACCTCCGGCTGGCGATCAAGGGCAACCTGACGGTCATGCTGCCGCTCTTCGCGCCCGAGGAGTCCCTGGTCGTGGTCACCCCGCTGGGTGAGGAGCTGCGTTCGATGCGTGCGTCCTTCCTGTCCCGATTGGCCGTCGAGCGGTTCCTGGGCTACATGCAGTCCCAGCACCAGCGGATGCTCGGCCATTCGTCGCGCAACGTGCCCAACCGCCCGGAGCTGATCGAGAGGCACGGCTGGGACGTGAAGTACGGCAGCCACGCGCTGCGCCTGGCCTACCAGGGCCTCGAGATCGCCAGCACGGGAACCCTCAGCCTGCCCCTCCCCGCTCGCGAACGTGAGCGCGTCCTGGCGGTCAAGCGGGGAGAGGTTCCGCGCGACGAGGTGTCCGTCGAGATCAGCGGTCTGGAGGGCGAGGTTCGCGCGCTCCTGGATGAGGGACGTACTCCCCTGCCCGAGACGGCGGACCTCGCCGGGATCACTGCCTGGGCGATCGACGCCCAGCGGCGGCACTGGGGCTGGACGGCGTGACCCGGCGCACTGGATTCGACCAAGGCAATGCAGGGCGAGGAGCATCCGAAGGCGTCGAACTGTTCCTGTAGCTAGGAAGTCGGCCATCTGTTAGCTGCACCCAGGTGGCCCACCGGCGTCGCATCATCGACGGGCTGCTCGACGAGCTCGTCCCCCACCTTGCCGCCATCGCCCTGGAGGGGGCCAAGGGCGTCGCAAGACCGCCACCGCGAGCCGGCGCGCGAGAACCAACTCGATCTCGCCGACCCGGCTCAACGGCGCAGCACACAGGCGAACCACGACCTGGTCGCGCAGGTTCCCACACCGGTCCTCATCGACGAGTGGCAGCTGGAGCCAGCCGTCTGGGATCGCGTCCGCAGGGCCGTGGACGATGACTCGACAGGTGGACGATTCCTGCTGGCAGGTCCTGCCGGGGTGGCACCAGGCGTCCGGATCCACTCCGGGGCCGGCCGCATCGTGAACTTCCCGATGCGCCGCTGTCGTTCGCCGAGCGCGGCGTGATCGCGCCCACGATCTCGCTGCGCTCCCTCCTTCGTGACGACCAGACGACGCTCGCGGGTGCCTCTACCGTCGATCTGCCGCAGTACGTGGATGAGGTTCTCAGGCCCGCACGAGCACGCACCACCCAGCTCGACAGCTACCTCGCCGGGATGGTTGAGCGCGAACTCCAGGAGAACGGCGTCAACGTGCGCCGCCCGACCGACTTGCGCCACTGGCTGAGCGCGTACGGAGCTGCCGCTGCGACCGATTCCGCATACAGCACGATGCTCGACGCTGCCACCCCGGGCGAGGACGACAAGCCCGCCAGACAAACCGTCGCCAACGCGACGGTCGGCCACCTGCGCAATAGGGACACCACCCGAGAGATCGACATCATCGTGGAGGGCGAGGACCGAAACTGGCCGGGTCCGCCAGCGACAGGGGCGTCCGGCACCTGAACTGGCTGCGCGACCACCTTGGTGAGCGGGTCGTTGACCGGGTTGTCATCACGACGGGCCAGTACGCCTACCGCCGGCCGGACGGGGTTGCTGTCGCGCCGTTCGGTCTCGGGCCATAGGCTTTCTGGCTCGGCGAACCCGCAGGCATGCCGAATCTGGGCTGGCACGTCCCCCACGATTCCCCTGGCTCCATCACAGACGCATTGGCCGTGCGGTTGCACCCGGCCCCCGGACCCCGGACGCTTGGTGGCAGCGGGTCTCCACTCGGACGAGGTGATGCGGCGATGGCCTTGAGCAGCAAGCAGCGCAAGAAGCTCCCCGATTCGGCGTTCGCCTATCCCAAGCAACGCAAGTACCCCGTTCCCACGGAGGCCCAGGCGAAGAAGGCCGGCATCAGCGAGAAGCAGCGGCTGCGTCTGCACCGCAACTCCTTGGCTCGGGCCGCGGAGACGGGAACGTCCGGCACCTATGCGATCGTGCAGCGGAAGGTCGACGCGAGGAGCGGGGGCAAGGTCAAGACCAAGGGCGGGAAGTCCCGCGGCTAGCGGCGCGCGCTTGAAGTGGTCGTACGGTCGGCGTTCTTGCGGGCGGTCCCGCTCAGACAAGCCGACGGACCGCCTTTGCAACCGCGGACGTCGACCGTCCTGCGGCAAGCCGACGGAGCTCCTCCGGCAGTTGCACCCTGCGACCTGTCCGCTCGGCCAGGTCCGCCGCCAGTTCGACGAAGGGGCCGGCGTCTCGGCGGTCGGGCAGCACGGCCATCAGGGCCTGGAGCGCGTCGAGCAGTGGCGGGACCGCGGCGTCACGGGCCCGCGCGACGTCCGCGAACCCGCTGCTGACGCGCTGGCCGACGACGATGTCGTCCCGCAGCAGGAGTGCTGCCTGGCGGCCCAGCTCGGTGCCGTCGAGGGTGCCGCGGCTGGCCCGATCGAGCAGCGCGTCCCGCGCGGCCGTGCGGGCGCGGGCATCCTTCGCCGCGAGCCCGAGGATCAGTGCTGAGGATGCCGGCGCTCCGTTCCGTTGGCGCGAGCGCGCGAGTGCGTCCAGGACGGGGACGCCGGCCGCCCGGTCCTTGCGGAGATCCCGATGGAGGTAGGGGTGCGCGTGGGCGGCGAGGACGTCCGGGTCGTGCGGCAGAAGGGCCGCTCCCAGCGCGAGGGTCTGCTCGAATCGTGGCTCGTACTCGCCATAGGTGGCCTCGACGCCGAGGGTGCGTTCGGGCCGGCGCCGGGCGGCGATGCCGTCGAGTGCGTCGCCTTCGCTCGCGGCACTATCGCGAAACAGCGGAATCCGTCGCGCGGGCTCCCAGTCGAATGGCTGATGGGTGACGACCTGACGCTCCCAATGCGGCGAGGAGGCCAGGGCACGCGCTGCCGAGCGTGCCCTGCGGATCAGGAACGGCAGTCTCACGTCACGGCGGTCGGCGGGGGGCACGCGGAGGATGGCGACCGCGATTTCGAGCTCAAGAGGCTTGTCACGCAGCCGCAGCCTGCTCAGTCGGTGGGTGAGGACGTCGGCGTCCAACGACCCGTCGACGTGGCTGGGCAGCGCGATAGCAAGCTGCGGCCCCCGGCGGATCGCCTGTGCGATGCCGGTGAGCCGGCGCCCGAGTGCTCCGACGAAGCTCTCCGGAACTGCGGCCTCGACCGGGAACCCGCTGTGGCCGAGGACGACGGGCCACTCACCCTCGCGCTCACGCGTGCGCGGCGCCAGCCAGGCCCGGGCGAACGTCACCGGAGCGATGCGGGGGTCGTCGAAGAAGTACTGATCACGGTTGGCGCGCGCCCACAGCAGGTCGGCGACTCTCGGCCGCTGGTCGGCGAACCGCAGCAGCCCGTCGATCGCGCGCTCCATCTCGATCGCGTCGATCTCCTCGATCAGGCCGAGCAGCACCTCGCCCAGTTCGTCAGCGGTCTTGATCGGCTCCACCCCTGCGGGGGTCGTCCATGGTTCCGCGGGCGGAGCCGCGAACGGAGTCGGCTGATCGATGACCGGTGCGTCCTCGCCGAGCCGCTCGAGGAGCTTGGCGGCCTGCCCGCGGATATCGGCATGAGGGTGGTCCGCGGCGATGCGCACGGTGTTCGCGATCGCCAGATCCGGGTACGCCTTGCCGAGCTTCTCCAGCAGTCGCAGTTGGGCTGCGACACTCGCCTTGTCGGTTCGCCCGAGGGCCGCCCTGCTGGCGTCGAGGACCGGGTCGGGCTGGAACCGACGATCGCCGATCATGCGGGAGATCTCGCGCTGTGCGGTCTTGACCGACGGGCCGTGCTCGACCGTCAAGAGGCGGGCGTAGGTCGATTGCCGCTCGATCACCTCGTCCACGGACGGCTCGAGCGCGTCGTGCATGCCGACATACCAGCCGAGGTCGGCCGCGGCCCAGTCCCGCAACGGGGCCGCCAGGACGGCGTCGAGCAGACGCCCGCGATCGAGGCGCCCCTGTTGAGCGAGCCCCGCGAGGGTGACCCGCCAGGTTCCGGCTGGGAAGGGGACGCGATCGGGCAGGTGTTCATAGGTGCTCTGCTGGAAGTTGTCGTGGTTCGCCAGGAGCCGGCCGGCACCCTCGGTTGCGAGCATGACGAGCAGGTGGTCGCCGACGAGGTCCGGGTCGGCATCGATCTGGTCGATCAGAGGCCGCGGATCCTTCAGGTTGGAGTCGGGGACACCGCGGACTGTCCCGAGGTAGTACTGGGGGTTCTCCGGGGTCGGCACCAGCTTCGTACGCACGATTCCCCGTGCCACGCGCCAGTTCCAGGATCCTGGTTCATCGAGGATCGATTCGACGAAGTCCGGCAGCCAGGCGGGGGCTCGTTCAGCCAGGATGAGCACGGCGTCCTCGACGAACTCGTCGGTGAGGCCCCAGCCGTGGGTCGCGAAGAGCTTCGCTTGGCGGACTCCGTCCGCCGTGGCCGCGACCGCCAGGGACTCGCGGTCGCGAGGGACTCCGACAGTCGATCCGTGGGTCAGCCAGCGACGGAACTTCGGGCCGAACGCCTTTCGCTCGGCCGGCGTGAGCCCGAGGAGCAGCGAGGTCACCTCCTGACGCGTGCCGGTTCGCAGGACGTCGACCGCTTCGTCGAAGGTCGTCACGAGCGACGCCTGACCAGGTCGACGGCCAGCACGTGCTTGCAGGGGCCGCGGCTGCCCTTGTGCTTGGCGAACCATGAGCAGGTGCACCGGTCCCCGTCAGCCGTGCGACGCACGACGTGCTCGGCGTCGCCGCTTCGGACGTAGGCGGTCTGGCCGTCGATCCGGACCCCGCCCGCCGCCACGAGTGCGGCGGCATCCCGGAGCCGGGGGTGCATGGCCTCGAGCCGGACCGCGTCGTAGGGCAGTTCGCGGTGGAAGTAGGCGGCCTCCGCGGCGTCATAGCCGACCCTCCCGGCCGCACCCAGCCGGCCCAGCGCGCGAGTGACGCGGGCCTCGGGGAGGCCGCCTTCGGCGGCGAGCCGTGCGATGTCGATGCGGGGCTCGAAGGCCAGCAGCGCCGAGACCACGTCGGCGTCGTCAGCGGACTCCTCGTCGGCCAGGTCCCACAGGACCCCGCCCTCTCCGGAGAAGCCGCGGCTGGATTCGGGGCTGAGCGCAAGGACCAGTCGCGCATCGTCCAGTTCCAGTTCCCACAGTCCGGTGGCGCCATGCGGGTCGTGCGGGGCGGAGTAGCCGCGCAGCGACCGCGCGAAGCGCAGCAGGGGCTCCAGCGGCTTGAGCCGGTCCAGGCCGGAGAGAGCGACGCCCTCGGTGGTGGGACGCGTCGTGATCCGCAGTCCTCCACCCGCCTGGACGACCCAGACGGGCTTGCGGCTGCCTGAGCGGGGCAGCCCTCGGATGAAGCGTCGCGCCTCGGCCGCGGCAACCTCGAACACGGGCGACACCGTCGCGGAGGCGAGCTGCACCTCGGCGAATCCCTTGAGCCAGCGCTCGGGCAGCGGGACCTTCTTCTCGACCACCTCGGCGTCGAGGGTGCGGACGACGACGTCCTCGCCGACCTGGAGGTGAAGCGGTTCCAGGCCCCCGATGCGCGCGAGGGCGTCGCGCATCGGCGGGTTGAAGTCGACATTGGTCGTGCCGGTGTCGAGCACGTTCCCATCGAGGCTGCCCGGCAGTGCGTCGTACCGCGCATACACGCCGCAGCACGCGGAGAAGCTCTCGAACCTCAGCCGATCGCCGTTGCTGGTGACGACGGGGTCGGCGGCGCGGAGGACTGCCGCGAGCATGCCGGGCGGGGTGTAGAAGCGGGTGCGGGCGACCTTGGCCACCGCCAGCAGCGCGGCGGCGGCCTGTTCGGGGTGGGCGAGGAAGCCCTCGAAGAACACCGGGTGGGTGGCCGGGCCGGCTGCCGTGCGTCCTCCGCTGGTGGCGAGCGTCAGGTCGGCCCGGCCGTCGGCGAAGGTCAGCGTCGAGGGGTGCACGTAGGTGTACGTCTGCTCGTCCGTGGTCGCCGCCATGGGTGAGAACCTATCCAAGGGGGAGGCGCGACCTGGGCTGCGGTACACCGGTCGGTACACCGGCAGAGCCAGGTGCACAGCGCGCTGGCTATCCTGCCAGCGTGGACTTCGAGCACGCCGTCGAGTCGATCGCGTTCGGGTTCGAGGTGGTCGGCATTGCGATCATCACCATCGGTGGAGCGCTCGGCATCGCCAACGCCGCCATCAAGGCCAAGACGGGCAGCGAGTTCTACGAGGCTGCCCGCGCCGGCTTCGCCCGTCCCCTGCTGCTGGGCCTGGAGGTCCTGGTGGCGGCCGACATCATTGAGACGATCACCATCGACCGCAGCCTGGAGAGCGCCGCTTCCCTGGGGCTCCTCGTGTTGATCAGGGTCGTCCTCAGCTTCTCCCTGGAGGCGGAGACCGACGGCGTATTCCCGTGGCGGAAGGCTCAGCTGGCGGCGCAGACCGAAACTGTCCGCGACCCGGCGGTCTTCGACGACGGCTGACGACATCCGATCCAGCACGATCCGCACCCTCCTCATCACCGGACTCCGGATCGAACTCCATCCGATTCGACGCCCGAATGCCTCGCTATCCAGGCTGGCGTCTACACGCCACGAAGGGGATCCCACAGCACGGAAGCACGACGAGGACTTCGCCGTGAGGCCATCGAGGTCGGCGATCAACCGCGTCCCTGGACTCAACTGCGCCTTCCATCGGCGTTCGACGTACGACAAGGGCCCCGTGGCTCAACAGCGCGAGTGGTCAGCCAGCGGTGCGTGAGGCGAGCGGGACGTGGGAGGTGGCTGCGATGGTCGGAGCGGTGCGCACTCCAGGCAATCAATCCCGAGCCGCACGAGCGAGCTTGCGCAGCTCCCAGCGGGAGGGCGGCCGCACTTTGAACGACCCGAGCCCGACGCTCCCGTAGAGGACGAGCAGCGGGTGTCGCGGAGCCGGTGTCGGCGGCACCTTGATCGTCTTGCTCCCCATGGCCTTGCCGAGGCGGTCGTCGTTGGCCGCCCAGCCGTCGGGCACGATGATCACGACGGATCCGACCCCGGCGATCACCTCGACCTCGATCACCGGCGCGGCCGCTGTCGCCTGTAGGCAGTTGAGTTTGACCGTACCGGCGCCAGAGCTGATTCGCAGGAACGGCGGCACGGTCCAGGTCCCGACGCGCTTGTCGCTGGACATCCCGCCGTCCAAGCGCAGCGGGTCCTCACGCGAGAAGCCGGGCGGCGGCGGCCCGTACGCGGGCACCGCTGGGTGCGCGGGCCACTGGTGGGGTCGCCACGGCAGATCTGCGGACAGGTCGGCGACCAGCGCTTCGAGGTCTCCGTACGTCTTGGCCCGCAAGGCTGCGCCGAGCCGCTCGTCGAGTTCGTCCATGCCGAGCCGTCCGTCGGCGGCGGCCTCCTGCAGGATCGCGGCGACGGCGTCTCGCTCGGCGTCGCCGACTCGCAGGCTCGCAGTGGGAAAGCCATCCTGCGTCACAGCCCGACCCTAACCTGGATCCGTCGCAGCGGGCCGTGTCGGGCAGCTCGGTGAGCCGCCTGACGGGTCGGCTCTCTTGCCCCGGTCTCCCTGGGCATCGTGCGGCGACCGGCACCCGGGTCGGCCGATGGCCGGCGGGTCCCTGCCAGTCGGTCGCGTCCCCGCGCACCCGGCCAATCCGTCCATCGCGGGGCCAGGCCCGCCGCGCCACGTTGGCGGCGGCACCGGAAGCGAATCACTGAGGCACGGCGACGATTGAGCCCGCCCGTGACGGGTCTCCCAAGCGCGCGGCCAACGAGAACGCCCGCGATGGCCCTATCGTCGGGTGCGTGGCGCAGGTCTTCCGCCTCTCCGGGCCCATCCTCGTGGGCCAGGATGACGCTCGCCCCGAAGCATGGGTCCTCGACGGACGGATCACCTACAGCGCCCCCGGCGGCGACCACCAGGTGACCACCGTCGCGGGCTGGGTGCTCCCGGGGCTCGTCGACGCCCACTGCCACGTCGGCCTCGACGCGCATGGTGCCGTCGACGATGAAACGGCGCAGGCCCAAGCGACGACGGACCGGGACGCTGGCGCGCTGCTGCTGCGCGACGCCGGCTCGCCGGCTGACACGCGGTGGGTCGACAGCCGCGCAGACCTCCCGCGGATCATCCGGGCAGGCCGGCACATAGCCCGCCCCAAGCGGTACATCCGCAACTTCGCGTGGGAGGTGGAGCCCGAGGGGCTCGTCGAGCGGGTGCGCCTGGAGGCCCGCGCCGGCGACGGGTGGGTCAAGCTCGTCGGCGACTGGATCGACCGCGAGGCCGGCGACCTCGCCCCGTGCTGGCCTCGCGACGTGCTCACCGAGGCGATCGCGGCGGCGCACGAGGAGGGGGCGCGGGTCACCGCGCATTGCTTCGGCGAGGCCTCGCTCGACGACTTCGCCGCCGCGGGCACCGACTGCATCGAGCATGCCTGCGGCCTGCAGGACGAGACCATCGACGCGTTCGCCGCCCAGGGCATCGCCATCGTCCCGACGCTGGTGAACATCGACACCTTCCCGCGGATCGCCGAGCCGGCCCGGGAGAAGTTCCCGGACTACCACCGGCACCTGATCTCGCTGTACGAGCGGCGCTACGCGACGATCGCGGCGGCCCGGGAGGCGGGGGTGCCCGTCTACGTCGGCACGGATGCCGGCGGCTCGCTGCCGCACGGGCTGGTCGCGGCGGAGGTCGCCCACCTGGCCCGGGCCGGGTTCACGACCCGGCAGGCACTGCATGCCGCCTGCTGGGGAGCGCGGGAGTGGCTGGGCCGGCCCGGGCTCGAGGAGGGCGATCCGGCCGACCTCGTCGTCTACGCCGAAGACCCGCGGGAGGACCTCGCCGTCCTGGCCCATCCGAGGATCGTCATGCTGCGGGGCGCGGTGGTGGGCTGATCGCCGCGGAGTCCCGGCACGCGTGCTGCCAGCCGCCTGCGGGCGTTGACGCGCAACCGCCGTCACCGACCTTGCTGCCCACCAGCCGCATGGGCTCTCGTCCTGGGAGCGGCGCGGGCGAGGGCGGGCCGGACCTCACGGAATCGCTGGGCCCCGTACGGTGCGGCGCCGAATCTGTAGGTCAGTGATATGGAAGTGGAGGAGCAGCGTCGATCGCTGCCTG
>CAZECO010000055.1:0-18375 GCA_964510455.1 uncultured Actinomycetes bacterium
TTCAGCGCCGCGTTGTCCCACCGCCACGCGAAGGAGGCGTCCTCAGCCACCAGCACGCTCGGCTCGACCGGCGGAGGCGGAGGCGGCGGAGGCGGCGGCAGAGTGCCGGCGCCGACCACGAAGGCAATGGTGCTCGCCGACCGGTTGCCCGCAGCGTCCACCGCGCGCACGAAGTACCTGCTTTCGGTATCCGGCAGTGGCACCGCCGCGCTCGGCGACGTCGTGGTCGCGATCACCCGGTCGTCCTTGAGCACCTCATAGCGCACCCCGGACTCCGGCACCGCCGGCCACGACAGCGCCAGGCTGGACGCCAACGCCGTGCCCGACAGGCCCGCCGGAGCCGCCGGAGCACTGCTGTCCCGCTGCCCGAAGCGCACGAATCCGCCGACCCACCGCGTACCTGCGGTCGTGACCGCCGTCACGAAATCGCCGCCGGCCCACAGCCGGTCGTTGCTGTCGACCATAAGCGCCCACACCCCGTAGCCCCTGCGGCCCTTGATGATCGGATCGAACTCCTGCAGGAAGGTTCCCGAGGCCGCGTCCCAGGCTCCCACATGCCCCAGCCGGTCGGCCTGCGTCCACTTGGTGCCGGGGCTGGGGAAGGTGTCCGCGCCGACGTAGAGGTAATCGTCGCAGTGGCAGCCCGCGAACAGCGTGCCCTGCCAGCCGGTGGAGGCCTGGAAGTCGCCGCCGACCTTCGAGATGTACCCGCCCGTCCTCGCCAGCGAGGAGCGGTCGTAGCCGAACACGCTGTGCTCCGAGCCGCCGAAGTAGAACCGGTCGCCGATCTCCTTGACCGTCATCTGGTAGTTCGTGCGGCTGGGATCTGACCCTACGAACGTGAACGGCACCACCGCTGCGCCGGGTGACGTCGAAAGGATCCCCGCCTTGCTCGCACCGGTCGTCTCTGTCCCGGAGGCGCTGAAGTAGCCCGCCAGGTACGCCCGGTCGCCCTGCGGCGATGGGTCGATGCTCAGCACCGTGCCGTTCAGCTTCGGGTTCCACGCGGCGTCGGCAAGCCCGTCCGACAGTCGCAGCCGTGCCGCGTGCATCGACCACACCGTGGCGAGAGGGGTGCCACCGGTTATGTGGGTGAAGGAGCCGGCCACGTACAGGTAGTTGCCGCTGACGGCCATCGTCCGCACCGACGGGATGCCGCCGGTGGTGCGGTTCTCCACGTTCGCCCGCCAATCAGTGCGCGTCGCACCCGTGGCCGGGTCCAGCGCCACCAGGGCGCCGGCTGCACTCCCGTTGGCCTGGGTGAAGTAGCCGCCGGCCACCAGGCTGCCGTCGGGCAGCCCCGCCAGCGCCCGGACCCTGCCGTTCAGCACCGGCTTGAACGTTCGGTCGAACTCGCCGGTGTTCACGTCGAACGCCGCCAGGAACGGCTGCCGGACCTTGTCGTTCCCGCTCGCCGATGCGCCCTTCTGCGCGTATTCGAAGTTGCCGCCGACATAGACCCGGCTGCCGATCTGGGTGAACGCCGACACCTCAGAGTTCAACTCGCTGTCCACCCCGTCGGCCAGCCCCGTCACACCCCACACCTCCGGCATCGCCAGGTTGCTCGGCAGCGCCCGCTGCGCCTGGGCCGCCGTCCCGCTGTTCGGGATCGTGGGATAGGCCATGTCGGCCGTCAGCAACTTCGGCCGGAGCCACATCTGCGTGAAGGGCAGCGCCCAGCCGCCCGTCGTCGTCGCCGTCCACAGGTAGGAGTCGGCAGCCGGCGACCCGCTGACCGTCGAACCATAGGCGGGGCCGATCGCCCAGTTCTGCGACTGCCGGGCCAGCCAGTCCACCTTGTTGAAGGCGTCGTCCCTGCTGAACGCGCGGGTAAACCCACCGCTACCGGTGGTGGAATCGAAACGGAACGTGCCCACTGCGTGGTCCGCGCCCATGGTCCACACCCAGCGGTCCCGCTTCGGGATCGTGAACCGGACCTCCTGCCACGACGTCCCCGCGGTGTTCTTCGCCCGCCGCATCCGGATGCCGTCGGCCAGCTCCGACACCGGGCGCCCGTTCAACAGCCCGTCGATCGTCTGCGAACTCAGCTGCGACGCCAAGAAGGCCGCCTGACCCGTGACCGCGGTATGGACGTTCTCCGGACGCAGGCCCTCGTACTCTCGGCGCCAGCCCTCCCGGCCCCGGCCCACCAGCACCCAGCCCCCGCCTTCGGTGACCATATCGCAGTAGAACTGCTGCGGCGCCACCAGCTTGGGCGTCGCCAACCAGAACACCCCGCTGGCCGCCGAGGGATTCACCTGCTTGATCTCCCAGCACGACGCGGCAGCGCTGAACGACGAACTCCCGTCCCGCGTCGGCGCCGCCGACGCCATCGGCGGCACCGCCACCAACGTCCCCGAGACTGCCAGCACCGACGCCGCAGCGAACCGCAGGACCGTCCCCCTCAATCCGACACGTGAAAACATGTACGCCTCCCCCAAACACGTTGGCTGCGAAACTTCCGTTGAGTGCCCCGTCCAGCGGGATTGCCGTTCACGACACCGTCGGTCTCCAGTTCTCCGCGAGTCAAATCACAGCCACAAACAGCAGCCGCCCCGGGTGCGGGACGCTCTCGCGGCTAGCCTACGTCAGTTGGCATGGTCCCGACAGTGCGGCGGCGGCCCCGGACCGTGGGCGCACGGAAGGGCGGAGTGCGCCAGGCATCCGTGTCGGACAGCTGTCGGCGCAGTCTGTGACTCTCAAGGCACCAGGGCTGGACCCAGCCTGCAAGCCTGCTACTCGCCCGCCTTCACCACCACGCTGAAAGTCAGGTCCCGGGTGGAGCGGCGGCAGTTTGCGTTGGCCTGCACCACCACCAGGGTGGTCCCGATGCGCAGCACCCCCGCGGGACCCCGAAGAACAGGGGCGGGCGAACCTGCCGACAGGTACGGTCCGCGCTGCCGTCGCCACAGCTTCCCGACTCGGGACCGGGTGCGCGGTCCAACGTGTCAGCGCATTCTCCCTGCTAGCGTCGCTCCTGTTCAGCCATCCAATGCTTTCAACTGGCGATACCTGCGCTGGAGTGAGGCCGCAGCCATCACAACCGAATAGCCGAACAACAGCCCGTACGCGGGCAGGAAGACCACCGCCACCGGCAGCATCAACACCAAGAGGTACAGCGTCCCGATATCTGAGGGCAGCTTGGCGAACGATACCCAGTCCGCCGGGACCTTGGCCGGTTTGGCCGCGCTGGCCGCTGCGCCGCCCACGAGCTGGGCGGCGAGTATCTGCGCGAAGAACCAGGTCGAGACGAGGAGCGCGAACACCAAGCCGATTACGGCGAGCCACCGGTAGTCCGTGTCCAGGCTCCGCCAGAGCGCCAATGCAATGGCCATATGGAACACCGGCAACCGGCCAGCGTCCACGACATGGTCCAACCACTCCCCGACGATGGACGACTCCCCGGCCAGACGTGCGACTTGCCCGTCGGCGGAGTCCAGCGCGTGCCCCAGGAGCAGGAGGAGGACCACGACCACCATCACCGGAAATACGACCGGCGCAAGTGCCAAGATCGCGATCCCCACCACGGACACCGCACCCGAGATGAGCGTCACCTGGTTCGGCGACAACCCTACGGTGTAGGCCGCCGCTGCAAGGATCCGGCCGGCGCGGCGATTCACCCATCGCGTGTAGGCAGGCACGCCGGACCCCGGCTTCTGTGCCGAGTCCAGGCGGCGCAGGGCATCGTCGAACCCTGTGCGGAGTTCCGCTGTCAGGCTACTCACCTGCCTTCACCGTGACGCTCGACGTACCGCATGACCGGCCCCCTCAATCCGACACGCAAGAACGCTCCCAAGTCCGCAGTGAATGGCTCGTGCTCAGCAAGAGGGTTGATCCGCGAACGTGAGGTCGCTGACCTTCCAGACCCCGCCGTCGTAGAAAACAGTGAAGATCATCTGATTGCGCAGGGTGCTGGTTATGCCACGCGGGTGCTCAGGCGTGAAGACCGTGACTCCGGAATCATCCAGACAGGCAGTAACCGTCACTGACGGTGGTGTGGCGGCGGCGTCGGTCGCAGTGACGGTCAGCCAGTCGATCCGAGAGCCGCCCTTGATCCGCGCATCCATGTCCTGGTACTCATAGGTTTGAGCCTCAGCAGCGCCGAGCGCCGAGCCAACGGCAACCGCCCGCAGGGGGTCGAACGAACCGTTCGGGTCCGCCAGCAGGGCCTGGCTCGCGGACAAGTAGCCCCTGACCGCGGCCTGCGCGTCCTGCCCCGCGGTCAGCATGAAGGCGTGGTCGCCTGATGTATCGGTCCCGGCCCCTGGGGTATCCGCCGATGACGGCGCCGGCGAAGCACCTCGTGGCGTTCCTCTGGGGGAGGCCGGCGAGGCACCTCCTGGCGTTCCTTTCGGGGAGGCCGAAGCCGATGACGTCGGGTCCGGCGAGGCATCTTCGTCCAGGGAGGACGAAGCCGACGATGCCGGGTCAGGCGACGCGGTCGCCGAGACCTGTTGCGCGTCATGGTCGGCAGGGTCGCTCATCGCGCCTGAGGCGGCAACCATGGCGCCGCCGCCGAGTAGGGCGACGCCAAGCCCCATCGCAACCCAGCGACGGTTGAAAGTCCCCATTATGACCCCCGAGCCGAGCCTGACCGTTACTCTCCGCAACCACCGCGGACCTGAGCACAGACTACTGTCACCGAGAGACCCTGGTCAATCCGAGGGATTTGTCCTGCTATGTCGGACCCTGCCGAGAGGCCTCGGCTCGGGTTGTCCCTGGCTCAGCCGTCCCCGCAGAGACCGGCACCAGCCGGCCATCTGGCTGGCGGGTCTCCCCGGCAGCGGCGGGCCCGCGCGGCCGGGCTGGTCAGCGCCCGTTTCCGTCGGGGGTGAAGCGCGCGTTCCGGAGGATCGGCCGCGGGGAAGTACGATCGAGGGGCCTGGCCGTGGCCGCACGGACCGTTGGCTCTGCAGCGCAAAGGGTGGGTGGCGCTACCACTGTCGAGTCGAACCCACGGTTCTCAATCGCCTGGTGGGCTGCGACCGGGCAAGGAAAGGGGCGGGCACCTTGACAGAGCATTGGCCCAAGATCAGCGTCGTCATCCCGACATATGACCGCCGAGACCTGCTGTTCCGCGCAGTAGCATCCGCCGCGGGCCAGGACTACCCGGGCGACGTCGACATCCTCGTCGTCTTTGACGGCATCGAGCCGGATGACGACAAGCGAGAGTTCATCCAACGGCACGGGGCAAGTTGGACGCTCAATCAGCGGAGCAAGGGGCTGCCCGGGGCGCGAAACACGGGAATCGTCCAGTCAGCGGACGCCCAGCTCATCGCCTTCTGCGACGACGACGACGCCTGGCATGCTAACAAGCTGACCCGGCAGGTCCGGGCTTGGCGTGTCGACCCGGACGCGGCAATGATCACCTGTGCGATCGAGGTCGTCGATGTTGATGGCGGCGTGCATCCGCGCACCATCGGACGTTCCAGGGTCATGCATGAAGAGTTGCTGCGCTCCCGACTGGCGGTCCTGCACTCATCGACGTTCCTCGCCCGCCGCGAGGACCTGCTCGCTCTCGGAATGGTCGACGAGTCTGCCCCCCGCGGCCACAACGAGGATTGGGACCTGCTGCTGCGGATGAGCCGCAACGGTCATGTCGGTCATGTCGATGTACCGCTGGTGACGGCACCGTGGGGGCGGGCCTCCTACTTCATCCACGACTATCGGAGCAAGATCGAGAGTTTCGATTGGATCCTGCGCCAGCACCCTGACCTGGCGGCTGATCGGGTGGCCAAGTCACGCGTGCTCGGACAGAAGGCGTTCTGGCTGGCGTGCGCCGAAGACTCGGCGGCCAAGTCCGTGGCTCTGGAGTCCATCCGGCTTCGCCCCTCCCAACCGCGGGGGTACCTCGCCCTCATGGTGGTGGGGCACCTGGTGAAAGGGGAATGGGTCCTTCAGCGGCTCAATCGAGCCGGGAGGGGGCTGTGACCGGGAGCCGCCGGCCTGGCCGGACCTGCTGCCCATCGGTCTGTAGGGCAGTTGCGCGCACGGCGGTGGGTTACTCGCCCGTCCGATCCCGCCAAGGAAGACCATGACCACGCTGTTGACCTCATCGACCGGGGGGCACCTCCGAGAACTCCTTGCTATCGCCGAGATGGTGGAGGGCTGTTCCGGCGCGATCTGGGCGGTACCAGAGAGCGCGCAGTCCCTCAGCCTGCTCCGGGACAAGCGATGGATACCCGTCCCCTACAACGCCTCCCGCAACTGGAAGTCCGCGGTTAGGCGCGTCCGACCTTCCCTGCAGTTGCTCGCGGAGCACGGGATCACCCGGCTCATCTCCACTGGTGCCAGCGTCTCCATGCCGTTCCTGGTGGCAGCCACGCTGCAGCGTGTGGAGCGCCACTACATCGAGAGCGCGGCACGCCTCACGGGTCCCTCCCTTACCGGGCGGCTGGCAGAGAGGCTCCCCGGGACGAGGGTCTACACGCAGTTCCCCCAATGGCAGAACCGCCGCTGGCACTACGCCGGCAACATCTTCGACACCTTCGAGGCAGCCGATCCCTCGCCCGTCGCCACGAGCAGGCCGCTGCGGGTCGCCGTCACGCTGGGGACCGAACCCTTCCCGTTCGACCGCGCCGTGCGAGCTCTGCAGCGCGTCCTCCCCGCTGACGCCGAAGTCTTCTGGCAGGTGGGCGCCACCGATGCCGCCGATTTGAAGAACGCCCACGACCTGGTGCCGGAGTCCGTTCTCCTCGAAGCGATGCGGGAGGCGGACGTGGTCGTTGCCCACGCCGGGGTCGGTTCGGCCCTCGCCGCCCTGTCGGTGGGGCGGTGCCCGGTACTGCTGCCGAGGCTCGGCCGATTCCTGGAAGCGGTCGACGACCATCAGGCGCAGATCGCCGACTTCCTGCAGGAGCGCGGCCAGGCCATCCACGTCAGCCCCGAGAACCTCGAGCGCCGGGACTTGGTCGCTGCCGCGGGCCTGCGGGTCAACGCCAGCCCCGCGCCGCCCCGCATGGTCCTGCAGTAGCACTGCCGGGGCCGGCCCCGCGCGCTGCCGTCGACCGGCCGTGCCGGCACAGCCGGACCCGCGGAGGCCCGCCCACGCGTGGCTCCAACAACCGGCGGCGCCGGACCCTCTTCTGGGGCCCGGCGCCGCTCGGCGATTCAACGGTCAGTTCTTGACCAGGACTCGCACGTAATCGACCACGAACTGAGAGGTGTCGCCCTCCCCGCCGGGGAGATTCCATGGCGCCAGCCAGATGTCCGGCACACCGTCGGGCTTCGGCCCATCCGGAATCGTGTCGTTGTACCAGCCGCCCTCCGTCCGCTCATCGTCGCAGTCCGAGCCATCGGACTTGCGCTGCGGACGCTCGATGGAGCACTGCCCGTCCTGACGGTACCCGAAGCCGAGGCGGTCGTAGGTGGGGCCCACGTCTGTCTGGCCCACCGCAGAGTTGATCGCGATGTCGAACCCTCGGTCCGGGTTGGAGATACCCGCCCACTGCGACGCGTTGTTGTTCGTGTAGGTCAGGATCGTCTCGTTGTCGATCTGGAACGTGAACTTGACGACGTCGTCGCTTCCCGGGTTGACCTGCTCGATCTGGACCGCCCAGATGTGCCATCCGCTCTGCCTGGTCGCCTCGCTGGGCTTCTCCACGAAGGGCCCCTTCTTCGAGACGTTGTAGCCGATGCTCTCGGGGAAGTGCAGCGTGCTGGTCGTGGTTCCCGGATCACTGTTGAAGAACGTCTCCATGATGTCCACTTCCGCCGAACTGGCGCCGTTGAGGTGCCGCAACCAGAAGGCCGGGAACACGCCCTGGCCGAAGGGCGTCTTGCCCCGCAACTCGTAGCGCGCGTAGATCGGGTAGAGCGCGTTGGCCTTCTTGGAATCGACGAAGCCCGACGACACCTCCGTCACCAAACCGTCCTCGCAGGTCAAGCGCTCCTTGCGGGTCTCGATGGTCAAGAACCCGCCGCTCACCGTCACGTTATCGGCCGACAGGCAGTGCTCGGTGTAGGGGTCGCCCGTACCGTAGCGCTGGTAGTTGTTGCTGTCGTCGTAGGCCACCCAACGGGACGGGTCCAGCGATGTCCCGTTGAAGTCGTCCTGCATGAGCACGCGCCAGCCGGCGGGCACCGGATCGACCGGTCCTCCGGGCTCAGCGGCGGGCGTTACACCGGCCGAGGCCGCCGAAGCGGGCCCGGTGCCGACGGCGTTGGCCGCCTTCACCGTGAACGTGTACTCGGTGCCGTTGGTCAGGCCGGTCACGGTGCAGGAAAGCGCTCCGGTGGTCTGGCAGGTCCTGCCGCCCGGCGAAGCCGTCACCGTGTACCCCGTGATCGGCGACCCGCCGTCGGAGGCGGGAGCCGTCCACGAGACCACCGCCTGCCCGTCCCCAGCGGTTGCCGTCACCGAACCGGGTGCGCCGGGCACGTTGAAGGTCGGCCCCTCGGTTGTGGCCGTCAGCGTCGCCGAGAACCTCGAGTCGCCCGAGATCCAGCCGTCCGACCCGTTCTGGTGGACTTCCACTGCCAGGACGTTGGTGCCCTGCCGCAGCAGCGACAGCGGAGGATTGATGGTGATCTCCTGCGTCCCGTCATAAGAGTCCACGGCCGGCGCCCAAGTGCCGAACGACACCTCTCCGGTCGGCATGTTCGATCTGGCGACCTCCGTGCCGTTGAGGTACACCACGGCACCGTCATCGCGGAACAGTCTCACGGTGAGCTGCTTGAAGGCGCTCGGCGAGGTCACCTCGAAGGAGCCTCGGAAGTACGCCGTGGGCTGCGTGGCACCGATGTCGGTGGTCACCGCCTCCTGCGTTCCGAACGGACCGAGGCCGGTGCTCCACGACGAGTCGTCGTAGCCCACCTCGCGCCATTCGGTGCCGCGGTCGGTGCCCGAGTTGTCGTAGGCCCAGATCGAGCTTTCCGTCAACAGGTCGCCGGAGACGGGCTCCTCCTCGCCGACCGGCTTCACCGGTGCGCTCGGGTCCGAGGCCGGACCGGCCCCGGCTCCATTCTCCGCAGTAACTGTGAAGGTGTAGTCGGTGCCATTCGTCAGCCCCTCGACCGTGCAGGACAGGGCTGTGGTCTCACATGTTCCGCCGCCCGGCGCAGCGGCGACGGTGTACTTCGTGATCGGCGAGCCGCCGTCCGAAGCCGGGGCCTGCCACGAAACGGCAGCGGTGCCGTTGCCCGCGGTTGCCTGGACTGCCGTGGGCGCTCCTGGCGCCGTCACCGGCGCGGCTGGCGTCACGGGTGCCGACGGCTGGGACGCTGGGCCGGAGCCCGCGACATTCGCCGCAACAACCGTGAACGTGTATGCGGTGCCGTTGGTCAAGCCATCCACGGTGCAGGACAGCTCGCCGGTGGTCTCGCAGGTCCTGCCGTCCGGCGCGGACGTCACCGTGTATCCGGTGATCTCCGAACCGCCGTTACCGGCCGGTGCCTGCCACGAGACCTGGGCGCTGTTCTGGCCAGCCGTGGCCGCGACCGATGTCGGAGCGCCCGGCACCTCGATGTCCGGGCCTGGGACGGGTTCGCCGCTCAGTGTCGCGTGGAACTTGGAGTCGCTGGAGATCCAGCCTGGTGACAGGTTCTGATGCACCTCCGCGGCCAGCACGTTCTGCCCGTCGACCAGGAGGTCGGGCGGGAGCGACACCTTGATCTCCTGCTGCCCGTCCCACGAATCGACGACAGTGGCGGAGGTGCCGAACGCAATCGGCCCATCAGGCATGTTCGAGCGCGCGATCTCAGTCCCGTTCAGGTACACGACCGCCCCGTCATCACGGAACAGGCTCAGGTTCAGGCCGCTGTACTTCGATGCGTCCGCGATGTCGAACACGGTTCGGAAGTAAGCCGTGGGCTGGGTTGGCCCGATGTCCGTCGTCACGCTCTCCTGCGCTCCGAACGGGCCCTGCCCCGTGCTCCACGACGAATCGTCATACCCCAGCGCGCGCCAGTCGGCGCCACGATCTGTGCCGGAGTTGTCGTAGGACCAGACCACGGCGTCGGTCACCAGGTCGGTGGCCACCGGGACCCCCGCCGGGGTGACCGCCGCGCTCGGCTGCGAAGCCGGACCGGGACCCGCCGGGTTGGACGCCTGCACCGTGAAGGTGTAGGCCAGGCCGTTGGTGAGGCCCTCGACCGTGCAGGACAACGCGCCGGTCGTCTGGCAAAGCAGGCCGCCCGGGCTCGATGTCACGGTGTACGCCGTGATGGGCGTTCCGCCGTCGCTGTCCGGTGCCTGCCACGAGACCTGGGAAACGGCGTCTCCCGCTGTCGCCTGCACTCCGGTGGGAGCGCCCGGGACTGCGACTGCAAGGTCGGCGTAGAGAGTCGCGCTGAACCTGGAGTCGCTGGAGATCCAGCCTGGTGACAGGTTCTGATGCACCTCCGCGGCCAGCACGTTCTGCCCGTCGACCAGGAGGTCGGGCGGGAGCGACACCTTGATCTCCTGCTGCCCGTCCCACGAATCGACGACAGTGGCGGAGGTGCCGAACGCAATCGGCCCATCAGGCATGTTCGAGCGCGCGATCTCAGTCCCGTTCAGGTACACGACCGCCCCGTCATCACGGAACAGGCTCAGGTTCAGGCCGCTGAAGTTCGATGCGTCCGCGATGTCGAACGTGGTCCGGAAATAGGCGGTGGGCTGGGTTGGACCGATATCGGTCGTCGTCCCCTCGTCATGGCCGAAGTCGCCGATGCCGCTCGACCATGCCGAGTCGTCGAAGCCGACCTCCCGCCAACTCGTTCCGCGGTCGACACCCGAGTTGTCATAGCGCCAAATCGAAGCTGGGGTCACCAGATCGGGCAGACCTCCGGACGTGGAACGAGTGGACGCCAGGCTGCCGCCGGTCACCAGGATTCCGGTATCAACAGACCCGTCCTTGGTGTCCGCCACGACGATCTTGAGCGTGTTCTCCACACCCGCGTTCACCGCAGCGGTGCAGGTCAGAACGGTGGTGAAGCCGGCCGACTGTTGCTGCGCGTCGCCTAGGTTGGACCCGTTGGCGACGAAGAACTGCGAGTTCGTCGTCGCATTGATCGTGGCGGGCGACACGGGCTGATCAGTGCCGGGCACTGTTGCGCAGTTGGTCCCGTTGATGAAGATACCGATTGCGTCGGAGATCTCGCCCGGAGCGCCGTCCGCCCGGTACTCGTCGGACCCCATCAGGTACCGCATGGTGACCGAGTTGCTGGTCGGGATGAACTTCGCGGTGACGGAGGATGCGTCGAACGTCGTTTCCGGCGCGACCAGGGCGTCGAGGTCCGGGTCACCCGGTGTCCCGAACACGGTGCTGCTGACCCCGGTGTTCGGGCCGCCCGCATCCGACAACTTCCCGGTGCTCAGGCCGAGGCCCGCCGAGGTACCGAGCCCGCTGACGCGCTGGTAGGTGCCCATGGACTGCGGATCGCCGGCCAGTTTCACGTCGGTGACGATGATGCCCGCACCCGCCAGTTGGCGCCTGATCCGCTCGAGGCCGACATCTGTGTCCAGCGGGGTGTAGGACGGGCCGACGCTCAACTGCGCATCGGCAGCGAGCTGGTCGGAGCCCGGCTGCGGCACGTCCACGACATCGATCGGGGTTGCGGAGGCAACGGAGGATGCGTTGTCGAAGATCTCAGCGGCGAATCCGTTCTTCAGGAACAGCACGTGAACCGGACCGACTCCCGCGGACAGCGAGTAGGTGCCGTCCTCGTCCGTGAAGGTCTTGGCGACCTGCTCGAACCCAGCGCCGAGGTCGCGGTGGCCGGTCACCCGCACCCCGGACAAGGGTTCTCCTTGGGGTCCGGTAACCGTGCCGGTGACGACCGCTGGCGCTCGCAGGTTGATATCGGCAACCGCTCCGCCAGTGACGGTTCGCGCACCGTCCGCCGAGGGCGAGTCCACGAAGAAACGCTCTGGGAACCCGGGCGCCTCCGGGGTGCTCAGCTTGCGTGCCGAGACCAGGTACTCTTCTGCCGGATCCGGCAGATAGAGCGTGTAGGAGCCGACAGTCCCGGTGCTGGCGCTCGCGGTCCGGTCATATGGGAACCACGCTCCGGCGCTGTCCCTGCGATAGAGCGTGACGTCCGATCCGGCACTGGGTTGGCCGAGCTCGGTGATCACACCGGTGACCGACTCCGCTGCGGCGAGATCCACGTCCGCAGTTGCTCCTTGGGTGACCGTCGCGGCGCCTGCCGGAACGGTATAGCGGTGATCCTCATTCGCGTCGAGTGCGGGGAAGTCCTGGGTTCCGGCAACGTTGTCGAAGTACTCGGTCGTCCAGCCAGCCTTGGAGAATCGCAGGAAGTACGGCGTGTCGGGCGGCAGCAGCCCGGGGGCGAAGATGCTGTACCTGCCCGCATCGGCCCCGCTGCCTGTCTCTTCGTCGGCCACCGCGACGGTTTCGCCGTTGGGGCGCACGAGGATCAGCGCGACCCGCACGCCCGGTTCAGGGACGCCGTTGGCGGTCACGGTCCCGGTAATCGGCGGGACCGGTTCAAGGTCGGCGGTGATGTCGGCGCCCGGGCTCACCGGGTCCGCATCCTCCCTGGTCTTGCCGTCGAAGAACTCGGCGCGGCCTCCCCTGGCGAGGAATCCGACAAGGTACTGGGTTCCCGCGGGATCGGCGGCGGGGGGGTCCAACGAGAACCGACCCGCCTGGTCGCCGCTGCGCGTGGCTGCGACAGCGAGGGGCTCCAGAGAACCGGCGGAACTCCTGGTGAAGAGCACGGCACGTCCGTCCTCGACGGGTACACCGTCGAGGGTCAGCAGACCCGTAATCGCGGGCTCAGCAGCATAAGCGCTGGGGACCACGAGGGTCGCTGAAACGACTGCTACCGCTGCCACGAAGGCGCTGAACTGGCGCCACCTGCGCGGACCACGCATGGTACCTCCAAACCGAGGTCGGACATTGACTCGTAACCTACGACACGCCGATCGCTGTTGCCCTGGGTTCGCAGGTTTCTGGTGGCAATCAGGTTCGGGGAGCCGTTGAAGGTTTCGGGCTGGCGCCGTTGGCGCGGTCCGTGAAGCCCGGTGAACAGTCCGGTCCGAACTGGCCAGGACCTTCAAGTGCCCGCGGGGCTGATCCGCGTCTGCCTCAGCAACGGGGAGCGCGACCGGATCTCGACCGTCTCCCGCGCCCCGCGTTCCGCGCACGGCAATCCCCAAGTATCGACGCGCTCGCCGGCACCGGACGGACCTACGGGAACTTCAGATCCCGCCGGTCGAACGCAACCACCCCCAGCGCGAGGAACACCACCGACAGCGCGAAGGGCAGGCCGGTGTTGAGCAGGTTGGGCTCGGTGATCACCGGGTTGTCGCGCAGGAACCAGTACCAGGGCGAGAACACGCGCAGGGTCTCCATCACCTCGGCGATCGGGCCGAGCGCCTGGAGCAGGAATCCGACCACGGCGGCGCCGGCGCCCACCGCGGTGGCCAGGCCCTTGGACCCGGTCGCCGCACCGACGGCGAAGGCCAGGGCGATGTGCACCAGCACGAAGGCGAACGCCTGCAATCCCGCGCTCCAAACCCCCCACCAGGGCACCCCCTCATCGAGGCCGAACAGCGGACTCACCAGCCCCAGGACTGCTGTGGAGACGGTCGCCACGAATGCCACCAGCACCGCGGCGCCGAAGAACCGCTCCACCGCCACACGTGCCCGGGACACCGGATTGGCCAGGGCGACTTCCAGGGTGCCGTCGGACTCCGAGCCGGCCACGGCCCACCCCGCCATCCCCAGGCCCATGATCAGCAGCACGATCGGGTACATGTTCGAGTACAACTGGCTGGTCAGGTATCCCTCGGGGCTGGCGATGCTGGAGCCTGCTAGGCCGAACGCATCCCGCAGCCCCTGCGGCAGGCTCTCGACATAGGCGTCGAGCTCATCCCCGGTGTCTCGGATGGACGGGTACACCGCCGCCATGATCGCCACGAGCAGCGAGACCCCTGCCGTCCACCAGGCGAGGGATCTGCGCCGGTCGGCGGCCATCCGCCGGGCGATGCTCCCGATGCCTCCGCCCACCCTGCCCAGAGGCGGTGTTCGGGTCGTCGCGCTCATGCCGCCGGCTCATGCCCCGCCGCGGCGTCGTAGACCCCGTAGAAGATGTCGTCCAGCACCAGTGGATCGGTGCTGATGTGGGAGGCCCGGAGTTCGGCCAGTCGTGCCAGCAGCGGTGCGGCCTCCCCGGCGATCACGATGTCGGCGCTGCGATCACTTGCGGCGACGCTGACCAGACCGGTGACGCCTGCGAAGTCGGCGCTGCTCACCTGGCGGCCGAACCTGACGTGCATCGACTGCCGGGCCGTCAGTCGCTGCAGGCCCTCGACGCTGTCCTGCACGACGAGTTTGCCCAATCGCATGATCCCCACCCGGTCTGCCGCCTCCTCGACCTCGAAGATGATGTGGCTGCTGAACAGCACCGCGGCCCCATCGTCGCGGCGCTCAGCGACCAGGCGCAGGACCTCCCGCTGCATCAACGGATCCAGACCGGCGGTCGGCTCGTCGAGGAGAAGTATGTCCGGACGGTGCATCACCGCCTGAATCACTCCCACCTTCTGCCGATTGCCTTTGGAGAGATCGCCGAAGCGGCGGGTGGGATCCAGCACGAATCGCTGGCAGAGTTCATCGATGTAGCGCTGATCGACGCCGCCGCGCAACTCTGCGTACCAGTCCAGCAGGGCTGCCACCTTCGCCTTGGGCTCCAGCCGCAGGTCGCCGGGGAGGTAGCCGATGCGACTGCGGATCGCGGCGTCGCGGGAATTCCCGCCGAGCACGAGACCCTGTCCTTCGGTGGGTTTGAGGTACCCCATCAGGACGCGGAGGGTGGTCGTCTTCCCCGCCCCGTTCGGTCCGAGCAATCCATAGATCTCGCCAGCGCCGATCGCCATGTCGATGCCGTCCACCGCCTTGACTGCGCCGAAGCGCTTGCGCAGCGCGCGGGCCTGGATCATGGGTTCGCCCATGGGGTCTCCTCTGTGCTGGGCCGCGTCCCCAGCGTAGTGAATCGCCCGCGACCGGACAGGACAGGCGGCGGCGCCGCGGCGGGACCTGTCGTTGATCGCGCCGAATCCCTGGCGAGTCGCGGCTGGGCGCGGCGTGTCGTGCGGGATTCCGCACCGATCAACGCGGGGTGGCTTTCGGCGCCCGCTGCAGGTGGACGGGCCCCACCGCGCAGCGGCGGCGTCCCGCGCCAGATATGGCCGATTCCGTCGGGAATCCTGTCCCTTCCGCGCCAGGGGTGCCCGATTCCGCCGGGGCCAGCGGCACCCGTCCCCGCACGCGGGCGCTCGACACGCTGCGACGGCGGTGAGGGCTTGCTGTGTGTCGCCGGCGGATCGACGCCTACTCGATCGCCGTCCGGTGGAAGTTGAGGTGCGAGCGGCTCGGCGTCGGCCCGCGCTGGCCCTGATACCTCGACCCGTAGTTCGCAGAACCGTACGGGTGCTCCGACGGTGAGGACAGCCGGAAGAGGCACAGTTGCCCGATCTTCATGCCCGGCCACAGCTTGATCGGCAGGGTGGCGACATTGGACAGTTCCAGCGTCACATGCCCGGAGAACCCCGGATCGATGAAGCCGGCCGTCGAATGTGTCAACAGCCCCAGCCGGCCGAGGCTGCTCTTGCCCTCCAGTCGACCGGCGATGTCGTCGGGCAGGGTGACCACCTCATAGGTGGACGCCAGCACGAATTCGCCCGGGTGCAGGATGAACGGATCATCGCCGTTGGGCTCCACCAGCCGCGTCAGATCGGGCTGATCGGCGGCTGGGTCGATGAAGGGGTAGCGGTGGTTCTCGAACACGCGGAACAGCCGATCGAGCCGGACATCGATCGAGGAGGGCTGCACCATGGCGAGGTCGGGCGGATCGAGCCGCACCCTTCCGGCCTCGATCTCGATCTTGATGTCGCGATCAGACAGCAGCACGCGCCCTCCCACCCTCGGCTGGTAGGACAGTACCCCGCGAGGGTTGCGCTCGGCCGCGGGGCAACCGGTGCGGGAAGGTCTCCTGCGTCAACGTGGGGGCCGACCGAGCCGGGGAGCCGGGTCTCGGGCCAGTTCCACCCGAGAGGGCCTCCACAACCGCGGCCTCCAGGCTGAGTTCTTGGCCCTGGGTGTACTCGTGCTGCCATTCGGCCTTGGACAGCGACCCGAGCGCCGGCTCGATGAACCGATCGATATCGCGCTGGTCGGAGGCACTGCGGGGAATCCCCACCTTCTGCCTGCAACCTTCCGCCGAACCCAGCAGCCGGGCGGCGCGCCCCGGATCGCCCAGCCCCGCCCAGACGCAAGCGCTGGCTTCGATGACGACGATGCTCAGTTCGATGTCGCCGAGAGCCACCACCCGCTCGGCGATGTCGGCCAGGTGCTCGTAGGCCCGTGCGGGTCCCTCGCCACGCAGCAGCAGGAAGATCAGATTCGACTGGCTGATCGCGACGCCCCAAGGGTTGTCGAGCGCTGTGTCTGCGGCGATCGCCTCCCGCGCTGTCGCGATCGCGGCGGCGCCATCGCCCTCGTCCTTGTGCACCAGCACCAGGTTGGACAGCGCGGTGGCCTCGCGGAGAGGGTCTGCGATTCGGCGGGCGAGCCCAGGCTCGATTCGATCAGCCTGCGGGGGGACGAAGCAGCGGCTCGACTGGATGTGGGCGCCGTTGCGTTTGGGCGACGGCACGACCCTGATCGATGTCAACAAGGTCCTCGTGCCCTACTCGATCGAGGCGTCGGGCCAGGGGATCTCGAAGAGACGCCACCTGGGTCCTGGTGAGGCAGTCACCCGACCTGGCCCAGCGCCGCGCGACGCTGTCACCTGCGAGTTCGACGGTCGCACTACGGACGGCGACTTCCACGTCACGGTCACCGCATCGGTGATGCCCTTCCCGGCGCACCTGTTCCCCGTCTTCACCCAGCCGAAGCCGAAGTAGGCGCCGGAGCTTACCCAGCCCCGTCGTGCAAGGACACAGCCGAGGTGGTCATGCTGGCGGTGTGAAGCGGGAGGTCGTGATCCTGGGAGCCGGTTTCGGCGGACTGGAGCTCAGCACGCTGCTGTCGCAGCGGCTGGCCGATGAGGTCTCCGTGACGCTGATCGATCGCAACGACGCCTTCGTGTTCGGGTTCTCCAAGCTGGACATCGTGTTCCGGGGCCAGCGCGAGGACCAGGTGCGGATCCCCTACCGCGGCATCGCGAAACCGGGCGTGCGGTTCCGCCAGGAGAACGTGGTGGCGATCGACCCCCGCCGCCGTCGGGTCGTCACCGATGCGGACACCTACGAAGCCGACTACCTCGTCGTCGCGCTCGGCGCCGACTACGACCAGGCCGCAACGCCCGGCCTGGTCGAGGGCGGCCACGAGTACTACTCCGTCGCCGGGGCGCAGCGGCTGCGCGATCACCTGCCGGCGTTCACCGGCGGGAAGGTCCTGCTGGCCGTCCTGTCCATCCCCTTCAAGTGCCCGCCGGCACCCTATGAGGGGATCCTGCTGCTGCACGACTACCTCGTGGGGCGCGGGATCCGGGACTCGACGCAGCTGCACGTGATCACGCCGCAGCCGTCCCCGATCCCGGTGTCGCCGCAGGCTTCGTCGGCGGTCGAGCATGCGATGGCGGACCGGGGGATCAGCTACACCAAGCACCATCGCGTGCACGGGATCGACCCGGCGAGGAGGACGGCGCTGCTCAAGGACGCCGAGGAGCCCTTCGACCTGTTCATCGGGGTGCCGGTCCACAAGGTTCCCGACGTGCTCACGGAGGCCGGGCTGACCGAGCAGGGCTGGGTGAAGGTCGACCCGCGCACGCTCGAGACGCCGTTCCCCGACGTGTTCGCGCTGGGGGACTGCGCCGAGACCGGGATTCCGAAGGCCGGGGTGTTCGCGGAGTCCGCGGCGCGCGCGGTCGCAGCCACAATCGAGGCGAGGGTCCGCGGCGACCAGGAAGCCGAGCCGTTCGACGGGGCGGGGCTGTGCTACCTGGAATTCGGGCACGGTGAGGTCGGCCGCGTGGACGTCGCATTCCGGACCGAGGAGGGGCCGCTGGCCACCCTGCGCGGTCCCGGCCCGCAGTACATCGCGGAGAAGGAGCAGTTCGGGGCGTTCCGGCGGGAGCGGTGGTTCGGGCGCTGAGGATCCCGGCGGGGGACATCGCAGCTTGAGACGAGCCTCCACCGCCCGCGCGAGCTGGTTCGCGGCGTTGGACCGGGGCTCCGAGGCCCCGCAGCCTGGCGGACCGGTGCTCTGTGGCCGGCGGGGACCCGGAGCGTCGAGGCCGGCCGGTTGCACCCCGCCCACACCGCAACGTCGAGACCGGCACAGCGCCGCAACCACCGCTTCCGCGCGTCATCCGACGAGCCCGCCCGTCCGCGAGGGCGCCCTCAACCTGAGGCTGAGCGTCCAATCCCCCAGTGCCGCGTCAGCGACCCGCGCATCATCTCGACTGCCGTGCCCGCGACCCAGG
>CAZECO010000056.1:0-7706 GCA_964510455.1 uncultured Actinomycetes bacterium
CCAAGACCATGTCGAAGCTGCGCCATCCCAGCAGGTCGCAGGTGCTGCGCGACTACCTCGACTGAGTCCGGGCCGCCGCTCGCCAGGTTCGCATTCCAGGGCCAGCGTCCGGTGCGCAACGGCGAGGCGGGGGTGCGTGGCCGGCGGCTGCGCCCGCCGGCGGGTCGCCAGGATCCGGGGTCGGTTCTTCCGCCCACCCGTCGCACCGGTGCCGCGGGCCGGTCCGACGATGCTGAACGCACCGCATCCGCCACCCGCACCGCCCCGCCATTATCCGAAGCACCGGCATCGTCCCTGACGCCGGCCCCGAGCCTCAATCGTTTGGGCGCACCCTGCGGCATGGCCGCCGACGAGGTGCTTCAGTGGTGTCATGACGCCATCCCGCGCTGCACGGTGCCTGGCGGCAGGGGCACTGCTGCTGGTGCTCAGCGCCTGCATCGAGCCCGATGGCGAGGCGTCGGGGGCCGGCTTCGTCGGGCGGACCTACTTGTCCACCAGCGTCACCGAGGACGGTCAGCCCAAGCCGCTGGTGGACGGCACCACGTTGACGCTGACCTTCACCGATGGCGGGATCAGCGCCGGTGCGGGGTGCAACACGATGTTCGGCTCGGGCGGCATCGTCGAGGGTGTGCTGGTTGTGGAGTCCCTGGCCGGCACGCAGATGGCCTGCGACTCCGCCCTGATGGAGCAGGAGCAGTGGTGGGGGCAGTTCCTGGTGGCGGAGCCTGCCGCCGATGTGGGCGATCGCGCGCTGACTTTGCGGACCCCGACCGCCGTCGTGGCGATGGTGTCGGCCGAGACCGTCCCCGATCTGCCGTTGGACGGCACGGCCTGGCGGTTGGACACCATCCTGTCCGGCGAGACGGCCAGCAGCGTCCCCGCGGGAGTTGCGTCCAGCCTCGCCGTATCCGGCGGCAGCCTGACCGTCGCCGTCGATGACTGCCGCGCCACCGTGATCCCGGTGGCGGTGTCGAGCACGACCATCACCTTCGACGCCGACGGGTTCGCCGCCTCATCCTGCAGCGGGGATGCCGCGATCGTCGATGCCGCGGTCATGGCCGTGTTCGCCCATGACCAGGTGGGCTACATCATCGACGTGGACCGCCTCACCATCTCGGGTCGCGACGGCGCAGGCCTTGGATACGCCGGATCCTGAAGGCGGGCCGCTCGCCCTGCCCGGGGCCGACCTGCGATTCTGGCCGGGCTTCCTGGCAGCCGGCGAAGCCGAGGAGGTCCTGGCAGTCCTGCTGGAGCAGCTCGATTGGCGCCAACAGGTGATCGCCATGTTCGGCCGGACCATCCCCGAACCGCGGCTGGTCGCCTGGTACGGGGATCCGGGGGCGGTCTACCGGTACTCGGGGCGCAGCAATCAGCCCCTGGCATGGACACCTGAGCTGGCATCCCTGCGGGACCGCGCAGCGGCGGCGACCGGCCGGCCGTTCAACAGCGCGCTGGCGAACCTGTATCGCAGCGGTGCCGACCACATGGGGTGGCACGCCGACGATGAGCGCGAGCTCGGGCCGGCTCCGGCGATCGCCTCGCTGAGCCTGGGCGCCGTGCGACGCATGCAGTTCCGGCCGCGCCCCAGCGGCCCGGTCGCGCTGGACCTGGCGCTGCCCAGCGGGAGCCTGCTGCTGATGGCCGGACAGACCCAGCGGCTCTACCACCACCGCATCGCGAAGTCGCCGCGGCCGACGGGCCGGCGGATCAACCTCACCTTCCGGTGGGTCGGGCCGGGCGGGGGACTAGGTTTGGCGCATGACTGAGTTGGCTGGCTCGACCGTTCTCATCACCGGCGCCGCATCGGGCCTCGGACGGCTGATGGCACTGGGGAGCGTCGATCGCGGCGCCCTGGTGGTGGCGTGGGATATCGACGGCCCCGGGTTGGCCGATCTGGCGGCCGAACGCCCCGGGCGGATCGAGCCGTTCGTGGTGGATGTCACCGACCGGCACGCCGTCTACGCGGCGGCCCGGTCGGCGGAATCCCAAGCGGGCCCGATCGACGTGCTGGTGCTCAACGCCGGGGTCGTCAGCGGGGGCAGGTTGCTCGAGGTTCCCGACGAGGCGATCGAGCGGGTGATGCAGGTCAACGCGATGGCGCTGTTCTGGTGCGCGAAGGCGTTCCTGCCGGCCATGATCGACCGCAACCACGGTCACGTGGTGACCATCGCATCGTTGGCGGCGCTGTCGCCGTTCCCCGGGTTGGCCGACTACGTCGCGAGCAAGCATGCCGCCTACGGCTTCGCCGAGACCCTGCGCACCGAGCTGGCCGACGACGCTCCGGGCGTCCGGACCACGGTGGTGCTTCCCCAGGTGATCGATACCGGGATGTTCGCCGGAGTCACCACGCCGCGCATCTTCCCCCTGCTGGCGCCGCAGGCGGTGGCCTCGGCGGTGCTGGACGCCGTCGAAACCGATCGGCAGCGGGTGCTGTGCAACCGCCCCGCGCTGCTCACGGCCTACCTCATCCGACCGATGCCGCCGCGCGTCTCGGATGCCGTCATCCGGATGACCGGCGCCTTCGACTCGATGAAGCACTTCGCCGGTCGCACCGTGCTCGGTACGGCGCGCGACCGGCAGGCACGGGCTTCCGCCGGTGACTGAGGTGGTGAACCGCGCCTACACCCCGCCGCTGGGGTGGCGGCGGGGGCACCTGCAGAGCATCCGCAGCCGGGTCCTGCCCCGCCCGTGGCGGTTGGACGACGTGGCATCGGCCGAAGACCTGCTGATCGCGATGCATGACGGCTCTCAGGACAGGCTCGCAGCGACCCTGCACCGGCCGTCCGACCCCGTTCCCGGCAGGCCGATGGTGGTGCTCATCCACGGACTGGGGGGCTCGGCGGAGTCGACCTACATCCTGGCCAGCGCACGGGGGCTGCTGCGGGTCGGTTTCAGCGTCCTGCGCGTGGACCTGCGCGGCGCGGGGCGGTCCGGCGAGCACAGCGTCGAGCTCTACCACGCCGGGCGGACCGCCGATCTGCGCGATCTGCTGGGGCAGGTGAGCGATCGGGCCTCCGACGGCATCGCGGTGATGGGCTTCTCCCTCGGCGGCAACGCCACGCTGAAGCTGATGGGGGAGCCGTTGGAGGGGCTGCCGGTCGTCGCAGCCGTCGCGGTATCGGCGCCGCTCGATCTGGCTGTGGGTGTGGAGCATCTGCACCACATGATGTTCGGCTTCTACGAGCGCTTCGTGATGAGCGGCCTGCGGGAGGACGCGGCCCGGCCGGGCCCAGCCTCGGGACTGGCGCCCCATGAGGCCGCCGCGATCCGCGCGGCCCGGTCGGTGGTGGACTTCGACGAGGCCATCACCGCACCCCGCAACGGCTGGCGCGACGCGGCGGAGTACTACGCGGTGAACTCCTCGGCGCAGTACCTTCCGCGGATCACGCTGCCGACACTGGTCATCCACGCCATCGACGACCCGATGGTGCCCGATGGCCCGTACCGGGCGATCGACTGGGAGGAGATCGAGGCGCTCGGCTTCGTCCGGCGTGCCATCACACCGCACGGCGGGCATGTGGGCTTCCATCAGCGCGGCCGCGTCTATCCGTGGTACGTGCCCGAGGCGATCCGCTTCCTGATCGGGGCCGGGCGGCGCTGATGCCGTCGGTGGTCAGGCGGGGCTGACGCTCGGGATCTCGCCGGTGGAGCGGCGGTCCCGCGCGGCGGGCAGCGCGGGACCCTGCGGCGCTGCGTCCGGGCTCGGTCCCTGCGGCCGTGCGGTCCACGCCTGCGGCGCCTTGAACAGCAGGCTGGTCGCCTGGTGGGCCATCGCCTTGTCGTAGATCCACAGGGAGAACAGCGTGATGGACAGGGCGACAACGACCGGGTAGATCAGCTGCAGCAGCAGGCTGGACTCCAGCACGGCACCGCCCGTGGAGCCGAACAGGGTGTAGAGCAGGTCGGTGATGAAGAACTGGACCACGAAGATCGGCAGGGTCCGCGGCCCCACGTAGTTGCCGAACGCGGCAACCCTTTCATTGTCCTGCAGCCGGACGGCGACGAGGATCGCGGTGAGCACCCAGGCGATCGCGATCGGGAGGAACGATCCGGCCGCGACCTCGGGGCTGATGAGGCGCGCCAGGCTCCCCAGGATCGCCACGGTGGCCGTTCCGGCGAGCATCTTGGAGTCGTTGCGCAGGGCGTAGTCGCGGAAGAACTGCACCAGGTACACGCCGGCGAGGAAGTACACCGCGTTGAGGACCACCGACGGCATCATGTTCGACACGCCCAGCGGCTCCAGGAGCGCGTTGATGGTGTCGGTCACCAGCGGCCGGGCCAGGTTCAACGACGCCGCCACGCCGAGCACCAGGTAGGGGTTGACGTTGCGCAGCAGCCGCGCGAGCACGAAATACAGCACCAGGGCGTAGAAGTACCAGTAGCCGCCGGGGGTGATGAAGATCTGGATGAAGTAGTCGTGGAACGCGGCTGCGATCCCGCCGTCGACGTAGCCCTTGGTCAGCAGGTCGATGATGACGCTGAAGAAGAACAGCAGGGTGTGCCACAACAGGAACAGGTAGGCGATCCCGATCGTGCGGGACTTGGTCCACGACCATGGGCGCTGCACCGCCGAGCTGGCCAGGATGCCGGAGACGACGAAGAAGACCGGCATGCGCAGCGGCTCCAGGAACGTCATGACGCCGTTCCAGAAGCCCACGATGACGGAGCCGTCGACAGCGAAGTCCAGCGTCTGGGTCACATGGAGCAGCACGACGAGCACGACACTGGTGGCCTTGATGATGTCGACCCAGGTCATGCGCTGCTTGCGCTGGCCTTCGCGCGCCTGCACTTCGCTGCTCATGGGTGGTCCTGTCTCCTCGGGGGCGGAGCCGCACATCGGTGCGTTACAGGTTGTGTGTACCCAGTGGCAGGACCGGCAAACGCATCCCGCCCCTCCGAAACCGGCAGGTCCTGGCGGCTGCCGTCGATCTCCGCCGTGCGGCGTGTCTTCGTCCGCCCTCCCGGCGCGGACGCGATCCGCGGCGAAGCGGCCAGATCCGGCGCGGAGTGCCGGGGACCTGGGCCAGCACCTGGCGGCCGAGGCCCCTTCCGACGACTCGTTGCGCCGAGCCGCTTTGCCCCACGTCTGCGCGACGGTGGACTCCGACCCCTGCGGTGCGCGCGGTTGCTGACCCTCACCGCCGTGCGGTGCGACGACCAGTCCGGAATCCCCGACGAGCGGCTACGACAACGCCAGGGCGCCCACCCAGGCACCCGCGATGAGGATGGCCGCCAGGAGCTCCACCGCGATCGTGATCCCGATGCTCTTGGTGGTGGCCCAGGTCGCGGTCCAGGCGGCCCGCGGATCCTTCAGCCGGATCAGCTCCGTCACCAGGACCCCGGCCAGGAAGCCGATGACCATCCCGACCACCGGGATGACGAAGAAGCCCACCAGCGCCGCGGCGGCACCGACCGCGAGGGCAGCGGTGGAGGCGGCATCCCGGGCGGTGCGGGCGGGGATCGTGAATTTCAGCGCCATCGCGGCGCAGGTCAGCGCCAGCACCAGGGCCAGCAGCCACCAGACATCATGGGCGACCGCCCACACCCCGACCGCGCCGGCCACCAGGAGCAGGCCGGGGAGGATCGGCACGATCACGCCGACCACGCCGATGAGGATGGCAAGGCCGACCAGCCATTCCACGGCGCTATCGTCCCAGCGCAGCTGCAGGATCGACGACGTCGCCGAGCGGAGCAAGACCCGGATGCGTCAGGTGTCCGGCGTACACGTTGAGCCCGTCGCGCAGGTGGGCGTCATCGCGCAGCGCGGCGTCGATGCCGGAGTCGGCCAGTCGCAGCACGAACGGCGCGGTCGCGTTCGTGAGGGCGAACGTCGAGGTCCGCGAGACCGCACCGGGCATGTTCGACACGCAATAGTGCACGATGTCGTGCACCACGAAGGTCGGATCCAGGTGGGTCGTCGGCCGCGACGTCTCGGCGCAGCCGCCCTGGTCGATGGAGACGTCCACGATGACCGAGCCCGGCCGCATGCCGGACACATGCTCCCTGGTGATCAGTTTCGGTGCCGCCGCGCCGGGAACCAGCGCCGCCCCGATCACCAGATCGGCGTCGAGCACCTGGCGCTCGATGGTGTCCAGGTTGGCGTAGACGGTGTTGATGAGGCGCCCGAACTGGTTGTCGAGCTCGCGCAGCCGCTCGAGGTCGGAGTCCAGCACGGTCACGTGAGCTTCGAGGCCGGCCGCCATGCGCGCCGCGTTGGTCCCGACGGTGCCGCCGCCGATGATCGCAACCCGGGCCGGGGGTGTCCCCGGGACACCGCCGAGCAGGATCCCCGCCCCGCCGTGCGGCCGTTCCAGGGCCGTGGCCCCGGCCTGGATCGACATCCGCCCTGCAACCTCGGACATGGGTGCCAGCAGCGGCAGCCGGCCATGGGCGTCTGTCACCGTCTCATAGGCGATGGCCGTGCAGCCGCTGTCGCCGAGGGCGGCCGCGAGGTCCGGCACCGGCGCCAGGTGGAGGAAGGCGAACAGTCCTTGTCCGGGCCGGATGAGGGGCACCTCGCTGGGCTGCGGCTCCTTGACCTTCACGATCAGCGCGCTGTCCATCCATACCTGCTCGGCGGTGTCGGCGATCAGTGCGCCCGCCGCCCGGTACGCCTCGTCGGTCAGCCCCGCTCCGGCGCCGGCGCCGACTTGCACCAGGACCTCGTGCCCGTGGTGCACCAGTTGACGCGCTCCCCCCGGGGTCAGCGCGACGCGGTTCTCGGCCGGCTTGATCTCCGAAGGGACACCGATCCTCATAGCTCCACGCTAGGCCGTCGCGGCGAGCCCGGCTCACGCGCCGTCGGCGAGGTCGAACACCAGTCGCGCCGGCACCCTGCTGGCCAGCACCTCGTCGAAGCACTCGTTGACGTCGTCCAGCCGGCGGGTCTCATAGATGACCTTGGTCCTGCCCCGCGCGTGCAGATCCAGGACTTCGGCGAGGTCCTGGCGCGTGCCGACGATCGACCCGATGATCGACTGTCCGAAGAGGGTCGTGGCGAAGACGTCGATCGGGAACATGTTGTCCTTCGGCAGTGCGACCAGCACCAGCCGCCCGTTCGGGTTGAGCGAGGCCGTCGCGGCCTTCATCGCGGCCTCCGCCACCGCCAGGGTGATGGCGACGTCCGCGCCGCCCAGCTTCCGGACCTCCTCCGCGACGTTCTGTTCGAGGCCGTGCACCACTGCGTCCGCCCCCAGCGACGTGGCCAGCTCCAGCTTCTCGTCGGTGACGTCGACGGCGATGACGTTGGCGCCGAAGATCTTGCCGTACTGGATCGCCAGGTGGCCGAGACCTCCCACACCCATGATCAGCACATTCTCGGTCGGACGGGTTCCCGCGACCTTGATCGCCTTGTAGGTCGTGACACCGGCGCACGACACCGGGGCCGCCTCCAGGGGGTTCACGCCGTCGGGCACCTTCACCGCATGGCTGGCGAATGCCACCTCGTACTCCGCGTACCCGCCGTCCTTGCTGTAGCCGTTCTGCTGCTGGTCGGGGCACAGCGTCTCCCAGCCGCTGACGCAGTACCGGCAGGTGCCGCAGGCATATCCCAGCCAGGGCATCGCAACCGTGTCGCCCTCCTTGAGGTGATCCACCCCCGCGCCCAGGGCGACCACCGTCCCGATCCCTTCATGCCCGGGGATGAAGGGCAGCTTGGGCTTGACCGGCCAGTCGCCCTTCGCGGCATGGATGTCGGTATGGCACAG
>CAZECO010000056.1:7806-18218 GCA_964510455.1 uncultured Actinomycetes bacterium
GCGTACGACTTCCAGGCGATCCAGCAGCGCTGGCTGCCGGTGTGGGACGAGCTGCAGCCGTTCCGCTCCGGCGACCCGGCTGATGGGCGTCCGAAGAAGTACGTGCTCGACATGTTCCCCTACCCCTCGGGCGACCTGCATATGGGCCATGCCGAGGCGTACGCGCTCGGCGACGTGGTGGCGCGCTATCTGGTGCAGCAGGGGTACAACGTCCTGCACCCGATCGGGTGGGACGCCTTCGGGCTTCCCGCGGAGAACGCCGCGATCAAGCGGGGTGTGGATCCGGGGGAGTGGACCTACGCGAACATCGCGCAGCAGAAGGCCTCGATGCGGCATTACGCCTGCTCCTTCGACTGGGATCGCGTCCTGCAGACCTGCGACCCGGCGTACTACCGCTGGAACCAGTGGCTGTTCCTGCGGATGTTCGAGCGGGGGCTGGCCTACCGCAAGGACTCGGCCGTCAACTGGTGCCCCGACTGTCAGACCGTGCTCGCCAACGAGCAGGTCGTCAACGGCCTGTGCGAGCGATCCGACACCCCCGTCACCAAGAAGAAGCTCACCCAGTGGTACCTGAAGATCACCGACTACGCCGACCGGCTGCTCGACGACATGCAGCAGCTGGAGGACGGCTGGCCGGAGAAGGTCCTGTCCATGCAGCGCAACTGGATCGGCCGCTCCACCGGCGCCAACGTCCAGTTCGCCATCGAGGGCCGCGACGAGCCGGTGACGGTCTACACCACCCGGCCCGACACGCTGTACGGGGCGACGTTCTTCGTCGTGGCGGCGGATTCGGATCTGGCCGCGGAACTGGGCGCCGGCCTGCCGGAGTTCGACAGCTACCTGGAACGCGTCAAGGCGATCAGCGAGATCGATCGGCTGAGCACCGAGGCCGCCAAGACCGGCGTGTTCCTCGACCGGTACGCGATCAACCCGGTCAACGGCGAGCGGCTGCCGGTCTGGGCGTCCGACTACGTGCTGGCCGACTACGGCACGGGGGCGATCATGGCGGTGCCCGCGCACGATCAGCGCGACCTCGACTTCGCCCGTGCCTTCGGCCTGCCCGTGAAGGTCGTGGTGGACGCCGGAGAGGATCCGGCGGCGACCGGCGTGGCGACGGCCGACGACGGACCGCACGTCAACTCCGGTCCGCTGGACGGCCTGGACAAGGACGCCGCGCTCGAGCGGATCATCGAGATCCTGGCGGAGCGGGGCACGGGCGAGGCGGCCGTGAACTACCGGCTGCGCGACTGGCTGATCTCCCGGCAGCGCTACTGGGGGACGCCGATCCCGATCATCCACTGCCCCGACTGCGGAGAGGTCCCGGTCCCCGACGAGCAGCTGCCGGTCGAGCTGCCGCCCACCGACGGCCTGGACCTGCAGCCCAAGGGCACCTCGCCGCTGGGCGCGGCCGACTCGTGGGCCAGCGTGCCGTGCCCGTCCTGCGGGGGGCCGGGACGGCGGGATCCGGACACGATGGACACCTTCGTCGACTCGTCCTGGTACTTCCTGCGCTACCTCGACCCGTCGCTGGAGTCGGGACCCTTCGACCCGCAGCAGGCCGAGTCGTGGCTGCCGGTGGATCAGTACGTGGGCGGCGTGACGCATGCGATCCTGCATCTGCTGTACTCGCGGTTCTTCACCAAGGTGCTGTTCGACATGGGGATGGTGGCGTTCACCGAGCCCTTCACCCGGTTGCTGAACCAGGGCATGGTCGTGATGGACGGCTCGGCGATGAGCAAGTCGCGCGGCAACCTCGTGAAGCTGAGCGACGAGCTGGCCGAGCACGGGGTGGATGCGGTCCGCCTGTCGATGGTCTTCGCCGGCCCCCCGGAGGACGACATCGACTGGGCGGAGGTCTCGCCCGCCGGGTCCAAGCGGTTCCTGGCGCGGGCCTGGCGCGTGGCGGGCGACGTCACCAGCGCACCCGGCCTCGATCCGGCCGGCGGGGATGTCGCGCTGCGCAAGGTCACCCACCGGATGATCGCCGAGGCGGAGCTGGCGCTGGAGTCGTTCCGGTACAACGTCGCCGTGGCGAAGGTGATGGAGCTGGTCAACGCCGCGCGGAAGGCCATCGACAGCGGGCCGGGGCCGGCCGATGCCGCCGTCCGGGAGGCCGCCGAGGTGATCGCCATCATGCTGTCGGTGCTGGGCGCGCCCTACACCGCCGAAGACATGTGGTCGCTGCTGGGGCACGAGCCGACCGTGGCCCGCGCCGGTTGGCCGGCGGTGGAGGCGGCGCTGCTGGTCCGCGACGAGGTGACCTGCGTCGTGCAGATCGGCGGCAAGGTCCGCGCCAAGCTGCAGGTGGCGCCCGACATCGGCGGCGGGGAGCTGCAGGCCCTGGCGCTGTCGGCGCCGGAGGTCGCGGCGGTGCTGGACGGGCGGGTCCCGGCGCGGGTGATCGTCCGCGCGCCGAAGATCGTCAACATCGTGCTCTAGCGCCGCAGCACCCGCTCATCAGTTCTGCTCGCGACGCCCGTCCGCCTAGGGTGGCGTCATGGGTGAGCAGCGCGTCGCAGTGGTGGCCGATTCGACCCTCGCGCTCCCCGAGGGGCTGGCCGAGCAGCACGGCATCACGATCGTGAGCGTCCACGTCGTGGTGGACGGGCGCTCCATGCGGGAGGGCGTCGACATCACGCCGTCGGAGCTGGCCGGGCTGCTGCGCGCCGGGGAGCGCGTCACCACGTCGCGGCCCTCGCCGCAGGAGTTCCTCGCGACCTACCGCAGGGCTGCCGATGCCGGGGCGAGCGCCGTGGTGTCGGTCCACCTGTCCGCCGAGCTGTCCGGAACCGCCGAAGCCGCCAGGGTCGCCGCGAAGGCGAGCCCGGTTCCCGTCGCGGTGGTGGACACCCGGACGATCGCGATGGCCGCGGGCTACGGGGCGCTCGACGCCGCAGCCGTCGCGGCTGCCGGCGGGGGCATCGACGAGGTGGCAGAGGCGGCCCGCGCGACGGCGCGCGCCTCGTCGCTGCTGTTCTATGTGGACACCCTGGAGTACCTGCAGCGCGGCGGCCGGATCGGGGCCGCCGCCAGGTACTTCGGTCAGGCGCTGCGGGTCAAGCCGCTGCTGGCCATGGATCAGGGCCACGTCGCACCCCTGGAGAAGGTCCGCACCTCGTCCAAGGCGCTGCTGCGGCTTGTCGACCTGGCATCCGAGGCCGCTGAACGGCTCGATCGGCCACGGCTGGCCGTCCACCACCTGCAGGCGTCCTCCGGCGTCGCCGTCGTCCGACAGGGCCTGGCGCGCCGGCTGCCGGGCGCGCCCTGCTTGGAGTCGGAGGTCGGCGCGGTCATCGGAGCCCACAGCGGGCCGGGGCTGGTCGCGGTCGCCGTCGTTCCGGGGGCGCCGACGTGACGGAGTACGCCGAGGCATGGCAGCTCTTCGCGGCTGCTGTCGTCGGGTTCGTCATGGGTTCGATCAACCCGGCCACGATCGTCGCCCGGCTGCGCGGGATCAACCTCCGCGAGGTGGGATCCGGCAACCCCGGCGCCACCAACACCGCCCGCGCCATGGGGGTCCGGACCGGCGTGCTGGTGGGCGTGCTGGATGTGCTGAAGGGCTTCATCCCCGCTGCGGGCTTCTCATTGTGGGGCCCTGCGGCGGGCGAGGTCGCGGGCCTGTTCGCGGTCCTCGGGCACATCTTCTCCCCGTTCCTGCGCGGCCGCGGGGGCAAGGGCGTGGCCACGACGCTGGGTGCGGTGCTGGGCGTGCAGCCGTGGTGGGCGATCCCGATGCTGCTCGCCTTCGGGGTCGCGCTCGCCACCACCAAACGGATGGGCATCGGCGCGGTGGCGGGGGCTGTGGTGCTGATCGCGCTGGGCGTGTGGTGGGCGGAGCGGCCCGACGAGCGGCTGTTCGCGGTCGCGTTGGGCGTGGTCGTGATCGTGCGGCACCAGGAGAACATCCGGGCGGTGTTCACCGGCAAGGAGGATGAGGCGGACGCCGGGCGGTGACGGCGCCCGGCAGGGCCTGCTGCACCGGTGATGGGTCCTGGCCGTCCACAGGCGGGCGCGGGATCCCCGGTCCGCCGCGCAGCTATGACGGCCCGCCGCGCTTCGTCCTAGCCTCGCCGGGTGCCGCCATCCATCCCGATCCCCGTGCGGCGGCTGCTGCTGCTGGCGTCCCTGCTCGGGCTCGCCGTCGCAGCCGTCGCGGCATGGCGGTTCCTGCCGAACCCCGCCCCCGCAGCTGAGGGCGCGCCGGGCGTCGCCTTGGTCGACGCCGGCGTGCCGGTGACCGGTCTGCCGGCCGACCCGGGCGATCGGCCCGTCCCACCGCCGGCCGCAACGGTCACGATCCATGTCGTCGGACCGGTGGCGCATCCGGGTGTGGTGGTGCTTCCCGCGGGCAGCAGGGTGGCCGACGCGGTAGCGGCCAGCGGCGGGTTCGTGCCCGGCGCGCCGGCGGACGGGGTGAATCTGGCGCGCAGGCTCGTGGATGGCGAGCACCTCGATGTGGGTGCCCCGGCGCCCGGCGCCGACCCGCCGGCCCCCGGCGCCGCTTCGTCCGGCCCGGCCAAGGTGGATCTGAACACGGCGACATCTCAGCAGCTGCAGGAGCTGCCCGGGGTGGGCCCGGTGCTGGCCGACCGGATCGTGGCCTACCGGCAGCAGCACGGCGGGTTCGACAGCGTGGGGCAGCTGCAGGAGGTTGCGGGCATCGGCGCCAGCCGGCTGGCCGACCTCGAGCCGCTGGTCCAAGCGGGGCCCGGGTGACGCTGCCGGGCCAGCCGCTGCTCGTGCTGGGCATGAGCACCTGGGCGGGCGCGCTGGGTGCGTGGCTGGCCATCGCGGCCGATGCCGGTGGCTGGCTGCTGGCCGCCGGGGCGCTGGCGGCGGCCGCCCCGCTGCTCGTGCCCCGGCGGGCCCGGGTGCTGGTCGGGATCCTGGCCTTCGGCGTGCTGGCAGGCGGAACCTCGGCCGCGAGCCATCTGATCGCCACCCGCCCGGCGCAGCTGCTGCAGTGGGTCGGTGACGGGGAGACGGTCGAAGCGCTGGTCGCCGTGCGGCTGTCGGCGGTGGAGCAGGGCACCGATATCGGGGACCGGGCCTCCTCGCGCGTCATCGCTGTGGTGGAGGAGGTCCGGCAGGGACCGTCGGTGATCCGGCCCGGCACCCCGACGACCCTGCTCGGCGGCGCAGACGTGCTCGGCGCCCCCGATCGCGGCTCGCGCATGACCGTTACCGGCAGGCTGCTGCCCGAGATCGCCCTGCGCGAGACGGGTCTGGCGATCAGCGTCGATCAGGTGCTCCGCCTTCAGCCGCCGGGCGGCTGGTCGGCGGCGGTGGCCGCAGCCAGGGGCCGGATGTGGCAGGCCCTGGACGGCGTCCACCCCGATGCAGCATCGCTGGTCGCCGGCCTGGCGATCGGCGACGATTCGCGGCAGTCCAGCGTGCTGGGCGACGCCATGCGCTCCAGCGGCCTGAGCCACCTGACGGCGGTCAGCGGAGGGAACGTCGCGATCGTGTGCGGCCTCGTGGTGGGAGCGGCGGCCCTCGCCGGGGCTTCGCTGCGGCTGCGGCTGGCCCTCGGCCTGGTCGCGATCATCGCCTACGCCGCCTTCGTGGGGCCCGAGCCGAGCGTGCTGCGGGCCGCCGTGATGGGCGCGGTCGCACTGGTGGGCCTGATGCGAGGTGCGCGGGGCGGCGGGTTCCCGCTGCTCGGGCTGGCGGTGTTCGCGCTGATCGTGGCCCGGCCGGGGCTGGCGCTGTCGTGGGGCTTCGCCCTGTCGGTGTCGGCGACCTGGGGGATCCTCGCGCTGGCGCCGCACGTCGATCGCGGGCTGGCCAAGCACCTGCCCCGGGTCCGGGGCTCGGTCCTGGCCGCGGTCTCGGTCACCGTCGCGGCCCAGGCGGCCACCGCCCCGCTCGTCGCGGCGATGACCGGGACGCTGTCGCTGGTCGCGGTCCCCGCCAACCTGGCCGCCGCACCGCTGGTGGCCCCGATCACGGTCCTCGGGCTCGCGCTGACCGTCTGCGGGGTGTTCGCGCCGCCGTTGGCCGGTGCGCTGGCCCGCCTGGTGGAGCCGTTCGGCATCCTGCTGGCCCTCATCGCACGCTGGTCGGCCGATGTGCCGCACGGCACCGTGCAGGTGCCCTCGGGCCCGATCGGCGCGGCCGGGGTGTGCGTCTGCCTGGCGGGTGCCGGGCTGCTGCTGCGGCGCCTGGGCCCGCGCCCGACGGCCGTGCTGGCCGCCGCCGGACTGATGGCCGTCATGCTGTTGGGCCGAGACGCGGGGCCGCCGCGGGACTGGATCGCCGCCGCCTGCGACATCGGGCAGGGCGACGCCTACCTGGTCCGGACGGGACCGCGCGCAGCTGTGCTCATCGACACCGGACCGGGTGCCGAGCCGCTGGCCCGTTGTCTGCGCCAGATGCGCGTCAGCCGGATCGACCTGCTCGTGCTGACGCACTTCGACACCGATCACGTCGCCGCGACACCGGCGGTGCTGCGGCGGTTCGCACCGGACGCCGTCCTCGCGTCGCCGGTCGCAGCGCCCAAGCCCAACGCCGACGCCGTGCGGCACGCGGCGGCGCAGACCGGAACACCGGTCCTGACCGCCCAGCCCGGCCAGCGGCTGCTCGTGGGGCAGGTGCGGCTGACGGTGCTGTGGCCGCGCCGGGTGATCCGGGACGGTTCGCTGTCCAACAACGCCGCCGTCGCCACCGCGGTCGAGGCCGGCGGGCTGCGGTTGCTGTTCACCGGGGACCTCGAACCGCTCGGCCAGTCCGGGCTGATGGCGGCGCAGCCCGCGCAGGCGTTCGACGTCGTGACCATCCCCCACCACGGCTCGGCCAACCAGCACCCGGACTTCCTGGCCTGGACCGGCGCGCAGGCGGCGTGGGTGTCGGCGGGGCGGGGGAACACCTTCGGGCATCCGCGGCCGGAGGCGCTGCGACTGGCGGCGCAGGCGGGGGCAGCGGTCGGGCGCACGGATCGGCAGGGGACGATCGCGCTGGTGAACCGGGGCGGGCAGCCCGTGCTGGTCCCGCTGTCGGTCCGCCCTGCCGGCGGTTGAACGGGGCGTGCCATGATGCCCGAATGAGCAGTGCGCGCGGATCGGCGACCGGCCGGCGGTCGGCGGGCCCGCGGCCGGCCAAGCTGGATGCCAGGGCGGTGGAGGAGCTGCTCCGCGCGGCGGAGACGGCGCAGGAACCGGTGATCGTGGTCACCGGGACGGAGGAGGCGCTGCGCCGGCTGGCGTTCGACCGGCTGCTGGCCCAGGCCTCGGCCGGAGGATTCACGGCGGTGCGCGTGTCGGCGCGGGAGGCCGCCGCCGCGGCAGCCATCCGGCAGGCGTGCGAACCGACGTTGTTCGGCGGGCTCACCTGGTTGTTCGTAACCGATACCGAACAGGCCGCCGACGACGTGCTGGACTCCCTGAAGCAGGTGATCGAGGCGGCGGACCCGGACCTGCGGATGGCGCTGTCGCACGCCGGAACCCCCCGCGGCAGGGGAGTGATCACGGCGGCGCAGAAGGCGGGGGCGCGGGTCCTCGAGGCGCGACCGGTGGCGGCCAACGCGCTGGCCGTGGTCCTGTCCGCCCATGCCCGGCAGCGCGGCTGCGTGCTGAACGGGGATGCGGCGGCGGTCCTCGTCGACACCATCGGACAGGATCTGGCGGCGCTGCTGGGGGCTGTGCAGCAGCTGGCGTCGGACGCGCCGGGGGCGATGATCGATGTCGAGCTGGTGCGCAGCACCCTGACCGCTGCCGGGACCGGCAACCAGTTCGAGATCGCCGATCTCGTCTGGCACCGGCAGACCGGCGAGGCGCTGGCCGCGTTCCGGCAGCTGGCCGAGCGCAACGGGGCCTCCAGCGCCGCCGTCACCGTCGTGGCGGCGCTGTCCTACTCGCTGCGCACGCTGGCGCGCTACGCGACGGAGCGCCCCAGCGGCACCCCGTGGCAGGTGGCTTCGGCGCTCGGCGTACCGGCGTGGAAGGTCGATGTGCTCGCGGCCCAGTCCCGCGGATGGCGGCCCGCCCAGTTGGCGGGTGCAGCCCTGGCGCTGGCCGACGCCGACGCCGACGCCAAAGGGGGCCTCGGCGATGCCGGGGCGCTGGACCCCGAGCAGAAGCTGTTCGCCGTCGAGCGGCTGATCCGCGAACTCGGCGCACCCTGACGCGCCTGCCGTGCTCGGGACCGCCCGCAGCGACCGGCCCGCGGATCAGCCGAGCTTGGCGGCTGCCTGGTCGATCGCCGACTTCCGATTGGCGGCCTGGTTGCGGTGCAGGACGCCCTTGCTGGCGGCCTTGTCCAGCTGCCGCCCGGCTTGCCGCGCGTACTCGCGGGCCTTGTCGGCGTCGCCCGCGGCGACCGCCTCGTGGAAGCGGCGGATCGTCGTCTTCACCGACGAACGAACGGACTTGTTCTGGATCCGGGCCTTCTCGTTGGTCCGGATGCGCTTGATCTGCGACTTGATATTCGCCACGGTGCTGCCTTCTGGTCTCAGGTCCGCGCCGGACCGTCCTGGTTGTCGTGCCTCGTCGCCATTCGGTGCGCGCGCAATCGCACCCCGCGAGTGGATAGTCCAGCGTAGCGTCCAACGGGCCGCTACCGGAAATCCCCGCGGGCGCTCGCACCCTCCGTCACCGGCCGCCGGATCTGCGACGATACATCCATGCGGCCCGCTCGGGTCCTGCGGCATGGGAGGGGCAGCGTGAGCAGACCGGTACCCGGGGCCACGCCTGCCGCAGTGATCCGCAACTTCTGCATCATCGCCCACATCGACCATGGGAAGTCCACGCTCGCCGACCGGATGCTGTCGCTGACCGGCGTGGTGACCGACCGGCAGGCGCGCGCCCAGTACCTCGACCGGATGGATATCGAGCGGGAGCGCGGCATCACCATCAAGTCCCAGGCGGTGCGCCTGCCCTACCGGGCGCCCGACGGACGGGACTACGTGCTCAACCTGATCGACACCCCCGGGCATGTGGACTTCACCTATGAGGTGTCGCGGTCGCTGGCGGCCTGCGAGGGGGCCGTGCTGCTGGTGGATGCCGCGCAGGGCATCGAGGCGCAGACGCTGGCGAACCTCTACCTGGCGCTGGAGAACGACCTGGCGGTCATCCCGGTGCTCAACAAGATCGACCTGCCCGCGGCCCAGCCGGACAAGTACGCCGCCGAGCTGGCCCACATCATCGGCTGCGATCCCGACGCCGTCGTGCGGGTCTCGGCGAAGACGGGCGCGGGGGTGCCGGAGCTGATGGAGCGGATCGTCGCCGAAGTCCCGCACCCCGCGGGAGCGGTCGACAGCCCCGCGCGGGCGCTGATCTTCGACTCGGTGTACGACGCCTACCGGGGGGTCGTCACCTACGTGCGCGTGGTGGACGGGCGGCTGCATCATCGCGATCGGATCGCGATGATGTCGACCGGCGCCACGCACGAGGCGCTGGAGGTCGGAGTGATCTCGCCGGAGCCGGTGCCCTCCGCCGCGCTGGGTGCCGGCGAGGTCGGCTACCTGATCACCGGCGTGAAGGATGTCCGGCAGAGCCGGGTGGGGGACACGGTGACCACGCTGCGCGACGGCACGACCCAGGCGCTGGGGGGGTACCGCGACCCGGTCCCCATGGTCTTCGCCGGGCTCTACCCGATCGACGGGTCCGATTACCCCGACCTGCGCGAGGCGCTGGACAAGCTCAAGCTCAACGATGCCGCGCTGTCCTATGAGCCGGAGACCTCCGGGGCGCTGGGCTTCGGCTTCCGCTGCGGCTTCCTCGGCCTGCTGCACCTGGAGATCGTCCGGGAGCGGCTGGAGCGCGAGTCCGGCCTGGACCTGATCTCGACCGCTCCGAACGTGATCTATCACGTGACCATGGAGGACGGCGCGCGCGTCACGGTGACCAACCCCAGCGAGTTCCCCTCCGGCAAGGTCGCCGAGATCCGCGAGCCGGTGGTGAAGGCGACGGTCATCAGCCCGGCCGAATTCATCGGCACCATCATGGAGCTGTGCCAGAGCCGGCGGGGCTCGATGGCGGGGATGGACTACCTGTCGTCGGACCGGGTCGAACTGCGCTACACGCTGCCGCTGGCCGAGATCGTGTACGACTTCTTCGATCAGCTCAAGTCGCGCACCCGCGGGTACGCGTCGCTGGACTACGAGGCCTCCGGCGATCAGGCCGCGGACCTGGTCAAGGTGGACATCCTGCTGCACGGCGAGGCGGTGGACGCCTTCAGCGCCATCGTGCACCGCGACAAGGCGTACGCCTACGGCGTGGCGATGGCCTCGCGGCTGAAGGACCTCATCCCGCGGCAGCAGTTCGAGGTGCCGATCCAGGCGGCGATCGGATCCCGGATCATCGCCCGGGAGTCCATCCGCGCCATCCGCAAGGACGTGCTGGCCAAGTGCTACGGCGGCGACATCACCCGCAAGCGCAAGCTGCTGGAGAAGCAGAAGGAGGGCAAGAAGCGGA
>CAZECO010000057.1:0-5291 GCA_964510455.1 uncultured Actinomycetes bacterium
GCCCCTCGAAGTCGTGCAGGGTCGGATCCGCAGCCTGCAGCATCGTCCCCATCGCGCCGTCGGCGACCACGACCCGCGTGGCCAGTGCTGCGCGGAGGGCTGCGATTCGGGCGGCGTCGTACACAGGTCTCCTCGCGTCGGCGGTGTTCCATCCAGGGTAGTCGGCGCCACCCGCCCACCTGCACAGCCGCACGATGCGCCGAATCGGGGTGTCGGCTCCGCCGACCCGCTGCGAGTTCCCCACCGCCGCCCGCAAGAAAACGTGACGGCGAACGCGACGAGACTTCGAACTCCCCCCAACGCCGAGTGCGGAACCGCGGCCACCCCAACATATCGACGCGTTCACCGTCACACGCACCATCGGCCGATGAGGCCGAGGGAAGGAGCGATCGCTATCTGTCGGGTAGGGGGTTGTCGGTGGGTCAGCATCTGGTTGCGGCTTCGTGGCGGATCGTCGACAGGCCCGCCGTGCTGGTCCACCGTCTCGGCGGGTGTGTGCACCCGTTTGCGGGGCTTTGCACCTGCTACGGGGCGGTTCGGGCCGTCCGGGGCCGGTACTTGCACCCGTTGATGCGGGGGGCGAACCGCCCACGCAGACGGTGCAAACCCTCATTCGGGTGCAGACTCTCGGCATGCCAGCCAGCCCCACTAATCCGAAGATCCTAGAGAAGGAGGTGTACTGGGTCCGGCTCGCCATGCTGAAGCAGGGATCGTCCCGCCCGGACAGGGAGCGCTGTGTTGCGCCGCTGTCGACCTGGACCTGCGGAGATCTCACCCGCGGTGCCGCTGCTCGGTGAGCGCCCAAACCCCCTGCAGGCATCCTGCTCCAGCGGGCTACATTGGGGGTGACAGTCACCGTGGACACCAAGGGCGAGGATGACGTGGACTACGCACTTACCCCTGCGACGAGGATCTACGTCGCCGGACACGCAGGTCTCGTCGGGTCCGCAGTCTGGCGGGCCCTCGAGGCGCGCGGCTGCACCGACCTGTTGGGATGGCGTTCGCGGGACGTCGATCTCCGCGACCGCAAGGCGACAGTGAAGGCCGTGACCGCCGCGCGGCCGGCGGCGATGGTCATCGCCGCCGCCAAGGTCGGCGGCATCCTCGCGAACTCAACGCACCCCGTCGACTTCCTCAACGACAATCTGCGGATCCAGACGAACCTGTTCGAGGCCGCGCTCGAGGCGGGAGTCGAGCGAGTCCTGTTCCTCGGTTCCTCCTGCATCTACCCGAAGATGGCTCCGCAGCCGATCAAGGAGTCCTCCCTCTTGACCGGGCCCCTCGAACCGACCAACCAGGCATACGCCATCGCCAAGATCTCCGGCATCGTGGCGGTGCAGTCCTACCGTGAGCAGTACGGTCTGCCGTGGATCTCTGCAATGCCGACCAATCTGTACGGGCCTGGGGACAACTTCGATCTGGAGTCGTCCCACGTCCTGCCGGCCATGATCCGCAAGTTCCACGACGCCTCGACCCAGGGAGAGCCGATCACCCTGTGGGGGACCGGCACGCCGCGCCGGGAGTTCCTGCACGTCGACGACCTCGCTGCCGCCGTTGTGCACCTCCTCGAGCACTACGACGACCCGCAGACGATCAATGTGGGTACCGGCCAGGACATCACGATCGCCGAGCTCGCCGAGACTGTGGCCGCAGTTGTCGGCTACCGGGGCGAAATCCGCTGGGACACGGGCAAGCCGGACGGTACCCCGCGCAAGCTGCTAGATGTGAGCCGTCTAGAGGCCCTCGGCTGGAGGCCCCGCGTTGGGCTCCGCGACGGCATCGAATCGACCTACGAGTGGTTCCTCGCCAACGTTGCTGCCTAGCCGCGGTCGATACCAGCGCCCCACTGGACCGACCCGATCAGTTGGGCCTCGAACCAGACCGTCGATGTTGCGCGGCCGACGACGCAGTGGTCGGCTTCCCCAACGGCGGCCTCACGCGGCCTCCCCGTCGCAGCCCACCGTGGGCCTTGCGCACCACTTCGGTCGATGGCCTTGATGCAGCTCCGCTATCGGCAATCGGCGTCAACTGGGCCGGCGGAACTCGTACAGCCCGCACCAGCCCTGCTGATCAACGTAGTCCGCGGGCTTGGCGTCCATTACCGGGCTGCCGGACCACGGGATCGCCGTGAAGTCCACCAGTTCCAACTCATCCATGGTATCGATCGGCTGCCTGGGGTCGATGACGCGCTGCGCGTTGAACTCCACCGCCTCCGGCCCCACAGGGAACGAGATGTAGCACCGGCCACCGGGCGCCAGCACCCGTTGCACGCTGCTCATCCCATGGATGTGGCCCGAGGGATCGATGGGATCGCCGTACCGGCCCAAACCGAAGTGCTCGATCGCATGAAGACTGGAAAAGGACTCCAGGCTCTGATCATCGATACCCTCCAGCGACATGCCATCCGCTCGCAGAAACGTCAGACCCGGCACCGTCGACGTGAGGTCGCGGATGTCGATGACCTCCACCTCGCGGAAGGCAAGGAGATGGGCGACGAAGCCGTCGATCCGTGAGCCGAGATCGACATGACGGGCCGGACTCCGCCCCGCAATCCGCTGCGCCACCAGCAGGTCCTGCCAGAAGTAGTGGCCGTCCACATGCCCGGCATCATCCGTCTGGTCGCTGAGCTGGGGCGAGTAGCTGTCAATCCGACCGCCCTGCGACCTGAAATCCTGCGCATCCTTGCGGAAACCGGTCAACTGCTTGGAGCTGTGGTAGGTCCTTTGTGGGTCCAGCCCAAACGCAGTGCCCCATCGGTAGACGCGCTTCGCCCGAATCTTCATGCTGGTGTTCATTCTTCTCTCCGCCTTCGCCGATCCGGCATATCGATCCCGATCTGACCCATTCTCCCCCATCCACCCCGGCCGCACCCAACCGCGGCCACTTCAGGGCGCGCCCTCAATCCGGCCTTCGGGGATCGACTCGGTCGAACCGGTCGCGGCGCCCCCGGCGCCGAACCGGAAGACACGGATGGCGATCCACAGTCCGACCAGATAGGCGGCGCCAACAATTGCCAGGTGCACGCCCACGGCCGTCGTTGTCGATCCGAGGAGCAATCGCACCGCGACACCTACCGCAGCGACGCCACCCCCTACCACCAACAACGGCCGGAGAATGGCCCCGGGAGCAGGTGCTGATCCGGCAATCCGGCGACGCTGGCGGGTCACCAGGATCGCATCGACGGCGAAAGCCAGCGACCAGGACGCTGCTGCTCCGACAATCCCCCACCGCGGATCGAGCACCAAGTTGCCGACCACGACGATGGCAAGGGCGACCAGTTTGTTCTGCAGCTGCCAGTGCCCGCGGCCTGCCATCAGGACGATGCTCGCCGACATCACGGTTGCGGCGATGATGGTCATGCCCACTGAGAGCACCCGCAGCGCGGCCGCACCTTCGTCGAAACCCGGACCGAAGAGGGCCAAAATGCTATCTGCGAATACGAAACAGGTGACGTAGAAGGGCAGCGTCAGCACCAGCATGGCCCGAGATGCCGTACGGAACAGCGAATTGACGCCATCGAGATCGCCGACCACCAACCGCGCGCTGATGTTCGGTCCGACGACCACTCGCATCGCGTTGTCCACGATTTGTCCCGCACGCACGACCCGAGTTGCCACGGCATACGTGCCCGCTGCAGCTGGGCCGAGCAGTGCGCCGACCAGCAGCACATCGGCCCAGTCCAGCGTGATCTCCACGGTGGCGGCGGCCCAGCGACCGAGGCTGAAAGACCAGAAGTCGCGCATTCCGACCGCGGTGGGGTCCGTGCTGGTGCCGTCGCCCCGGCCTTGCGGGCCCGGATCGCGGCGGCTCTCGGACCGGACCCGACGCACGACCAGGAACAGCAGGAGCCCGGTCGCTGCGCACCATAGAGGAATGGTCGCCGCCCAGGCCAGCACCGCGGCAGCTGCCGAACCGCCAGCAGCAAGCACGGCGAAGACGCCGAGCAGCCGCGCCAGGGGGAGTCCGATGTTCTGGATGCCGGCGTAGCCGATGATGGAACCGAGCCCCCGCACGGCCCCGAGGAGCAGGTACATCACCGCGCCGGAGACCACCAGGGGGGTTAGGTAGCGGATCAGGGAGCCGGCCTGGTCGACCAGTGCTGGATCGTCTGTCAGGAGTCGGGCCAGGGACGGTGCCGCAGCGATGACGATTCCGCCGAGGACCGCCGCCACCAGGAGCATCGGGATAACCGCGATCCCGATGAGACGGGGGACCTCGTCGACCTGCCCGAGGACCTTCAGCTGCGCCGACTTGCGCACCAATCCGGTGTCGGCACCGAACTTCAGCAGCGTCATACCGATCGTGCACATCGCGACGAATTGGAAGAAGACACCGGTTCCCGATGCACCCAGCAGGCGGCCCACCACGGCCACGATCAGGAACGTGGCGGCCGCCCCGAACACGGCGGTGCCCAGGGAGAGCGCGAGGCTCCCGGCGAGGCCCCGGGTCGACATGCCCGGCAACCGCCGGGTCCGCCTTCCGCCCGCACCCAGGGCAGCAGGCAAACGACCGGGGGCCCCCTCCGGCAGGGCGCTCCGTTCCAGGCCACCGAAAGGCGTCATCAGGCCTTGCAGATGACTGTTGGTAGGGACTGCTCTTGCAGTGGCCGGACGCGGAGCCGGAGTGCGACCGCCGCGATCGCGAACGCCATGGCGTGGAAAGCCAACATCCACGGCAGCAGCCGGACCAGGCAGTAGATCAGTCCGATTTCGGCTGCGAGGTTGGCGAAGGAGGCCCAGTTGCCAGTGCGGTCGTCCCGCACACCGCTTACCCTCGGTCTTCTTGACAAGGTTGCGCAGCCTTCGGGTAGCGGATGGTGCCCATGAGCTTGTGCAGGCCCCGGTCGTGGAACCAGGTACGCGTCCAAGAATCTACCTGTGCGGAACGGAGGTTGCGGCCGCGCTGCGTGATCAGCAGTCTGCTCAGCCGCCATGTCAGGTACCTGTCCCGGCCGACGGACCTGTCAGCCGCGTTGCCGGTGCGAAAGTAGTTGCCCCATCCTCGTGGGAACGGGGGGTTGGGCACGACGAACCGGACCTGCTACTGGGCAACCCGGCTTCTGCCCGGGCGAGCTTTCCACCCGCAGGATCGATCCAGCTTCCAGGACGCACCACCCATCGAGTGTAGTCGGGCGCGCCCGGGGCCCGGCTTCCGGGCTTCGGCGAGGCATCGCAACGCCTCGCCGAAGCCCAGTCGCGGACCCTATTCAGAACGATTAGCCCGTGGCCGCGAATTCCACCGCCAGCGACAAGTCCGGGGTGCTGCGGTAGTTGGCGCTGGCCTGCACCGCC
>CAZECO010000057.1:5391-18085 GCA_964510455.1 uncultured Actinomycetes bacterium
CTGCGTCCACGCCGGATCCAGCGCCGCGTTGTCCCACCGGTAGGCGAACTGCCCGCCCTGCGCCACCAGAACGCCGGTCACCGCAGCAGCGGGCGTGACCGCAGCGGACGGCTGCGAGGCCGGCCCGGTGCCGATGGCGTTGTTGGCAGCAACGGTGAACGTGTACGGCGTCCCGTTCGTCAGGCCCGTCACCCCGCACGACAGCCCAGCCGTGGTGCAGGTCAGCCCGCCCGGCGAGGAAGTCACCGTGTACCCCGTGATCGGGGTACCGCCATCCCAAGCCGGAGCCTGCCACGACACGGAAGCCGAGGCATCACCCGCGCTGGCTTGGACTGAGGTCGGCGCCGCCGGCGCGGTGGTGTTCCCGATGCCGGACTCCAGTTGCACCGCCAGCGACAAGTCCGGGGTGCTGCGGTAGTTGGCGCTGGCCTGCACCGCCAACACGTTCGTACCCGCCACCAGCAGCGAGGACGGCACGGAGAACACCTGCGGCTGCGACCGCGCAGTGGCGGTCCGCGGCGCCGCATTCGCGTAGCTGTTCTGCGTGATCGCGCCGGGCAGCATATTGACCCGCCCGACCTCGGTGCCGTTCACGTACACCACAGCACCGTCATCGCCGTAGGTGGTCACCTGCAGCCCGCTCAGCGCGCTCGGGTCGGTCACCTGGAAGGACGCCCGCCCCTGGATGCTCAACGGCCGCGTGGCCGGGAACCCGCCGGCAGACACATCCGTGCCCACCATCGTGGACCCGTACCCCACCGGACCGGCTCCGCGCGCCCACGACGAGTCGTTGAACGACACCTGCGTCCACGCCGGATCCAGCGCCGCGTTGTCCCACCGGTAGGCGAACTGCCCGTCCTGCGCCACCAGAGTGGTCACTGACGTTATATCGAACGCCTGAACGGCGAGTGCCGAAGTACTGGCTGAGCGGTTCCCCGCCGCATCGATCGCTCGCACGAAGTAGCGGGAGTCCTTCGTCGGCCCTGGCATGACCAGGCTGCTGGTCGTGGTGGTCGCGATCACACGGTCGTCCATGAGCACCTCGTAGGACACACCCGAACCCGATACCGCAGCCCAGGACAACGAGAGGTCCGATCCGACCCGCGTGCCCGTGAGGCCCGTCGGCGTGCCCGGCGCGGTGCTGTCGCGGAGCGGGAAGCGAGCGAAACCGCCCACCCACCGGGTTCCGTTGGCTGTTACGGCCGCTTGGAAGTCGCCTCCGATGTAGAGCACCCCGTTGGTGTCGACCATCGTCGCCCAGGCACCGTATCCGCCTCGGCTGTTGATGATCGGGTTGAACTCCGGAAGGTACCGCCCAGTGGCTCCGTCCCAGATCCCGACGAAGCCCAGCTTGTCGGCCTGAGTCCAGTTCGAGCCCACGTTCGACCACGTGTAGGCGTCCTGATAGGTGTAGTCGTCGCAGTGGCAGCCCAAGAAGACCATCCCCTGCCAGGCGGTGCTGGTCTGGTAGTCGCCGCCCTGCAGGGAGATGCTGCCCGACTTCCGCTCCAGGGTCGACCGGTCGTAGCCGAACACGCTGTGCTCGGACCCTCCGAGGTAGAAGCGATCCCCGGACTCCGACACCGCCATCTGGTAGTTCGTGCGACCGGCCGCCGACCCGACAAACGTGAAGGGCACGAGCGCCGCGCCGGGAGTGGTCTGCACGATGGCGCCCCTATTTGCCTGCTGCCCGTTGGAGTAGCCGAAGTAGCCTGCGAAGTAGACGCGATCGCCGCGATCTGACGCATCGACCGCAAGCGCAGTCCCGTCGAAGGCCGGATTCCAGGAGGTATCCGGACGGCCGTCGGTCACACTCAGGCGCGCTCCACCGCGGGAGAACGCGCTTGTGTCGCTCGCCCCGCCCGTGAGGTGCGTGAACGCGCCGGCCAGGTACAAGTAGTCGCCCTGGATGTCCATGCCGTGCACGACCGGGATCCCTCCGGTGACCCGGTTCTCGGCCAGCGCCCTCCACTGGGTGCTCGTCGCTCCGGTCGTGGAGTCGAGTCCGACGATGCCTGGCGCTGAACTGCCATTCACCTGGTTGAAGTGCCCGCCGGCGACCAGCGTTCCGTTGGGCAGCGCCGCCAGCGTGCGGACGCGCCCGTTCAGCACCGGACGGAAGTCCGGGTCCCAGGCGCCGGAATTGATGTCGAACGCCGCCAAGTAGGACTGCTCGATCTTGTCAGCGCCGGTGGCCTCAGCGCCCTTCTGCACGTACTGGAAGTTGCCTCCGACGTAGATCCGGTTGCCCAGCTGGGCGAATGCGGACACCTCTGTGTTGAGTTCGGAGTTGACCCCGTCGGCGAGCCCAGTGACGCCCCACGTCTGAGGCAGGGCCAGCGAACTGTGCAGCAGCGACTGCTCGACGGCCGCAGTCCCGGTGTCCGGGATGGCAGGGTAGCTGAGGTTGCTCGAGAGCAGCTTGGGGCGAAGCCACACCTGCGTGAAGGGGTAGGGGTAGGAGGTCCCGTTGGTCGGCGCCCAGATGTAGGACGTTGCACTGGATGTGCCAATAGTCGCCGAGGACCCGTACGCCCACCCGCGGTTCCACCCCGTGGACGAGCGGGCGGTCCAGTCGATGCGGTTATACGAGTTGTTGGTGCCGAAGCTTCCGGTCACGCCGCCGCTGCCTGTGGAACTGTCGAACCGGTAGGTGCCCAACGGGTGCTGCGCGCCGAAGGTCCAGACCCAGCGGTCGCGCTTGGGCATGGTGAATCGGACCTCCTGCCACGTCGTCCCATCTGTGGACCTGGCGCGCTTCAGCCTGATCCCGTCAGACAGGGCGGAGACTGGGCCGCCGTTGAGCAGCCCATCGATCGTGGTTGATGACAGCTGTGCCGCCGCGAAGGCGCTCGGGCCGTTCACCGCGCTGATGACCTGGGCCGGGCGGAGTCCCTCGTACTCGAACCGCCACCCCTCTCGGCCCCGGCCCACCAGGACCCAGCCACCGCCGTCGGTGGTCATATCGCAGTAGAACTGCTGCGGCGCGACGAGTGCCGGAGTCACCAGCCAAAAAATGCCGTCCTGGGCCGACGGGAAGGACTGCTTGATCTCCCAGCAGGATGCGGCGGCGGTGGCCGATGTCGCCCCGTCCGGGGCAACTGCTGCCTTCGCCGATGGCGTCGTCGTCACGGCAAGCGCCCCCGCCGCGATGGCGAGCACGAGCCAAAGGCGTAACACCGTGGAATGCCAAGTTCGTTGAATCATCTCAGTCCCTCTCAGCCCCTCAGGCCTGTGATCGGCCCCGCGAGGCCCCCGATGGCGGACTCCCGCTCAAGCGGAGAGCCAACACACTCACCAAAGACGATGTCCACCACGCCCTGATGAGAAGTAGATTGTATGCATGTGTCCGGATTTGCACCATGACCGGGGGCCTGCGGAGTAGCGCGCTCGTGATGCAGGGGTACGCACGGACGACCTGCACGATGGGCATCCGGCTGCCGCTGGTGGCTCCTGCGGCCACGTGCTGGTTCCGCCGCCGGGCCGGGGCGACGAAGCCCAAGGCATGCCTCCCCGCACATCAGCCAGTGACCCTGCGCAAGCGACCGCGTGCAAGGAATGCCCTTCGCGCAATCCGAGGACCACGCATCCATCTCCCCCATCGATCCAGTCCCCCACATCGAGTTCCCCTAACCGTTATCCTATCCGGCCCGCCCGTGACCTCATTGCCGGGGGCGGTGGGCATGCGCTGAGGATCGCGCCTCACTGCTTGACGTAGACCCGCACGTAATCGACGACGTACTCGGAGGTGGCCGAGGGGTCGCGGACCCATGGGGCAAGCCAGATGTCAGGAACGCCGTCAGGCGCCGGCGCAGAGGTGATCTCGTCGTTATAGCGAGCACCCTCCGTGCGCTCCACCGCACAGGACGAAGGATCGCTGGTGGGCCGCTGCGGACGCTCGAGGACGCACTTACCGCCCCCTCGGCTCACGAAGCCGAGGTTCGCTCCCGGCAATCCGACGTCCTGGCCGCCGAGCGCGGTGTTGATGGCGATGTCGAACACGCGCGACGAATCGGCCACGCCGGTCCACTGCGCGGCATGCTCATTGACGTACTGCAGCGTCACTCGCCCGTCGACCGAGAAGGTGAACCGAACAACGTTGTCGTCCCCTGGGTGGACCTGCTCGATGTCGACCGCCCAGACGTGCCACTGGGTCTGCGGATCCGACTCGCTTATCGCCCCCAGGTACACGCCTTTGGCCGCAACGGAAGTGCCCAGCGTCTTCGGGAAGTGCAACGTGCTGTTGATACTTCCGGGGTCCCCGGCGAACAGCGACTCCATGACATCGACCTCAGCCGAACTCGATCCGGCGACATGGCGGAGCCAGAAGGCGGGGAAGACCCCTTGCGCCGAGGGCACCCTTGCGCGCATCTCGTAGCGGGCGTAGAGCGGGAAGCTCTTCCCTGCTTCCCTCGTCCCGATGAACCCGGACGATACCGATGTCACCTCGCCGAAGCTACAGGCGACCCTCTCCTGGCGTGAGCGTATGGTGAGCACCCCTGCGCTGACGGTGACGTTGTTCCGCGTGTAGCACTGCTGCGAGTCCGGATCGAGGTGACCGTATCGGCCTCTGCCGTTGCCCGGGTCGTAGGCCTCCCAGAATGCGGTGTCCAGGGACGAGCCGTCGAACTCATCGGACCAGTACAGTTGCCAATCACTACTGAGTTCCCGGGGCTCCCCCAGCTGCGCGGGCACCCCCCAGTGCCTGGACGCGCCCAGCTGCGCGCGCACCGCCAGCAGCGCCAGAGCTGCCACTGCGAGCAGGGCGAGGCCAGCGATGAAGACCCGCGCCCTGACACCCTTCCGCAGCATCGACCCGTTTACCCCCCAACAGTGCCTGGCTGCAACAAAGCCCGAGTCTAAACCGAAATCCCCCGAACGACCTCGGTGACCTAGCCGTGGAGGTACCTCCTGAGCGGACGGAATGGGTGTAACCCGGCCGGGCAGCCACGCCGGTCGGATCGGCACCCCCGCCCTGGGGGCTAGGACCCGCGCCCATCGGTACTTGGTCTTGCAGAGCCCCCGCCGGTGGTGTGCAAACCCGTCGGGGGACGACAGCCAGCGGCAGCTGGGCCAACTTGAGGCCAAGGCCGATTCGGCCCGATCTTCCCTGGCGGTTGCCCGCCCACGATAGGGAATTTGTCCGTTTTGTCTGCTATCCTCACGCTAGCTGTTGGCGGTTCATCGGGGCTACAGTCCGGGTCGCCAGCGACGAGGTCGCTCAGCGGGTCAGGGGCCATCCGCCAGTTGCCGGGGCGCCGGGCAGTAGTAGCAATGTGGAGAGGATCAGGCCTTGACGACTACCGCCGCTCCACCCGTGGCACGCCCGGCGGCCCGAGGCAGCACGCCGGTGAGATCCGATGCTCTGCCTGCCTGGCCCGTGCTCGCCCTGGTCGGTGGTCTGCCTCTGTGGTGGGTCCTCGGACTGCTGCCGTTCATCCTGCTGCCCTTCGGGCTCATCATGACGGGATACCTGCTGTGGGCCCAGCGGATCCGCGTCGTCCCTGGCGTGCTGCCCTGGCTGGCCTTCGTCGCCTGGGCCACCGTTTGCGGCACCATGCTCGACTCGCCGCTGCGGGCGCTGGGGTACGGGCTGCGCCTTGGGCAGTGGATGGCTCTTGCAGTTCTCCTGTTGTACGTGGTGAACGCCCGGACCTCGCTCCCAGTACGCCGGGTCGTGTCGGCGATCCTGGTTGTCTGGGTCTGCGCCATCGTCGGTGGCTCCCTGGCGATGGTGATCGGCCAGGCCTCGTTCAGCACCCCGGTGAGCTACATCATGCCGCAGGTGCTGCTGCAGAACGAGTACGTCCACGACCTCGTCGTACCGAGCCTTGCCCAGGTTGACCAGCCCTGGGGCAGCCAGAGCTTCATCCGGCCCGCCGCCCCGTTCACCTACGCGAACAGCTGGGGCGGAGCTATCGCCATTCTGACCCCGATCGCGATCGCGGGCTTCTTTCTCGCCAGGACGCGGCTGCGGAAGGCCTTAATCGTCGTAGGGCTGGTCGCCTCCCTGGTGCCGGCTGCCGCCACGCTCAACCGTGGAATGCTGCTCGCCATGAGCATCGCCATGTGCTACGGGGTGGTCAGGCTGGCGTTCCGACGCAGTCGCAGCGCCGTGATCTGGGTGCTGATCCTGGGTGCACTCGTCGCGCAGGAACTGGTGTTCGGAACCTTCACCAAAGGAATCGCCGAGCGGGGGCTCGCAGCCAACACCGCCGAAGGCCGGGCGAGGCTGTATCTCGAGACCTTCCATCGCACACTCGAGTCACCCATTCTGGGGTTCGGCACGCCACAGCCCTCGAGGACCCTTGAGGTGTCGGTAGGCACCCAGGGACAGATCTGGTTCGTCATGTTCTCCTTCGGCTTCGTGGGCCTGCTGCTCTACCTGTACTTCTGGTGGGGAGCCGCCGCCAGAACGTTCGATGCGCAGGGCAACGCCGGCCTTTGGCTGCACGTATCGCTGGTGAGCGCGTGCCTGCTGATGTTCTACTATGGAATCGATGCCACGATGCACTCGGCGCTGGCGATGGTCGCTGCGGTGCTCTTGCGCGACAAGTACCTGAGCCGGCCGCCCGATCCGGGCGGCATGCGAAAGCCGTACTGGCGCTATGTCCCAGCACCGCCGGGTTCAAACGACGGGACTGCGCTTCGCTCGGACCTGTCGCTTCCGGTGCACTCATCGGTCGGCGGCCGAGTGTGACCAACCGCCAGGTCCGCTGCTGAAACGGGCGGGGACGCCGAGTACGCGATAATCAATGACGACCCATTCTCAAGAAGGAGGCCTCGTGGACAAGCGGGGGGAAGCATCACTCGGTGGGGTTCTGGCCGCGGTGCTGAGTTGGTGGTGGCTCTTGGTCCTGTGCGTCATCCTGGGTCTCATGGTGTCCCTGGGGGCGGAAAGCCGGGCGCCCGCGACCTACGAGGCGGTCACGACCGTGCAGGTCTACGGCTACACCCGGGCCCCCGACATGCCCACAGAGCAGATCATCGCCAGCTCGGAGACGGTGGCGGCAGTTGCCGCTGAGGCTCTGGCCGATGGGAGTACGGCCGCGCAGTTACGGGATGTGACATCAGTGGGCAACCCCAGCGGTTCGCAGGTGCTCAGATTCCGAGTGCTGATGAGCGATCCGCAGGAGGCATCCGACGTGGCCAACGCCTACGGTGATGCCTATCTCGCGGTGCGCGAGCAGCAGCTGGTCCAGACAGACCCGAGAGCGGCCGAAGGCCTCGCCGGGGGATCAATTGTTGAACGGGCGGAAACTCCCACAGCGGAGTCCGGTCCCGACAAGTACGCGTACATCGCAGGCGGGCTTGCGCTCGGACTGCTCGCCGGCATCGTTCTGGCGCTCATCGCCGACCGGCTGGATCCGCGCGTGCGCAATGCCCGCCGCATGCAACACTTGTTCTACGACGAGGTCCTGGTGTCCGGCGGGAGTCCAGCAGAGACTTCGGCGATCGTGGCGCTCATCGGCCAGCGCACCTCGCTGGAGGGCGGAAACCCCAAGGTCGCGCTCCTCGGCGATGACCCCGAACTCGTCGAGAAGCTTGTGCCCTTCATCACCCGTCAGTCCGTTGCGGTGGCCTCCGGCGCAGGCGGTGGGGTGCTCGAGCGTGAGCCAGCCGGCATCGACCTGATCAACGCAGCTTCGCTGGCTGCGCCGGCCGAGCAAGTCGCGGCGGCGATGGACTGCGGCCTGGCCGTGATTGTCGCAGGCAAGAAATCCAGGCGCGGCCAAGTGCTGGGCCTGAACAGCCAGTACGCGGTGGTAACCGGCCGGTCTTGCCTCGGCTGGTTCGTCAAGGCCTGAGGCTTTCCGGGCAGCGGCCACGCCGCTCTCGGATCGGCAGTTCCGGGGCACGCCTGTGTTGACCGTCATTTGTTTCTGCGGTTGTGGCGGTCACGGGGTTTGCGGTTGTGGCGGGGGTGGAAACGGCCCCGCCCGGGGTGGGCGGGGCCGCTTCTTCTGTGTCGTGATGTGGGTGTCTGTGTCGTGAAGCGCTTGTCGTCGCGGTGACGGTGCGGTGTCAGTCGTTGCCGTTCTCGGCGATGGCGGCGCGGGCTGCTTTGTCGTGGACGATGGGGTTGTCGCGGGCGAACGCGGCGGTGAGCGCGTTCAGTGCGAGGTTGTTGACTGCGCGGGGATAGCCGCGGGACGCGTTGTGGATCAGTTCAGCGGCGTCGGCGGTGAACAGCGGGTCGCTGCGACCCGCGATCCGCAGGTGGTGGGCGATGTAGTCGCCGGTCTCGGCCGGGTCCATGCCGTTGATGGTCGCTCTGACCCCGATTCGCTGGTCGAGGGCGGCGAGCACGCCCAGGCGCAGCCGGTGCCGCAGGGTGGGCTGCCCGACCAGGACCGCGGCGAACGGGGCGCCGGAGTCCATGTCCTGGTTGGTCATGATCCGCACCGCCTCCAGGCCGCGACCAACGACGATCAGCGCCAAGTCGACTGGCAGTTCACGACAACAGACGCCCGAATCAGACTCCGGCACCTATACCCACACCATTAGGTGCGACGCTCTACTAGTTGCTGATCGCGTTGGTTGGCTGGGACGCTGGTGCGGCGAACCTCGACCCTTGTGAGGATGATTGGAGTCTCTTGCGCCTCGTGACGTGCTCCTCGTCGGCGAGGGCGGGGTTGGCGCGCCGTACGCGGATCGTCTGCCCCGGACACGGTGCTGCACACGCGATCGTGGACCCAAGTCGGGGTGTTGCGCCCAAACGGGTGGACTAACGTGGACGGTACGCGGCGGAGGCGGTTGCGGGGCTGCACGATGATCCGGGTTCGCGTCGGCCGCGCGACCGGCCATCGGGGCCGGTTTCAGTCACGCCTGGCTCACCCATCACTCCGGCGCCCGGGTTGCTAGCAGTGGGCGGCGCAGGAGCGACTGCTGGGATGTCGCCTAGGCTGGTCGCTGCGGCGGTTTTCCCTGGGCCAGTGCCATGTCGTTGTCGACCATGAGGGCCGCCAGCTGCGGCACTAGGACATCCGCTTTCCAGCCGAGCTGGTGGCGGGCCTTGCTCGGATCGCCGACCAGGTTATCGACCTCGGTGGGGCGCAGGTACCGGTCGTCGAAACGTACGTATTTCTCCCAATCGAGCCCAGCGCGGGCGAAAGCCAGTTCGCAGAAGTCGCGCACCGTGTAGCTGGTCCCCGTAGCCAGCACGTAGTCATCCGGTTCCGGCGCCTGAAGCATGAGCCACATGCCTTCGACATACTCCTTGGCGTACCCCCAGTCGCGCGCGGCATCGAGGTTGCCCAGGTACAGGTCCTGCTGCTCGCCCAGGACGATCTGGGCTACGGCCATTGTGATCTTACGAGTGACGAAGGTCGGACCGCGCCTCGGCGACTCGTGGTTGAAGAGGATGCCATTGACCGCATACAGTCCGTAGGCCTCGCGGTAGTTGCGAGTCATCCAGTAGGCGTAGACCTTCGCGGCGCCGTAGGGCGAGCGCGGGTAGAAGGGTGTGGTCTCGGACTGCGGTGGCGGCGTGGCCCCGAACATCTCCGAACTGCTGGCCTGGTAGAACCGTGCTGGGACTTGTGTCATCCGGATCGCTTCCAGGATCCGAGTGGTGCCGACTCCGGTGGCCTCGCCGGTGAACTCGGGCTCGTCGAATGAGACCCTGACGTGGCTCTGCGCCGCAAGGTGGTAGATCTCGTCGGGCGCCACCTTCTCCACCAGTGTCACCAACCGCGATCCGTCCGTCATATCGCCGTAGTGGAGGAACAGACGGGCGTCGGAGGAGTGCGGGTCGACGTAGAGGTGATCGATGCGATGCGTGTTGAACGTTGATGCGCGGCGCACGACACCGTGGACCTCGTAGCCCTTGTCCAGCAGGAGCTCTGCCAGATAGGAACCGTCTTGCCCGGTGATGCCCGTGATCAGGGCCCGTTTCATGCCGACTCCCTATCCGCCGATCGTCTTTGCCGTGACCGCCGATCGATCGTGTCCAGTGGGCCGCGGAGCTGCCGTTCTCTGCACTCCTCGATCCACTGCATCAATCGGCTGAACGGATGGTGGTCTGTGCCGACGGAGACCGTGAGAACGCGCCAGCGCCAAGCGCCCACAGGACGGCTCCGACCCTCTGATGTGCCCGGGACGAAGGCGTGCCGCTCGAGCCACTGGACCAAGAACGATCCGTCACCGGGTAGACGAGACATCCGATGGGCGTCGGGCTGTTGAGGCGCCGATCGACGACCCCCAGGAAAGCTGTGGCGCAGTGCATCCGCCGACCGAGATAGACGTGGGGGAACAGCAACCCCGGCTCCCGTACTCATGATGAAGCCACCATGATCAGCAGTCGCACTGCCACCTTCTCCCTCGTGTCTGGACCGCAGTCGCCCGGCAGCCAGCTGGCGTTCCCCAGCATACTGCAGCGCCAAGCCAGCCCTATAGTAGTGGGATGAATGTGGGCCCTCGCTGGGCGCGGCATCTCGGAATCTGGAGCTCACAATGGCTAAGCGCCGCAGCAGCATCACCGGCTATCTGCGAGGCGGGCTCGGCAATCAGATGTTCATCGCGGCGGCAGCCTACGCGGTCAGCGCCCGACTGGGTTTACCGCTGGTGTTGGACACCTCCTTCTTTGACCGCAAGCGCCAGCACCACGGCGACATCGACCGAATCGATCTCGGTGCTGAGATCGGGAGCAGCAGCCCCTCTTGGCTGGTTGCGGAGCCAGATCGCCTCCGACTGCTGGGACGAACGCCACTGCGCGCGCTCGGAGTGTTCGTCGAGCACTCGTTCAGCTACGACCCGCGCATCGAACGTGTCGCTCCGGGCACCACGCTGGTCGGATACTTTCAAAGCTGGCGCTACTTCCACGGCGTCCGCGACGAGCTGAGGTCACGCTTCCTGCGGATCTCTGAGCCCACCGAATGGTTCCTGCAGACCAGGAGGCTGCTCGAGGCGGAAGGAGACTGGATCGGGATCCATGTGCGTCAGGGGGACTACCTCGATCCAGTCATTGCGAGGAAGCATGGGAACGTCACCGGGGCATTCGTGGAGCGTGCCGTAGCCGCGGTACGGGCTCGGGGCCACGGTGGCCGTGTCGTGCTGTTCAGTGATCGACCGGCAACCGCGCAGCGGCTGCACCCCCTCCTGGACGAAGCGCTGATCATCGACCCCCCGCAACGGTCGCACCCGGTTGAATCGATCGCCCTCATGGCGACGTCGTCAGCGCTGATCTCCTCCAACTCGTCGTTCAGTTGGTGGGGCGCCTACTTAGGGGATCGCGCCGGACGAACCGTGGTGTCGCCCCGGCCCTGGTTCGGGGGTCTCGGCCACGACACGCGTGACCTCCTTCTCCCGGACTGGCTGACGGTCGATCGTCGCGAGTTCCCCGAATTCGCCATTTGATCCGCCGAGAATCCGGTCCGGTCAGGAGGTTTGTTGCACCGTGCCGCCAGTCGGTCCGCAGGCCGGCGACCTCTCCCGCGCGCAGATCCAGCCCGCACCAGCAGCAAGATCGCGCCTCCCCTCGACCGATCGGCTGGCGGGCCCGACACCGCGGGAAGGCTGCCGCTGCTGGCCCGTGAGGAGGCCATCGTGCCGTTACGCGGTCCCGACCCCGGACCTGCTCCGCGTCGTGATGTCGCCGAACTGACTCACTCCCCCGGTTCGTCCGGATCCGGCACCTCGTCGACCGCATCCTCCGGCGTCAACTCCCGCAGCGGCACGTCGGCGTCGCTGATCCCGGCCGCGAGGGCCGCGGATCCGTATAGCGCCTGGGACAACAGGGAGAGCACGAACAGGATCGCCAGCGGGATGGCGAAGGCACCGTACTGCGGCTTGTCCAGCGACCAGGTGATGATGAAGTCCAGGAACTGCTTGATCACCCCGACCGCGACCGCGCCGATGAGCGCTGCCAGCAGCATGGGGCGGCGGTGCGGCCTGATCCCGCCGAGCCGTCCCAGCAGGATCCGCAGGATCAGGACGTCGATCGCGTAGCCGACGAGCACGCCGGTGACGGTCAGCAGCGCGCGGGTGCCGCTGGTGTTGATCCCGAGCCTGTCCAGCAGCGGCTCGATCAGATCCGAGGTGAGGCTGACCGCCACGAAGGACAGCGCGATCAGCGGGACCACCATCAGCAGGATCCCCAGGAACCGGAGCTTCGCCTTGATGAACGGGCGGGGATCCGGCGGGGCGCCGAAGATCAGGTGCATCGAATTGTTGGCGCCCCCGACAGCGCTGAGGCTCGAATAGAGCATCAGGACCAGGCCCACGATGCCGGCTGTCGCGCCCGTGGCCCGCAACTGTTCCGGGTCAATCCCTTCCTCCCCGACCAGCCCCGGAAGCGTCTCGGCCAGGAAATCGGTGAGCCGCGCGGCGAGCTCATCCGCTCCGACCAGGGTGATGACCCCGTAGACGAACGCGAGCAGGGACAGCAGCGCCAGGAACAGGTAGTAGGCGGTCCCCGAGGCCAACAGCCCCACCTTCGCGTTGGTGTAGCGGAGCAGCGTCCGATAGAGGACTGCGCCCACAGGCGTCCGGTCGAGCTTCTCCGCGAAGGCCGGCACTTCAGCAGGAGGCGGGTCGATCGGGGTGCCCGCAATCGGTGGCGGAGCCGCTGCGGATCCCATGCCTGCCTCCCGGGGACTGATCGTGGCGCGATTGCGTGGCCAGCCTAGTGGCCCCGCCCCGGGCCAGCGTCCAGATCGTCAGGCAGCCAGGACCGCGAACACCTCATAGACCA
>CAZECO010000058.1:0-17992 GCA_964510455.1 uncultured Actinomycetes bacterium
GCCGGAATCCGCCCCCCCCGAATCGGGTGAAAAGCCCGCGGGACGGGTGCATCTGCCCGCCGACCCACCGGCACAAGCGGGCCCGGTCCCACGATCCGCCACCCGCCCGATGCTGCAGCCGCGGAACCCGCACACCCCGCCAGATTCCGCAGTACCGGGTTGGGCACCGTGGGCATCTCGGACACCACCGACACCGACGATGGCGGTTGTGCCGTTGTGAACCTTCAGACCCAGCGCCTATGCAGCCGCAGCCGCAACCCCCCGGCGGGCCGCAGCGTCACCAGCGGATCGGCGCCGGGCAGGCCCGGTGCCACCGGTTCGAACGTGAACCGCCGAAGCAGTCCGGCCAGCACCGCGCCCGCCTCGATCAGCGCGAAATCACGGCCGATGCACAGCCGCGGCCCGACGCCGAAGGGGAGGTACTCGGCGCGGGTGGTCGCCGCCCGCGCCACGAGCGGCGTGGCGAAGCGCTGGGGCCGGAAGGCATCGGGCTGCGGCCAGCGATCGGGGTCGCGGTGGCGCAGCCAGGGGCTGATGATGACCAGCGACCCCTGGGGGATCTCCCGTCCGCCCAGCACCATTCGCCGCTCGGCGGACCTGGTGATGATCCAGGCCGGGGGGTACAGCCGCAGCGCCTCGTCGAAACAGGCGCGGACACATGGGAGGCGGTCGAGGTCTGCCAGCGCCGGGGTCCCGTCGCCCAGGACATCGTCCACCTGCGCCTGCGCCCGCTCCTGCTCCTGCGGGTGATGGGCCAGCAGCCCCAGCGTCCAGGTCAGCGCCGAGGCGACGGTCTCATGTCCGGCGACCAGGAAGGTGATGATCTGGTCGCGGATGGTGCGCGGGTCGTCCGGATACGCGGCCAGCAGCAGCGCCAGCAGGTCCTCCCGACCCCTGCGCGCCGGCGATGCTTCGCGGTCCGACACCAATTCGGCCACCGCCCCGTCGAGCTGGCGCATGGCCCGCCGGTAGGTCCGCTGCGCCGGGGTCGGCAGCCCGCGCAGCGCCGACCACGGCGGCCGGACCGAGGCGATCACCGCATCCAGCGCATCCTGGGTCGCCCGGGCCAGCGTCGGCGCGCTGCCCTCGAGGTCGGCGCCGAACAGGTGCGCGCCGACAGCCTCGAGACCGACCCGCAGCATCGCCGCCTCGACATCGACGACCGAGCCGCTCGGGGCGAGCGACCAGCGGTGCACCAGCCGCACCCCCGCCGCCGCGGCGTCGGCCGCCATCCGCTCGGCGGCCCCGCGGTGGAAGGCCGGCTGCACGACCGGCCGCTGGCGCCGCCACCGCTCGTTGCGGGCCGCCAGCAGCCCTTCGCCGGTCACCATCGACAGCGCCCGGTACTGCACCGTGTCCTTGTCGAAGTCGCGGTCGTAGGCCATCAGGACCGAGCGGACGAGGTGGGCGTCGTCGACGAGGTAGGTGGGAGGGCTCGGCACCGGGAACTGCACGACGGGGCCGTAGCGGTGCCGGACATCGCGCAGGTACCTCAGCGGATCGCCGGAGATCCTCCGGTACGAGGCGAGCATCTGCGGTCCGCTGGGGCCCGGTGCGGTGGCGGGGGTGCGGACGTAGCGGCGGTCCGGCACGTCCGCGGACGTCACGGCCGCATCCGGCCCGCAGCAGGGGTCAGGGCGCGGTTGCACGCGGTTGGGCCAGACGCCGCAGGGCGTCGTCGCTGAGCCGGTACGGGATCCATTCGGTCATCGGCTGGCCGCCCAGCGCGCCGTAGAAGTCGCGCGCCGGCGAGTTCCAATCCAGCACCGACCACTCCAAGCGCGGGTATCCGCGGCGGACCGCCTCGGCGGCCAGTGCGGCGACCAGCGCCCGGCCGACGCCGGCGCCCCGGTGATCCGGCTGCACGTACAGGTCCTCCAGGTGGATGCCGTGCCGGCCCTCCCAGGTCGAGAACGTCACGAACCACAACGCGATGCCGACGACGCCCGCAGCCGCTTGTGCGACGTGGCAGTGGGCCAGCGGCTGCCCGTGCGCGGGGAAGAGGGACGCCAGCAGGTCGTCGGGTGTCGTCCTGACCGCCCCCGGCTCGCGCTCGTACGCCGCGAGGCCGTGGATCAGCCGGAGCACGTCGGGGATATCCTCCGGCCTCGCCTCCCGGATCACCGTCACCCGGACCCCAGATGCTCGGCGATCAGCGCTGCCAGCAGCACCGGCCGCTTCTCGGGGATCCAGTGGCCTGCGCTGAGCGGCTCGAAGCGGTAGGAACCGGTGACGAACCGGGAGGTCGCCTCGGCGGCGGCCCGCCCCATCGCCGGATCCCGCTCCCCCCAGACGTACATGACGGGCACCGACACCGGCGACCAGTTGATCGACGGGGCCGCCAACTCTCGCGGCAGCACCCGGTACCAGGCCAGCGCCGCGGACCGGGCCCCGGCGTCGGACAGCCGGGCCTCGTACCGCTCGATGTCCTGCCGCGGCAGCCCCCGCACCATCGCCGCCCACACGGGCCTGCCGGGCCGCAGCAGCTGCTCCGCCAGGTGGGGGATCTGGAACAGCAGCATGTACCAGGAGTGCAGGGCCTGGGTGCTGCGCAGCATCGAGCGCGTCACCGCCGCAGGATGCGGGGTGGAGACCGCGGTCAGCGTGATGATCCGCTCCGGGTGCTCGCAGGCCAGCGCCCAGGCGACGAAGCCGCCCCAGTCGTGGCCGACGATGTGGGCGCGTTCGATCCCCGCGGCGTCCAGCAGCGCGATCACATCGTGGACGCTCTCGATCGTCCGGTACTCCGCCGTCGACCGGGGCCTGGCGCCCGGCGAGACGCCCCGCAGATCGGGCGCCAGCGTGCGGTATCCGGCCTGCTGCAGCAGCGGCGCGACTTCCGACCAGGCGCCGCTGTCCTGCGGGAACCCGTGCAGCAGCACGACGGCCGGGCTTCCGCGGTCCCCCGCGTCCACCACGTCGAAGACGTAGCCTCCGCGCTCGAAGGTCTCCATTGCTGCAGCCTAAACGGCGGATGCCCACCGGGGGTCCGATGGCCGGCCGGGTCGCTCGCACAGTGCCAAACGCTCCCTGATGCGCGCGATGAGGAGCCATCGCGCCCCGCCGTGAGCCAGGATGCCTATATGGCCTTGCGACCGCCCCCGATCCCCATGCCCGACCCCGCGAGCCTGTACGGGCTGGCCGGACTCGCCCCCACCGCCGCCCGCAGCGTCCTGCGCTCGCGGCTGACCCCCCCGCTGGATCCGCGCGCCAATGCGCAGCTCATCGCGGCGCTGACCCGCTGGGGGACGACGCCCGCGCTCGGGTACGCGGGCGGATCCGCCCGGCATCCCGACGAGGTCGCCGTCATCGACCTCGACGACGACCTGCGCAGCGTGACGTTCCAGGAGATCGAGCACCGCACCCGCGCCGCCGCTACGGCGCTGGCGCAGCAGGGCTTCGGCCCGGGCGTCCGGGTCGGGCTGCTCGGCCGCAACAGCCGCGCCTACACCGAGGCGATGGCTGCGATCGCGCGCACCGGCGCGGACACCTACTACCTGAACAACGGCCACTCGGCCGCACAGCTGGCACAGGTCGCTGAGCGGGAGGGGATCACGAAATACCTCGCCGACCCGTCGCTGGCCGACCGCTGTCCTCCCGAGGAGACACTGACGCTTGCCGGCGGACAGTGGGAGGAGTTCGCCAACGGCGCCGCCACAGCGCCCGGCAAGCCGCCGGCGACCGGTCGCCACGTCATCCTCACCAGCGGCACCACCGGCGTGCCGCGGGGGGCGTCTCGCACGGCTGCGCCGGTCGAGGCCGTCATCGCACTGCTGGACGGGTTCCCGTTCCGGCAGCGGGACACGCACCTGATCGCCGCACCGCTGTTCCACGCCTGGGGATGGATGCACCACCGGCTGTGCGCCCTGCTGGACGCCACCCAGGTCCTCATGCGGCGGCCCGATCCGCTCCACGTGCTGCGGGCTGCCGCGGAGCACCATGCGGGGGTCATCATCACCGTTCCCGTGGTGGCGCAGCGGATGGCGACCCTGCCGGAGGAGAAGACGCGCGGCATCGACCTGTCCGCGCTGCGCGTCGTCGCGATCTCCGGAGCACCCATGGCGCCCCCGCTGGTGCGGCGGTTCTCCGACCGCTACGGCGACGTGCTGTACAACCTGTACGGCTCCACGGAGGCCGCCTTCGCGACGGTTGCCACCCCGCAGGACCTGCGCGCGGATCCGGGCAGCGCCGGGCGGCCGCTGCCGGGGGTCAAGGTCCGGGTCCTCGACGAGGACAACCACGAACTGCCGCAGGGCACCCCGGGACGGATCTTCGTCGGGTCGTCGACGTCCTTCGAGGGGTACACCGACGGCAGCGACCGGGACCGGATCGGCGGGTTGGTCTGGACCGGCGATCTCGGGGTGATCGACGAGCACGGCCGATTGCGGATCATGGGCCGCGTCGACGACGTGATGATCATCGGCGGCGAGAACGTCCATCCGCTGGAGGTCGAGGAGGTGCTGCGGCACCACCCCAACGTGCTCGACATCGCTGTGGTCCCGCGCCCCGATCCGGACTTCGGCCAGCGGATCGTCGCCCATGTGGTCAGCGACACCGAGCCCGATCAGCAGTGGCACGACGAGTTCATGGCGTGGGCCGCGCAGCGGCTGGCGCCGGCCCAGCGGCCCGTGGCCGTGGTCGTCCACGACGCCCTGCCCCGCAACGCCGCCGGAAAGATCATGCGCCGCAAACTCGAGGGATAGCGGCGGCATGACGACGACGCCCCCACCACCGGACCCGGGGGCCTACCGCGTCGGGCAGGTGGTGGATGGTCATGTGCTCGCCGAGGACGGCACGTGGTACCGGATCGCGCCCCCGCCCGGCGGCCCCGATGCCGAGCCCCGGCCGACGGCCCTGCGGTGGGACGCCGAGGCAGAGGTGTTCCAGGGCAGCTTGCAGCAGGTGATGAGGCTGGCCATGCGGGCGGTGCAGTCGCTGGGCTGGACCGTGATCGACGCCAACGACACCCTCGGGCTGCTGGTCTTCGAGACCGGGATCAGCTGGGGCTCCTTCAGCGGTGTCACCGTGAGCCTCGGGCTGGAGGAGGCGCGGGCGGGGGGATGGCGCGTCAACGCCTCCGGCAAGCAGAACGTGCGTGGCGGGCAGACGTTCGCGATCGACTTCGGCGAAGCGCAGGGCAAGGCGAACCAGGCTGTGGCGAAGATGGTCGAATTGGCGGAACAGGGCTGAACGGCACTCTTCGCCACCGAAACCCCCCTGCGGCACGGCATCCGCCGTTCGATCGGCGGGAACCTCCCCATAGGGTGGCGTCGGATAGCTTCGCCGGTGGACACCGGCCGACACCGCAGGAGGGCGACCATGGCATCGGCATTCCGCAGGCTGCTCCAGGCGAGGGCCGGACTGGGAACGCCGGAACGGGCGGGCATCCTGGCCGCGTCGACCAGCGTCGGCCGATCGTTCAGCCGCGGCCTCATGCCCCGGTCGACGGCCGATCAGGCCGTCATCACCGGCGTGTCCTCGGCCATCAACTACGGCCTGACCGCCACGACCCAGTCGCTCATCGAGTCGGTGGCGTTCAAGGTGGCCGGCGGGCGCGGCTCACCAGCGCAGGAGCAGCGAACCGAGCATGCGGTGGTCCTCGCCGGCGACCTGACGGCGATCGGACTCGGCCTGCTCGCCCAGCGGGCCCTGTCACCGCGGAAGGACGAACCGATCGCCCGCGCCTGGGCCCGCACCTTCTCATGGCGCATCGCCGTGGGTGGCCTCGCCGGCACGATCATCGAGTGCAGCGAGTATCTGCTGCAGGCCGTCGGCCGGGGGCGCCCCTGGACCCGCGCGGTTCCCGTGGCGCTGCCGCTGGGGGCGGCGCTGGCGGCGGTCCAGTACCACCACCTGCGCCGCGGGATGATCGAGGCGGGCGTCACCCACGACGCCGAGGGGGTCCCGCTGGAAGGGAGCCGGGGGGTCTCGGTCGGGCGCTCGATCCTGACCGGAACCGCGGTGACCGGCGGCATCCTGGTGGCGGCGACCGGCGAGCGGGCGTTCGCTGCAGCCGTGGGCTCGCTGGTGATCCGCATCAACCCCGGTGCGGGCGTGATCGCCCGGCCCATCGGACACCTGACAGCGCTGGCCCTGCTCGGTGCAGCCGGGTACCAGGGTCTGCAGGTCGTGTTCCACCGGACCGAGACCAGCGGCGACGCCGTCGAAGGCGCCTACGCCACCGCCCCGGTGTCCGATCACGTCAGCGCCGGACCGCGCAGCGCCGTGTCGTTCGAGACCATCGGACGGGAGGGCCGGCGGTTCGTCAACATGGCGTTGACGCCGGCTGAGATCGAATCGGTCATGGGGGGCCGGGCCAGACCGCCCATCCGTGTCTTCGTCGGGCTGGAGTCCCGGGCGACCACCAGCGAGCGCGCAGACCTCGCGATGCAAGAACTGGAGACGCTCGGCGCGTTCGAGCGCAAGCACATCGTATTCATGTCCCCCACCGGCACGGGCTACCTCAACTACGTCACGGCCGAGGCGCTGGAGTACCTCACCCGGGGCGACATCGCGCTCGTTGCGATGCAGTACTCGCTGCGCCCCTCCCCCTTGTCGCTGAACCGGGTGGCCATCGGGATCGACCAGAACAACTCGTTCCTCCATGCCCTGAAATGGCGGCTGGCGGCGATCCCGGAAGACTCCCGGCCTCGGTTGAGCATCTTCGGCGAGAGCCTGGGCGCACAGACGACCGAGGACGTCTTCGCCAAGGAGGGGGCCGAGGGACTGCACCGGGTCGGCATCGAGCGCGGACTGTTCCTCGGCACGCCCGCGGCCACGAAGTTCCGGCAGCGGTGGCTGTCCGATCCGGCATCGATGGACCCGCGGGGCGAGATCGTGGAGGTCGACTCCTACGAGGAGTACCAGGCCCTGCCCGAGGACGTCCGGCAGCGGGCGCGGTACTTCCTGCTCACGCATCACAACGACTCCATGCCGAAGTTCTGGTTCCCGCTGGCTGTCCAGGCCCCCGCGTGGATGGGACCGGCGGACACCCGCGAGCCGGGGCTGCCCAGGGAGACGGCGTGGCGGCCGTACACGACGTTCCTCATCACCTTCATCGACGTCAAGAACGCCATGAACGTCATCCCGGGTCAGTTCGTCGCCAACGGCCACGACTACCGCGCCGACCTGGCCCGCTTCACCTCGCTGGCCTACGATCTGCCGGTCGATGACGACCAGCTGCAGCGCCTGGAGCTGGTGCTGCGGCAGCGCGAGCTCGAATGGGCCGAGCGCCGCCTGGCCACCGAGCAGCTGGCCGACGCCCAGGAGAAGGTCCGGGCGCAGCTGGCCAGATGGGGCGTCCCGCCGGAGGTCGTTCCCACGCTGGTGAAACCCGCAGCTCCCGATGATCCGTTCGCGGCGACGCCGGCGACCGTCGAGGTGCCCGAGGGGTAGCAGGGCCGTGTGATGGCCTGGCCGGCTCCGGACGCTGGCGGGCGGCAATGAGATCCTGCCGCCCATGTCGTCGCGTCGCCCGCGGGCAGGCCGGTCCGGAAGCGGCGGGCACGGCGGCCGAATCCGCCGTCCACCGCACCGGCACCGCTGCTCCACCGGCCCCAACCCCCCAAGATTCCGGAGTTCCCTGGGCCTCTTCGGCGCCCTGGACGTCCGGCAGCCCCCGCGCCACAGCGTTCGGGCGGTCTCTATGCCGGGGACCGGGTCGAAACCGGCATGCCGCGCCAGCAGCGGCAGGACTGACGCAGTGACACACCGCATCCCGGCAGACCAACAGGCTCCCGCAGACGCGGACGCCTGCCTATCACTGCTCCGCATCCGCTGGCCTATCATTGCCACCATGCCTCAATTGCGGGTCCGCGATGCTGCTGCGTTCCTGGGGGTGAGCGACGACACGATCCGCCGCCTGGTCGACTCCGGCGCGCTGGCAGCGGCCGTCGACGACGCCGGCCGCAAGACCATCGACGGCTACGAGCTGGCGATGTATGCCCGGGCCCAGGCATCGACGGTCCCCGATCCGTCCGGTGTGGGCAGCTCTGCCCGCAACCGCCTGGTCGGCCTTGTCACGGGCATCGCCTCCGATCCGGTGATGTCGCAGGTGGAGCTGCAGTGCGGTCCCTACCGGATCGTCTCCCTGATGAGCACCGAGGCGGTTCACGATCTGAACCTGGAGCTGGGGTCGGTCGCGGTAGCGGTCATCAAGGCCACGACGGTCATCGTGGAGACGAAGGGACCAGCTTCATGAGGCATCGGCGGCTCGCCGCAGGCACCGTGCTGGCCGCACTGGTCCTGCTCACCGGCTGTTCTGGTCGCGGCGGCCCCGAGAGCGCCCCGCCCGGGGAGCTGACCGTGTTCGCCGCAGCGTCCCTGAGGTCGAGCTTCACCGAGATCGGCGAGCAGTTCGAGGACGACAACCCGGGATCGCAGGTGATCTTCAGCTTCGCCGGATCATCCGACCTGGCGGCGCAGCTGGAGCAGGGGGCGCCCGCTGACGTGTTCGCCTCCGCCGACACGCGGAACATGGACAAGGTCGCCGCCGCAGGCCTGCTGTCGGGCTCGCCGCAGAACTTCGCCACCAACACGATGATGATCGCCGTTCCGCCGGACAACCCCGCGGGCATCACCGGCTTCGCCGACCTGGCCGAGCCCGGTGTGCAGGTGGTCGTCTGCGCGCCGCAGGTTCCCTGCGGGGCCGCCACGAAGACGGTCGAGGCGAACACCGGCGTGACGCTCGCCCCGGTCAGCGAGGAATCCTCGGTGACCGATGTGCTCAACAAGGTCGCGACCGGGCAGGCCGACGCCGGGGTTGTCTACGTCACCGATGTGGCGGGGTCCGGCGGAAGTGTGATCGGCATCGGGATCCCGGACGAGGTCAACGCGATCAACACCTACCCGATCGCGGTGCTGGACGACTCGCCGTCGCCCGGTCTCGCCGAGGACTTCCTGGCCTTCGTGCTGGGGCCGAAGGGGCAACAGGTCTTGTCCGATGCCGGCTTCGGGGCTCCGTAGCGGATGCGCGCACGCGCCGGGCGCCTCGCCGTGCCGGGATGGCTGTTCATCCCCGCCGCAGCCGGAACCGTGTTCATCGCGCTGCCGTTGCTGGCGATGCTCACCCGTGTCGACTTCCAGGACTTCGGCGCACTCATCACCTCGGAGGCCTCCCGGTCTGCGCTGCTGCTGAGCCTGCGGACGTCCACGATCGCCACCTGCCTGTGCGTGCTGCTGGGCGCACCGATGGCGCTGGTGCTGGCGCGGACCCGGTTCCGCGGACAGACCCTGCTGCGCTCCCTGGTCCTGCTGCCGCTGGTCCTCCCCCCGGTGGTTGCCGGGATCGCCCTGCTGTACACCTTCGGCCGGCGGGGGCTGCTGGGCCATTCCCTGGAGGTGGCGGGGCTGCAGATCGCGTTCTCCACCACAGCGGTCATCATGGCGCAGACGTTCGTGGCGATGCCGTTCCTGGTCGTCAGCATGGAAGGAGCGCTGCGCACCTTCGGCCAGCGCTACGAAGCGGTCGCCGCGACCCTGGGAGCCAGCCCCACGACCGTGCTGCGCCGGATCACCCTGCCGCTGATGCTCCCCGCCCTGGCCTCTGGAGCGGTGCTGTCCTTCGCCAGAGCACTGGGGGAATTCGGCGCCACGATCACCTTCGCCGGCAGCCTGCAGGGCACCACCCGGACGCTGCCGCTGGAGATCTACCTGCAGCGCGAGGCCGACCCCGACGCCGCCGTCGCCCTGTCCCTGGTGCTGATCGCGGTGTCCGTCGTCGTCATGGCGCTCACCCGGCGGGCGGTGAGCCCGGCGTGAGCCTGCACCTGCAGGCCCGGCTCGCGGCCCGCGGTCTGGACCTCGGCCTGGACCTGCCGTCCGGCCGGACGCTGGCCCTGCTCGGCGCGAACGGCTCGGGCAAGAGCAGCGTGCTGGCGATCCTCGCGGGCCTGCTGATGCCCGATGAGGGGCGCGCGGAGCTCGACGGGCGGACCCTGTTCTCGATCGGCAGCGGCGACCAGCAGTGGACGCAGCCGCATGAGCGGGGCGTGGCGCTCCTGGCGCAGGAACCGCTGCTGTTCCCGCATCTGAGCGTCGCTGAGAATGTCGCGTTCGGCCCGCGCAGCCGCGGACGCTCCCGCAGCGAGGCCCGGGCGCTGGCCGAGCATTGGCTGACCGAGGTGGACGCGACGGGGTTCGGCCGATCCAGGCCCGGGATGTTGTCCGGCGGCCAGGCGCAGCGGGTGGCGATCGCGCGGGCGCTGGCGACCCAGCCGGAACTCCTGCTGCTCGACGAACCCCTCGCATCGCTCGACGTGGAGTACGCCGCGGCTGTCCGTCAGACGCTGCGCCGGGTCCTGGCCGATCGAACAGCGATCATCGTCACCCATGAGATTCTCGACGCCGTCCTGCTCGCGGACTGCATCGCGGTGCTGGACGGCGGCCGGATCGTGGAGACCGGACCCGCCGCGCGCGTCATGCGCCACCCCCGCAGCGCCTTCGCCGCCGGCCTGTGCGGCCTGAACATGCTCACCGGTTCCGCCACCGGCCCCTACTCGCTGCGCACCGAGGGCGGCGCCGAGGTCCACGGCGAGCCGGACAGCCCTCTGCTGGCCGGCGAGCACGCTGTGGCGGTCTTCCGCCCGAGCGCGGTAGCCGTGCACCGCACTCCGCCGACCGGGAGCCCGCGCAACGTCTTCACCGGAACGGTGACGGCGCTGGAGCCCCAGGCGCATCTGATCCGGGTCCGGCTCGACGAGCTGAGCGCCGACATCACGCCGGGGTCGGTCGCCGAGCTCGGCCTCGCGGTCGGCACCGTCGTGCACGCGGCGGTCAAGGCCGCCGAGGTGTCGATCTATCACGCCTGACCGCGGGCTGCGCGTACGACCGCGCCATAGGATGCCGGCATGGCTGCACTGATCTACTCGGCGATCGCGTCGCTGGACGGATACGTCGCCGATCAGGCGGGAAGCTTCGACTGGGCCGAGCCGAGCGAGGAGGTCCATGCGTTCGCCAACGACCTGTCCGAACCGATCGGCACCTACCTCTTCGGGCGCCGCATGTACGAGGTGATGCGGTTCTGGGATACGGCGCTCGGTGAGGACAGCCCGGTCGTCTACCAGGACTTCGCCGACCTCTGGCAGTCGGCCGACAAGATCGTCTACTCGCGGACGCTGACGTCGGCGGACAGCGCCCGGACCAGCCTCGAACGGGACTTCCGCCCCGATGCCGTCCGGCAGTTGAAGGCTTCCTCCGAGCGGGACATCGCGGTGGGCGGTCCCGGGCTGGCCGGCCAGGCGCTGCGGGCCGGGCTGGTCGATGAATGCCAGCTCTTCCTCGTGCCGGTGCTGGTGGGAGGCGGTCTGCCGCTGTTCCCCGCGGACATCCGGCAGCAGCTGACGCTGGTGGACGAGCGGCGCTTCGGCAACGGCACGGTCTACCTCCGGTACCGAATCTGAGGGTGAGGCCGCGGACCGATCTCGCGGAAGCGATCCGCCTGCCCGGATCGAAGGCGACGTCACAGCGCGGGAAACCGCGCAGGGGATTCCGGCCATCCCCTGCGCCAGCGGGCCGCTGGAACCCGCGCCGGCTTCAGAGGCGGGCGTCGATCTCGGTGTGGACCTCGTCGATGGTCAGCTCGTCGATCAGTCCCAGGCGCAGGCACACATCGGCCATCTCTTCGGAGTCGCGGACGGTCAGGGTCGCAGAGGTGTCGAGTGCCGCGTCCGCCGCGGCGGCCTGCCCCGTGGGGCTCACGTCGCGGATCAGCGCCGCCAGGATCCGGTCGCCGTCGGAGTCCAGGAACCCCTGGTAGATCTCGGCATCCCGCTCGCCGCTGTCGCCGATCAGCACGAACCTCAGTTCCGGGTAGGCGTCCAACAGCCTGCGGATGCGGGCCCGTTTGTGGCCGGGGTTCTCCTTGCTGGCCCCCATCGCCTCGGCCCTGACCGCTTCCAGCCGCCCCGGCCGCCAGTCGGTCATGAACAGCGGTCCCCGCGGGAAGCCGCGCACACCCAGGAACTGCGTATGCATGTCGTAGAGGTTCCACGGGCCGGACGACACGTAGAAGAACGTCGACTCCGGCCGTCCGCCCAGCCCGCGCGCCAGCCCTCGGTACAGGCTCGGTGTGCCGGGCACCGGCTTGCGCCCGTGCGCGTCGCGCAGCAGCGTGCGCTGCACCGCCTTCAGCCCGTCGGTCATGCCCGTGCGCAGCACCGTGTCGTCGATGTCGCTGATGACCGCGATCTGCGAGGCCGGGTCCGGCAGGACCACCCGCGCCTGCGCGGTCACCTCCCGGTCGCCCTCCCGCGCCGAAAGCCCGACGGTGTGCCACCCCGGCTTCACCTCGCCGACCGGCACCTTCACGATGACGAAGCCATCGGCGTTGCTCGTCGCGGTGACGCTGCGGCCCCCGATCGATGCCGTGACCTCGACCCCGGGCATGTCCAGGACCACCCACCGCAGCAGGTTCGCCGCCAGCGTCGCGTCGATGCGCAGCCCTTCCGGTGCAGCCTCGAACACCGGCTCCTCCATCACCCGCGCCCGGACGTTGGCCACCCCGCCGGCGATGAATCCCCGGTACGGCTGGATGATCATGGGCCGCAGCAAGCCGCTCTTGCGCTTGGCGCCCTTGAGCGTGTTGGTTGCCAGTTCCTCCATGTCCGCACCCACGCGAAGCCAATCGACCATGGCAGGAATCATCGCAGGACTTCCCGTGACGTGTCCCGACGCTGTCGACATCGCGGGGCGGGTGATGGTCCCGACCTGGGACCAGCGTCCCGCCCGCAGCGACCCTTTGCCAACGTCCATACATCACTGCGTGTACTGTTTCCCCATGCGCCATGTCGCCACGGCTCCCCACGGCGCGCTGGCGCGATTCGGCCGGGCGTTGTCCGACCCGACTCGCGCGCGGGTGCTGATGGCGCTGCGCGAGGGGCCGTCGTACCCAGCGGATCTGGCCGTCGCGCAGGATGTGTCGCGGCAGTCGATGTCGAACCATCTCGCGTGCCTGCGCCGCTGCGGGCTGGTCGTCGCGGTCCCCGAAGGCCGCCGCACCCGCTACCAGCTCGCCGACGCCCGGCTGGCGGATGCACTGGGAGGCCTGATCGATGTCGTACGGCTGACAGACCCTCGGGCCGTTGCCGAGGCAGCAGGGGACGGCTGCTGATGGGACAGGGGCACGGGCAGTCGCCGGTGACGGGTCATGCGGGCGGGCGGCACCGGTCGCGGCTGGCTGTGGCGTTCGTCCTGGTCGCCAGCTTCTTCGTCGTCGAACTCGTCGCCGGTCTGCTGTCGGGATCCCTGGCGCTGATCTCCGACGCCGGACATATGGCCGCAGACGTGGTCGCGCTGGGAGCCGCGCTGCTTGCGACCAAGATCGCCACGCGGCCGGACACGACCGGCCGTCGCACCTACGGCTCCTACCGGGCGGAGGTCTTCGCCGCCGGCCTGACGGTGCTGATCATGCTCGGCGTGGCCGCCTATGTGGTGGTCGAGGCGGTCGGGCGCATCGGCAGCGAGATCGAGCTCCAATCGCAGACCATGCTCGTAGTGGGAGCGCTCGGCCTGGCGGTCAACATCATCACCATGGCGCTGCTGCGCTCCGGATCGAAGGAGTCCCTCAACGTCAAGGGCGCGTACTTCGAGGTGGTGGCCGATGCGGCGGGAAGCATCGGGGTCATCGTCGCCGGGCTGCTGGTCGCCGCAACCGGGCAGGCCTGGTGGGACACCGCGGTCGCGCTGGCCATCGGGGTCTTCGTCGCCGTCCGCGCCGTGGCGCTGGGCCGACAGGTCCTCGCTGTGCTCGGTCAGCAGGTGCCGGAAGGCGTCGTCCTGGATGACGTCGTCAGCGACCTGCAGGCTGTTGCCGGCGTCCGGGATGTGCACGATCTCCACATCTGGACCCTGACCTCGGGCATGAACGTCGCCACCGCCCACCTGGTGACCTCCGGCGCCCGCGACCCGCAGCAGGTGCTGGCTGAGGCTCAGTCGGTCCTCCGCCTTCGTCACCAGATCGAGCACGCCACCCTCCAGCTGGAATCAGCCCCTACCCAGCAGTGCCACGAGATCCAGTGGTGAGCGGCGGGCCCTGTCGGATCGGCTGGCTCCCGGCGATTCGCGGCTGGGGCGCATGCGGGATCCGGGGCGGCGCTTGGGGCGGAGGCGGTCGATATCCTTGCTGGCGTGCACAGAGTCTTCGCCATCAGTTTCGCCTCGGTCTATCCCCACTATGTGACGAAGGTCGAGAAGAAGGGGCGATCGAAGGAGGAGTTGGATCAGGTCATCTTGTGGCTGACCGGTTTCGACGAATCGGCGCTGAGCGGCCACCTCGCGGCTGGCACGACACTCGAGGACTTCTTCGCCGATGCGCGGCTCAATCCGAACGCTTCGCTGATCACCGGGGTGGTCTGCGGGGTGCGAGTGGAGAACATCGAGGATCCGCTGATGCAGAAGATCCGGTACATGGACAAGCTGGTCGACGAGCTGGCCAAGGGGAAGCCGATGGAGAAGGTCCTGCGGGGGTGATCCGCACCGGCGCGTGCTGGCCGCAATGACCGGCCGCTTGGTTGATCGCCGCTCTGCGGTCCGATGCGGCGCAGTGTCGCCCGTCAGCGGACGTGCGCGCACAGCACCGGCGTCAGCACCCTCGAGCGGGAACCGACGCCCTGCCGGCAACTGCCCCGGACGTGCGCCGTTGCCGCGTTCGACGTTCGCAGGAAGCCTCCCGCGGGCCTGTCGGCACCCTCCGGCATGGTTGGACGATGATTCGACTCGGGATCGCAGGCGACTGGCACGGCAACCGCCGGTGGGCGCTGCACGGTGTCCGCACGTTCGCCGACGCCGGAATCAGCGAGATCTACCACCTCGGCGACTTCGGGATCTGGCCCGGACGCAGAGGGCGGGAGTACCTGCTCGACCTGGAGGCGTCGCTGGCGGCGAACGCGATGACCATGTTCATCACGCCGGGCAACCACGAGGACTACGACCAGATCGCCGAAATCCCCGCGCTGGATCTCGGGCACGACATCGGCGAGGTCCAGTGGATCACCGATCACGTCGCCCTCCTGCCGCGCGGGCATCGCTGGGAACGCAACGGCTGGACGTTCGTCTCCCTCGGCGGAGCAGCCTCGATCGACCGCTGGTCGCGCCGTGCCGGGATCGACTGGTGGGAGGCTGAGATGATCACTTCTGAGGACATCGCGCGCATCGTCGAAGGCGGTCCGGCGGACGTGATGCTCGCCCATGACGGACCGGAGCCGCCCTACAGCACGCCGCGGGCTGCCGAGGTGATCCGGACCAATCCCGGCGGCTTCCCGCCGCAGGGACTGCAGTACGCCGCGATGGGCCATCGGCTTCTCACCTCGGCGTTCCTCGCAGTGCAGCCCCGGCTATTGCTCCACGGCCACTTCCACATCAAGGACGAGGCGCGGGTCGACCATTTCGACCATCCGACGCGGGTGGTCGCCCTCGACTGCGACGGCGCCGCGAACGGCAACCTGCTCGTGGTATCCCTGCCTGCGCGCGACTGCGGCGAGGAGTCGGCGGTCGAGTGGTTGTCGCTGTCGGCGGCCAGCGGTTGATCCTCGAAGGCGGGCCCTGTACCGCAACCCGACCCAACCCGGCAAGCGGCCTACCGGTTCCGCGCAGCCGCCAACCGCGCCAGCAGCCGCAGCACCTCCAGGTAGATCCACACGATGCTCGACAGGATGCCGAACGCTGCGTACCACTCGGCCGCTTTCGGGACCCCTGCCCGGACACCCTGCTCGACGAAGGTGAGATCGACCAGCAGGGTGGAGGCCGCCAGGGCCAGGATCAGCAGGCTCAACAGGATCGCACCCGGCGTGGCGCCGTACAGCAGATCGATCCGCAGTCCGAACAGGGACAGCAGCCAGCCCGCGAGATAGAGCAGCATCACGCCGAGCACGAGGACCGCAATCACCTGTGCGCCCCGGGCGGTGACCCGGAACCCGCCCACAGAGAAGAGGATCAGCACCCCGAGGCACACGGCCAGCGTTCCCAGCAGCGCCAGCCCCACGATCCCGGAGAACACCTCCTCATAGAACCGAGAGATCGCACCGATCCACAGCCCGTTCATCACCGCGTAGAGCAGGCCTGCCCCGAGGGCGAGCCTGGGGTTGTTCACCGCCGCGATGCACAGCGCGATCAGCAGCATGAACCCCACGAGATACAGCAGCCCGGAACCCCGCCCGGTGAACGATGCGGCGTTCGCCCAGCCCACGCCCGCGAAGCCGGCAGTGATCGCCAGGAAGAACACGGTCTTGACGAACACTCCCCCGTAGGACATCGCCGCCGACTGCGGGACGAACGCGGTCTTGACCGCGGACGACGACCAGGTCTCTTCGTTGAGCATCTCCCGAGACATGCGCCTCCTTAAGGCATCCACAGCAGACGCCATCACCGAAGCCATCATGGCGGATATGGGTGGCCTGCATCGACGATCCGGGGTGACCGGAGGGCATAACGCCGTTGGCCGCATCGCAGCTGCTGGCGGGCGTCGAGAGTCCAGTCGCCGGCTTGCGTAGATTGGCCGGATGGCGCTCAGGCTGGACAACGTCGGCATCGTCGTCGAGGACCTTGCGGCCGCGATCGAGTTCTTCCGCGAGCTCGGCCTCGAGCTCGAAGGGCGAGCCACGGTGGAAGGGCAGTGGGCTGGGCGCGTCACCGGTCTTGGCGACCAACGCGTCGAGATCGCGATGATGCGCACGCCGGACGGCCAGGGCCGGCTCGAACTCTCGCGCTTCCTCGCGCCCGACGTGGTCGCCGATCACCGCGACGCCCCGGTGAACGCTCTGGGCTACCTGCGCGTCATGTTCGCGGTGGACGACATCGATGACGCGCTCGAACGGATATCCAGGCACGGTGCCCGGCTCGTCAGCAGTGATGTCGTCCAGTACGAGGACGCATACCGGCTCTGCTACGTCCGCGGGCCTGAAGGCATTCTCATCGGACTCGCCCAGGAACTCCGCCGCGCTTGAATCCGCCGGATTGCGGTGAGAGGTTGGCGGAGGCCGTGACTCGGCAGGCACGCGGTGACGCGGTCAGATCACCGAGCGGACGATTCAATCCCTGCAGGGTCGATGTCCTTCAGCGCCCGGACGATGCGGTCATGGGCTTCGTTGCACGCCCTGCACCCCTGCAAGTAGCACCTGGAATCCCTGCTCTCCTGGGGCCGACGAGGCGACACCAGTCCTCGATCACGTGAGTTGGCCGCCACTGCCTCTTGCGCGGCTGACAGGACCCGGGTCTGCGGCTTCAGCATGGGACGGCGGCCGGGTGGCGGGTCGTACGACGGGCCGGCGGTGCCGGTCCCACGGGGTCGCACCTGTTGCGGAGCTCCTGGCTCCCCGCCGGATTCCGATGTTCCGGAATCCCGCTGGCCGAAGGGCGAGAAGCCGTCCCCGCCCAGCTCATGTCGGCACTGGACAACAGCCCTGCGCAGTTGAATGCCGTTGGCTAGTACGCCTGTGATCATCACAGCGGCCCGAACACCGCACCGGGGTCGACCGAGAGGTCCAGAGTCTCCAGCACGGTCAACAACTGACGCTCCTCATACCGGAAGTGGGACTCCATGATGGCGGCGATCCCCTCCAGATGCCGGTCCAGCTCGGCCGGTCCCGCTGCACCGTCGACAGCCTCCTGCAGCCCACCCAGCAGGTGCGCGATCATCGAATGGTCCTGCTCCAGGTTGCGCAACGTGTCCCTCAGCTCGGGGTGAGCAGCCGAGATGGCTGGGAACAACTCGCGGTCCTCGCCCTCGTGGTGCCCGGTCAGCGCCGTGCAGAACCCGTGGCAGAACAGCAACGGATCCCGCGCCGCGTTCCCCGCCTTGCCCCCGTGCTCGGCGGCCTCGCGCGCCACACGCAGCGCCTCACGCAGCCGGTCGTGGACCCGACGCATCTCGCTGCTCCAGGCCACCAGCCTGGTCTTCTCGCCCTCAGCCACGAGCGGGCGAAGCGGTGAACGATGTCATCGTCATTGCTCCCTTGACTCCCACGAGTCCATGCCTGACACGGTGTGCCACCAACACGCG
>CAZECO010000059.1:0-10903 GCA_964510455.1 uncultured Actinomycetes bacterium
TCGGCCCGGTGCTGCACGAGGTGTCGACACCGGCGCTGGTGCGCTCCGGCGTCCTGGCCCCGTTCCGGGAGCTGGCCTGGTTCGTGCAGCCGACCGATGCCGAGCTGTCGCATCTGGCACAGAGCGCGCGCCAGTGGGAGGAGCTGATCACCGACCTGCTGGCCCCGGACCTGGCCAGCGTCGGTTTCCTGGAGCACCTGGATCGGACCTGGGTCCGCCGCGCCGAACCGCAGATCCCCTGGCACCGGGTCGTCAAGCAGGAGCCGGAACTGGCCCTGGCCCTGCTGCGCCTGCACCACGACCGCGGACTGATCGACCTGCCCGACGGGGCGAGGCTGACCGAGCAGGCGCGCGAGCCGATGGCGGTCGCCGACTGGGTGGCACTGATCGAGGAGTACGCGGCGCGGGTCCTGCTGCGTCCGGGGGCGCCTGATCGCGACCAGCGTGCCTATCAGGCCATCCGCCGCGCCCTGCCGGCGGTGGGTTGGACGCTGACCAGGCGCGGAGCCCGGCCGGGCCGCTCACCGGCCGACCGGGTGCTGGCGCACAGCGCGGCCAAGGCCGAGGCGGTCGCGGAGCTGGTGGCCGGCGAGCTGGCAGAACGGGGCGAGGCGTTGCGCGCGGTGGTGATCACCGACTTCGAGCAGGTGGCGGCCACCGCATCGGCGCGGCTGCTGGCGATCGACGCCGCCCCGCCGGGCTCGGCCTGGCAGGTGCTGGAGGCGGTTGCCGGCGACCCCCGCCTGATGCAGGCGGCGCCGCTGATGGTGACCGGACGTTCCTGTGCAGGCACCGCGACCGCCCTGGACCGGCTCGTCGCGCGGGTCGCCGCCGAACAGCCCGGCCTGGCGCGAGGGCTGATCCGCAGCGAGGTGCCCGGTGCTCCGGGAATCCTCGCGCTGACCGGGCCCGGCTGGAATCCCCGGCGCTGGGTTGCGGCGGCGACGGCGGCGTTCCAGGCCGGTGACTGCCGGGTGCTGGTGGGCACCCGCGGACTGCTGGGCGAGGGCTGGGACGCGGCGTCCATCAACGTGCTGATCGACGCGACTGCGGCGACCACCCCCACCGCCGTGGTGCAGGTGCGGGGTCGGGCGCTGCGCCGCGACCCGGTGGCGCCGGACAAGGTCGCGCACATCTACAGCCTGGTGGCGGTCGCCGACGGGCACCCGCAGGGGGACAGCGACTACCGGCGGTTCGTCGCCAAGCATGAGGGGTTCCTCGCGGCCGACGACTCCGGACGGATCACTGCCGGGGTCGGCCATGCCTCACCGCTGCTGGACGCGGATTCGGTGCCGGACGCGCACACCCGGGCGCACGTGAACGCGGCGACGCTGGCACTGGTGAACCAGTCCGCGCACGTGCCCGAGCTGTGGGGTGTCGGGCAGCCGTACGACGACATCCAGGTCCGGGTCGTACGGATCGTCGCCGCGGCCGCGCCCGGGGAGCGGGTCGACTTCGACGCGCCCGAGGTCGCCGAGCGCCAGCCCCCGCTGCCGCTGCTGGCCGGCGCGGTGGTGCTGGCGAGCACGGCCGGCGGCGCCATCGGGACCGCCGCGGGCGGGGGCGCTGTGCCGGTCGCGCTGTTCGCTGCCGGGGCGACGGCCCTCGCCGGCGGTTCCTGGGCGGTGGCCCGGTGGCGCCGCTCGCTGCGCAGCAGCCCCGACGACCTGCTCGGCGCCATCGGGACCGCGGTGGCGGCGGGTATGGGCTCGAGACGACCGGTGACCGTGACGCCCGACGGCGCAGGCGTCTGGCGGGTCGGGCTGGACACCGGCGACGCTGCGGAGGCGCAGCGGTTCTCCGAGGCGATGGCTCAGGTGCTGGGGCCGGTCGACAACCCCCGGTACCTGATCTCCCGTCGGCTGCCGCGGCAGCGCGCCGAGCAGTGGCACGCGGTGCCCGAGCGGCTGGGCCGCAACAAGGAGCAGGCAACCGCGTTCCAGGCGGCTTGGACCGAGCACGTCTCCCGCGGCCGGATGCTGTTCACCCGCAATCCCGACGGGGCGGGCGTGCTGGCAGCCGTGCAGGGGCTGAGCCCGCTGGATGCTGCATGCGCGGTGCGGTCCGAGTGGCGCTGAGGCTCGCGCGGCTGGGAAACCCGGCGGCACGCGGCGGGAGGTGCCGCCGTCCGGCAGCACCGGTGGCCCACTTGCGCACCGCGCCGTTCGCTAGTGGGTGCCCGACCCGCGCCGGGGGATCACGTGCATGACGGCCACAACGACGCCGCCCACGATCAACCCGAGGATCGCCGAGGCGATGGTGTTCGTCAGCCAGCCGAGGAACCCACCCAGGGCCGGCAGCGCGTGCGCGACGGCCTCCTCGGCGTGGTGGACCGCGTCGTAGAGCCCATGCCAGCCCAGCTCGTCCAGGCCGACCAGCAGGATGTGTCCGCCGACCCACAGCATGGCTACGATCCCGACCGCGGACAGGACCTTGAGCAGGTACGGCATGCCCTTGACCAGGGCGCGACCGATCCATTGGAGCGCCGGGTTCTCCCGTTGCGCCAGATAGAGGCCGATGTCGTCCATCTTCACGATCAGCCCGACCACGCCGTACACGAGCAGCGTGATCGCGATCGCGACCAGGGTCAGGATGACCGCGCGGGACACCAGCGGCTCGTCGGCGACCTCGTTCAGGGCGATCACCATGATCTCGGCGGACAGGATGAAGTCGGTGGTGATGGCGCCGCGGACCATGATGTCCTCCTGCGCCTGGCCCTGGGCGGCGGCCGGCACGTCGGGGCGCTCGTGATGCTGGCCGCTGATCACCTCCCAGACCTTCTCCGCCCCCTCGTAGCACAGGTACGTGCCGCCGAGCATCAGGATCGGCGTCAGCAGCCAGGGCACGAACTGGCTGAGCAGCAGCGCCGCGGGCAGGATGAACAGCAGCTTGTTGCGGATCGAGCCCAGGGCGATCTTGCGGATGATCGGCAGCTCGCGGTTCGCCGCGAATCCATGCACGTACCGGGGGGTGACGGCCGTGTCGTCGACCACGACGCCCAGCGACTTGCTGCCGGCCTTGCCGGCGGCCGCCCCGATGTCGTCCAGCGACGCGGCGGCCATCTTCGCCAGTGCCGCGACGTCGTCCAGCAGCGCAGCGAGCCCGCCGCTCACCGTGTCACCGGACGCATGAGCCAGGCCATCATCCGACCGAGCCTAGCGAGCGCACCGCCGCATGCTCCTGCCGATGGGCGTCATCGTGATCGGGGCGGGCCCGTCGCGCCACCGGCCCGGGGTGGCCGTGCTCGAGGCGCGTAACCCGGTGGGCGGCCGCACGGACGCCGCGGTGCTCGGCGACGGGACACCGCTGGAGCTCGGCGCGAAACAGCTCGCGCTTGCGATGTTCCCGACCCGCAATCCCGCAGAGTCAATCCCGCATCCCCGATGCGTGCCGGGCATGAGCCGGCCAGCCTCACCGCGCCAGCGAGCGCCGCTCCCCCGAGCCCGGGCACGCTCCCCCGGTGTTGAGCAGGTGCATGGCCACCTGGACCGTCATCACCCCGACCTGGTACGCCCCGACGACGTTCCCGCAACTGAGGCAGATGATGCTGGACATGTGAATCCCCCTTCGGCTGGTCAACCTCATCATCGCCGACAGTTCCGACACGGCCTGTCCCACTACGCTGTGCCGCATGGTGACGCTGGGTAAGGAAGTCACGGTCGACGACATCGAGCGGATGCGGGAGCGGCTCTTCATCACGTCCGGACCGACCCGGGGCACGAAATGGTCGGCCTTCTGGATCCTGCTGGTCCTGGCGGCGATCATCGCCAGCGCCGGGGTGGTGGCCGACTCGACCGCCACCGTGATCGGCGCGATGATCGTCGCCCCCCTCATGACCCCGATCCTGGGGACCGCGCTGGCGCTGGTGCTGGCCGAGCGGCGCGCGCTGATCCACAACATCGGCCTGGTCCTGGTCGGTGCGGTGGTGGTCGTCGCGATCGGCTTCCTGCTGGGCCTGCTCCACCCGGGGGAGGTCGTGGCCGCCACCAACAGCCAGGTGGCCGCACGCGTGAGCCCCAGACTGATCGACTTGATCGCCGCCCTGGCCACCGGCGTGGTGGGCGCCTTCGCGCTGGTCCGCGCGGATATCTCGGACACCCTGCCGGGCGTCGCCATCGCGATCTCCCTGGTCCCGCCGCTGGCTGTGGTCGGGCTGACCCTGGAGTCCGGCGCTCCCGCGGAGTCGGTCGGGGCGCTGCTGCTGTTCACCACCAACGTGGCGGCGATCATCGCGACCGGCACGGTGGTGCTGGTGGGCTACCGAATCGGCAAGGTGCTGGCCGACGCCGGCCAACCCCTGCCGGCGCTGTCGAGGAAGACCCTCCTGGTGGTCGTCGGCGCCTTGGTGCTGGTCGCCGTCCCGCTCGGCACCGGCTCGCTGATCGCCGCCCGGGAGCAGCAGATCATCCGACAGGCCCAGCCGGTGGCGGAGCGGTGGGCGCAGACCCAGGGCTGGCAGATCGATGACGTGTTCTATCAGCAGGGCCAACTGCGGATCATCGCCCTCGGCCCGCCGCCCGAGGCCGACGCCGCAGCCTTGCGGGTGGACCTGGACGACGCCGGGCTGTCGGACATCGAGGCCATGGTGACCCTGGTCCTGGGAGGATCGAGGGTACTGCCCGCCAGCCAGTAGAAGGAGTGGACGATGAGCCGACCGGTCCCGCACGTGCTGAGCATCGTCACCCTCGGCGTCGCCGATGTCGCGGCCTCAGCCTCGTTCTACCGTGCACTCGGATGGCGTCAGGCCTCCTCATCCATGGCGCAGATCGCCTGGTTCGACCTGGGCGGCCCCTGGCTGGGGCTGTTCGGCACCGATGACCTGGCCGGCGACGCGGGTGTCGATGCCGGGCACGGGCCGTTCGACCGGGTGACGCTCGCGCTGAACGTCGCAGACGAAGCTGCGGTGGACGCCGCGCTGAGCCGGGCCGCGGAGGTCGGCGGGCGACTCGTCAAACCTGCTGCGCGCGCCGACTGGGGCGGGTACTCCGGCTACTTCGCCGACCCCGACAGCCATCTGTGGGAGGTCGCCTTCAACCCGATGTTCCCGATCAACGCCGACGGCACGATCGAGATCCCATGACCGATCTGTCGCCGGCTGCATGGGCGGCCCGCCGGTGGGCGGCCTGCGGGCTCGGCGACACGGCGTGGGCCGCCGACGGCGCAGACGCCATCGGCCGGTTCGGCGCCATGCAGGCGCAGGAGTTCGACCTCACGCTGTGGTCGCTGTCCCAGCGCACCGGGCAGACCCGGCAGCAGCTCCTGGCCGATTTCCAGGCCGGCCGGTTCGTCCGCACCCATGCCGTGCGGCAGACGTGGCACTTCGTCCGGGCCGAGGATCTGGCTCGTGTCCAGGCGGCGACGGCCGACCGGGTCCACCGGGCCAACGCCGGCATGTACCGCGACATCGGACTGGACCGCGACACCCTCGACGCGTGGGGGCGCTGGCTGCGGCACCGGCTGGCGCCCGGGCCGATGACCAGGGTCCAGCTGAGTACCGCGCTGGAGGCCGACGGCCGGCCCATGGAGAACCGCACGATGTTGATGGCCCTGATGTGGGCGGAACTGGAGCTGATCATCGCGAACGGGCCGCTGGCTGGGAAGTCGCACACCTACCGGCTGTTGGTGGAGGAGCCGCTGCCGGATCGGGCGGAGTCGATCGCCTGGCTGGTCGGCAGGTTCCTGTCCTCCCACGGCCCCTCCACCGTCGCCGACATCGCCGCCTGGTCGAGCCTGAAGGTCTCCGACATCCGTGCGGCGCTGGCCGACCTCGGACCCGAGTCCGCGCAGGGACCTGCGGGGACGTGCTACTGGGTCGGTGACCCGCCCGGACCGGGGCAGCTCGACGCGGCCCTCCTGAACGGCTACGACGAGTACATCAGCGGGCTGTCGGCAGCATCCAAACGGGTGCTGGACCGCGACCGGCTGGCGCTGGACCGCCGAGGCACCCCCATCCACGTCATCATGATCGACGGGTACCTGGCCGGTTACTGGCGGCGCACTCAGCAGCGGTCCACCACACGCGTGCAGCTGATCCCGCGGCGCGCCCTGAGCATCGACGAGCGCAGCGCGCTGGCGGATCAGCTCGCGGACCTCGCCGCGTTCACCGGCACCGATGTCGAGGTGCAGGCCTGACCCGTCGCGGTCAGCGGTTCAGCGCAGGGCCGAGCGTCACGCGGCCGGGCAGGTCACCCGAGCGTGTCGCATGCGTCGAGATGCGCCTCGCCGGTCAGTCCCAGCAGGGTTTCGAGTTCCACATCGTCGGGCACGATGTCCGAGAGCGCGGGAACGTCGAGCAGCATCAGCCACTGTTCGACCGTCATGCCCGGATCCCTCGCCATGACGTAGTCGATGTACTCGCCGGTGTCGTCGACCTCGGCAGTCGCGAGAGTCTCGCAGGTCTGCCGCAGACCCTCGGCGTCGGTGTTGGCGAACTGATCGCTCATGGTCTGCAGGTACCTGTCCTCCCAAGCAGACTCCGTCACGTCGGACTCGGTAGCCCCGGCATCGGGGTCGTTCGAACACGCGGCGAGCGGCACAACGACCAGTACGGCCGCGGCCGCGGCGAGCAGACCCTGACGCATGAGAACCCCATCCCCCGTTGATCCGTGAGCCCAGGTGCAACGAGAGGGCGCCGCAGCAGTCTACGTCGGCGCGGATGCGCGCCTCGGCGGGCGAGGTGCGCCGTCCAGGCGTGAGGATCGGCCGGGGGGCCGCGGCTACTCGAGGACGGCGCCCTGGCGCCAGTAGCCCATGAAGGACGCCTGGTTGCGCTGGACGACACCCAGCGACAGCAGCTCGCGGCGCAGACCGGCCAGCCACCGCGCCTCACCAGCCAGCCATGCGTACGTCCCTGCGCACTCCCCGACGGCCTCGTCCCAGAGCAGCCGATCGGCTGCTTCTGGCGCGGCCATCTGCCGCGGAACCGCCAGCGCCCGACCCGCCATCCACTGCCGCACGACATCGGTCGCCCGCTCACCCACCCTCGCGAGGCCCCGCTCGAGCACCACGATGTTCACGCCGCCCGCCTCGGTGACCAACCCGTCGGCGTCCTGCCGGTGCGGCACCTCGATCACGACGAGGCCGGCCATCTGGCGCGGCAGGGAGGCCAGGATGTTGCGGACCGCGGGCAGGGTGGTTTCGTCCCCGACGATCAGCACTTCGCTGCACCGTCCCGGCCGCCACGCCAGCCCCTCGACAGCGCTCAGCTCGCTGCGGGCGTCCGGGCCGATCAGCAGCAGCCGGTCTCCCGCGATCGCCTCGCGCGCGAACTGCGAGACCGGCCCATGGACGGGGTAGCACGCGACATCCACATCGACGATGCCCCATGCCCGATCCACGCCGGCCACCGTGTAGGTGCGCATGACGGGGCGCGATCCGCGCAGCGCCGTCCAGTCCCGCTGCCAGTCCGGCGAACCGGCCAGGGCGGCGGTCCCGGCTGCATCGGCCAGGACGAGCTTGATGCGCTGGTCCAACAGGGTGTCGGCGCATTCGTCCAAGTGGGGGCCGGTGAACCGCAGCCGGCGGAACGTCGGACTGATCCGGTCCACACTCAGGAGCTCGGCTTCGAACGGACGGTAGCTGGAACGAACGCGGGTCGTCTGCAGCGTCATCGGGCCCTCGGCAGATCGGTCACCGCTTCTAAGGTTAGGCTCACCTAACCAAGGTACAAGGCATTTCGACAACATGGAAGTCGTCGAATCTGTGCCTGCGTGTGGCAAGGTGTCCTGACCATCCGCCGGGGAAGGGATGCGAATGGGAAGCGATTTCGACAAGGGCTACTGGGAGCAGCACTGGCAGCGGGGCACCGGCGACGCGCCGGGAGCCATGGACGGCAACCCGCCGAACCCGTACCTGATGCGCGGGGCCGGCAGCCTGACTCCCGGGACCGCGTTGGATGCCGGCTGCGGAGCCGGCGCCGAAGCGATCTGGCTGGCCGCCCAGGGGTGGCAGGTCACCGCTGTCGACATCGCTCCCGACGCGCTGGCCCGGGCGGCGCGACGAGCAGCCGGCAGCGGGGTGTCGCAGCGGCTGCGGTGGATCGAGGCAGACCTCACCACCTGGCGTCCCCCCACGCCGTTCGACCTTGTGACAACCCACTACGCGCACCCGACCATGCCCCAACTGGCGTTCTACGACCGCATCTCCGCCTGGGTCGCACCCGGGGGCACGCTGCTGATCGTCGGACATCTGCACGGCCACGATTCAGCCGGACACGGCCATCACCCGCCGGACGATGCCTCCGTCACCGTCGCCGACATCACAACCGTCCTGGGCGACGCCGAGTGGGACGTCGTGACCGCCGAGGTGCAGGCCCGATCGCTCGGCGCGGTCACCCTCCGGGACGTCGTCGTGCAAGCACTGCGCCGCCAGTAGCGTCCCGGCGCTCGTTCGGCATCCGCGGGGAGCGCGCCTACCCTGGATGGCGTGCCCGCCTACCTGGACTACGCCGCCACCGCGCCCATGCGGCCGGCGGCCCGGGATGCGTGGCTGGCCGGTGCGGCGGGCCCGGCGAACCCGGCTTCCCTGCATGGCAGCGGCAGGCGCGCCTCCTTGGCGCTCGAGGATGCCCGCGAGGAGATCGCCGTCCTGGCCGGGGTGTCCGCACCGGAGGTGGTCCTCACCTCGGGCGGCACCGAGTCCAACGCGATCGCGCTGCGCGGACTGGCCATGCCCGGCAGGCGGGTGCTGGTGGGGGCGACGGAGCACAAGTCCGTGCTGGACACCGCCCGCGCACTGCCCGACGTGATCGTGGAGGTCCTGCCCGTCGATCCCGACGGACGTCTGCGTGCGGACAGCCTGGCATCCGCGCTCGGACCAGACGTCGCCCTCGTCGCGGTGATGGCGGCCAACAACGAGACCGGCGCCGTGAACGACGTCGAGACCATCGGCGAGCTGTGCGCGCGGGCGGGTGCGCGGTGGCACTGCGACGCGGTGCAGTGGGCGGCCACCCGCGATGTCCGGCGCATCCCCGCCGACACCATCGCCCTGTCCGCGCACAAGGTCGGCGGCCCGGTGGGCAACGGCGCGCTGCTGGTCCGCCGCGGCGTCGTCCTGCCCGTGTATTCGCATGGCGGCGGCCAGGAGGCAGGCATCCGCTCGGGGACGGTGGACGTGGCGGGCGCCCTCGCCTTCGCCGCCGCCTGGTCGGACGCCGACCGGGCGCGCGGGACCGAGGCGGCGCGGATCCGCAGCCTGCGCGACGACCTGCAGCGCGGCATCCGCCAACTGATCCCCGACGCCGTCGTCAACGCAACCGGCGACCGCCTCGATTCGCACCTGAACGCCACCTTCCCCGGCTGCCCCGCGGACGCATTGCTGATGCTGCTGGACGCCCGGGGAGTCGAGGTGTCGACAGGTTCGGCCTGCACCGCCGGGATCGCGCAGGCGTCCCACGTCCTGCTGGCCATGGGCCTCTCCCTTTCCGCAGCACGGGAGTCGGTGCGGTTCAGCCTCGGCTGGGCCACCACCGCTGCGGACATCGACGCGGCGCTGGGGGCGATCCCGGAGGCGGTCGCCCGTGCCCGGCGGGCCGGTGCCGTGGCGGGTGCGCGATGAAGGTGCTGGCCGCGGTCTCCGGCGGGGTGGATTCCGCGGTGGCGATGGCCCGCGCGGTGGACGCGGGGCACGACGTGACCGCGGTGCACCTGGCCCTGGCCAGGGATCCGCAGCGCAACCGGACCGGATCGCGGGGCTGCTGCTCGATCGAGGACTCCATGGACGCCCGGCGGGCCGCCGGCAGGCTCGGGGTGCCGTTCTACGTGTGGGACCTGTCCGAGCGGTTCGCGGAAGCCGTCATCGACGACTTCATCGCCGAGTACCAGGCCGGCCGCACACCGAACCCGTGCGTGCGCTGCAACGAGCGGATCAAGTTCGCCGCCGTCCTCGAGCGCGGCCTGGCGCTCGGCTTCGATGCGGTAGCGACCGGCCACTACGCGAGCCTCGTCGACGGGCCGGGCGGCCCGGAACTGCACCGCGCGGCGGACCCGGCCAAGGACCAGTCGTACGTGCTGGGGGTGCTGACGCAGCAACAGCTGCGCCACTGCCTGTTCCCGCTGGGGCCCTCGCGCAAGGACGAGGTGCGCGCGGAGGCGGCGGCTCGCGGCCTGTCCGTCGCGGCGAAGCCGGACAGCCACGACATCTGCTTCATCCCCGACGGAGACACCGCCGGCTGGCTGCGGCGGCACGGCGGGGACCGGACCGGGGACATCGTCGACGCCGAATCCGGGGCGGTGCTCGGCAGCCATCACGGGACCCACACCGTGACGGTGGGCCAGCGCCGCGGCCTGGGGCTGGATCGCGCCCGAGCAGATCAGGCGCCTCGCTATGTGGTGCAGGTCCAGCCGGAGTCGAACACCGTCTTCGTCGGGACCGCCGACCTGTTGTCGGTGCGTTCGATCATCGGCGGGGCTGCCAACTGGACGGCTGGGCCGCCGGTCGGGGAGTTCGCCTGCGAGGTGCAGATCCGGGCGCACGCGGCACCCGTCCCCGCCGCGGCCACCGTCGACGGGCCGCAGGTGGTGGTGCGGCTTGCCGAACCGTTGCGCGCGGTGGCCGCCGGCCAGTCGATGGTCCTCTACCGCGGAACCCGGGTCCTCGGCCAGGCGACGATCGCCGACACCCGGCGGTGAGGCAGGTCGCGGTGCGGGTCGCGTCGACCGTCATTGCGTGAGATCGAGGTAGGTCGCGGTCCCTCCCGGCAGGCGGACGTCGCGGGCCGAGTTTGGGCGTGCGGGCCGGCGCCACCCCGCCGGTGACGAACGCGAACGCTGCGAAATCTCGGGCACACCCCCCGGGCTGAGCGTGGAAACCGAGGGCACCCCGAAATACCGACGCGTTCGCCCGCACCACCCCCGCCCCGCCCAGCTGCGCGGACCGACCCGCGGCCGCACCCGCGCCACCGGCC
>CAZECO010000059.1:11003-17950 GCA_964510455.1 uncultured Actinomycetes bacterium
GCCGGTGACGAACGCGAACGCTGCGAAATCTCGGGCACACCCCCCGGGCTGAGCGTGGAAACCGAGGGCACCCCGAAATACCGACGCGTTCGCCGGCGCCTCCCCCGCGGGTTGAGCGTGTCCCGCGACCGACGTGCCGGTTGCTATATTCCGTACACGGCATATAGTGGTCGGGATGGACACCATGGAGGCAATCGCGGAGCCGGCCCGCCGCCGCATCCTCGATGCGCTGCTGGATCGGGAGCGGCAGGTGGGTGACCTTGCCGCGCACCTCGGCATCGCCCAGCCCAGCGTTTCCAAGCACCTGAAGGTGCTGCGCCATGCCGGGCTCGTCGCCGTACGGCCGGAGGCGCAGCGGCGCTGGTACTCGATCCGGCCGGACCCGTTGCGCGAGGTGGACGCCTGGCTCCAGCCCTACCGGCTCCGCTGGACGCAGACGCTGGACGCATTGGAACGCCATCTCGACGCACAGGAGGAGTCATGAGGAACCCGCTGGGAGAGGTCGTCCGCGAAGGCGGCCGGGTCGGGCTGCGCTACGAGCGCCGGCTCGGCCACTCGCCGGAGACTGTCTGGCGCGCGCTGACGGAATCCGATCAGCTGCGCCACTGGCTGCCGTGCGACATCGTGGGCGAGCGCCGGGCCGGCGCGTCGCTGGTCCTGCCGTTCTGGCCGGTCCACGTCGAGCGGTACGACATCCCGGCCAACCAGGTGTCGCTGACCGGCGAGATCCGGGTGTGGGACCCGCCGCGGGTCTTCGAGTGGACGTGGGACACCGACGTGCTGCGCTGGGAACTGAGTCCGGAGGGCGAGGGCACGCTCCTGGTCTTCACCACCGTGATCGGTGAGTCGCACAAGCACGACTACCTGCCCGCCCAGACCGCCGCCGGGTACCACGTCTGCCTGGACCAACTCATGGAGCTGCTGGACACCGGCTCCGTGCGCACGCCGCTGGTCGACGTCCCGATCGCGGCATTGGAGGCCGACTACGCGGAGGTCGTCGAATCCAGCGCGTGACGGGCGGCCGGGCCGACCTGACATATTTGTGGGATGCCGACGGCGATGCCCGACCCCCGCACGACCACTGTCGGACCAGCGCGCTCCGGCCCCGGCCCGGCCATCCGAATCGTCAGCGCGTTACAGGCCGCCGACCTCGCGGCCTGGCTGCTATCCCCCCACCGCAGAACCCCGGCAGTGGTGGCGACGGTGCCTTCGGGCGCCGCTGAGCCCTTCATCAATGTCGAGGAACTGGCCGAGCAGCGAGCAGACACCATCGATGTCTACCTCGTCGCTCCTGACGCCACCTGGTTCCTGACCGAGCTCCTCCCCGACGGCTGCGCCGTGCATAGCGGAGCGGTGCGGGTGTACCCCGCATCACCGGTTTGGCACAACTCGCCAGATGCCGCGCCCCTGCTGCGGGCAAGGAATCGCGCGGAGATCGACACCCTGGGCAGCCGCTTGCGGGCAGCAATCCGAACGGCCCTGCGATCGGCCAACGCGGAAGCCGCAGCGGTCGCTCCCCGGCCCAGCAATGTCGTGCCCCTGGTGGAACTGCCTGCCGATGGGACGGTGCGCAGGATCGAGACCACGGACGAGGCGGTCGCCGTCGCGCGGCACCTGTTGGATGCGCGGCGCCGGTGGCCGGTCGTCCTCATCACCGCACACCCCGACGCTGCGGGCCCGTACCTCCCGTCGCAGGACATCGCCCGTGACCTGTCCGGCGTGGCGGCAGTCGCGGAGTTGACAGCCGAAGCAACATTCGGCCTGACCGAAGGCCTGGTCAGGCGGCAGCTCTCGGTCTTCTACGGCGCAGGGCGCGTCTACCCGGTCGGCAAGGGCTGGGTCGAGAACATGTACCAGGCTCCGCTGCGGATGTGCCCGGACCCGGCCCGCGCCAAGGCGGTGGCCTCACTGATCGTGGAGGACGCCCTGGCGGCGGCGCACACAGCGGGCGTCCTGCAGCCGCCGGCGGTGCACGAGGGGACCAGGGAGGTCACCGCCACGGTGCAGGGCCAGTTGGGCGAGCGGCACGTCCTGCTGTCGGTCGAAGGTCACCAGCAAACGGTGCTGCTGGCCGCTCGGCTCCGGCTGGGAGTCCCCGTCGAGCGGCTGCTCGCCACCGGCCAACAGTTGCGCGGACGGCTGCGCGGCCCCGGCGCCTTGGGTGAGTTCGATCCGATCCTGCCGCAGGACGATCCCGCAGCACGGGTGCGTTCCGCCTACCCGGACGGGGCCGTGGCGCTGGCCCGCGTGGCCGAAGTGGGCCAGACATCAGCCAGCCTCCGGCTGCACCCGGACGTGGCCGCCGGGCTATCTGCGGACGAGGGGGACGTCGACCTGCGGGACCTGCTCGCAGTCGATGACGTGGTCGCGGTGACCGTGCACTGGACGGGCGACGAACCCCGGGCGGCACTGGCGGACGACGAGGGGGCGGATCCCGAACCCGGTGTGAGCGTCCTGCCGGAGGGTCCCGCCTGGCTGTGGCCGCAGGACCTCGAGCCGGACCGCGCTGAGCCGGCGGCCGCCGACGAGGCAGAACAGCCGGAGGCGGCGCCGCGCGTGGCGGCGGTGCCACGTCCGCCCAGGGCGGCGGAGCAAGCGGCCGCCCTCGCCATGGAGAACGACCAGCTGCGCAAGCAGCTGCAGAGCGCCCGCGATGCGGCCGAGCAGTACGCCGAGGACCTGGTACGGGCGCAGCGGACGCAGGAGCGCCTGGAGCGCTCGCACGCGGACATGCGCGTGCGGTTGCGGAAGGCCGTCCTCGCTGCCAGGTCCAAGCGATCCGGCGCCCAGCGACCGGTGCTCTTCGCGGACCCGGTCCGCCAACTGCGGCACGAGATCTGGATCGCCTACCTGGAACGCTTCCCCGAGACCGAGCGGGAGGACAGGGGAATGCCGGACGATTACCGGTTCGGGCCGCAGTTCGCCGACAGCCTGGCGGCCCTGCGGGGCATCACCCGGGAGAAGGTCGTCGACGTCCTGGTCGAGGTGCTCGTCGGGCTCGACAAGGAACTCCCCTCACGCGAACTGCACCCGTGGACGGTCGGCAAGGCGGGGGCTCAGGAGGGTCGCTCCGACGGCGCGAAGGCGTGGCGCGTCAGCCTGCAGTCCAACACCCCTGGCGCCCGACGGCTGAAGTACTGGCGGCTTCCGGGGGGCCTGGTGGAGTTCGACAGCGTCGGGCACCACGACGACGGGATCGCCTGACGGGCGCAGTCGAAAGGGCCGGTGGCATGATCCAGCACCTCGCCACGACGAGGTGTCGGTGTCACGATGGACCATGGCCACCACGCGGATGGTCCCCCTCGGGTTCGGCACCTACGTGCGCGCCGACCGGATCTACGCGCTGGAACCGATCGTCGGGGAGGAGCGCAGCGAGCGCCGGCGCACCCGGGTGTGGGTGGAGGGCATCGCCGAACCGCTCACAGCTTCACGCACCCAGCGGACGATCCTCGGGGACATGGGCGAGGAATCGGCGGCCAAGCAGCCGATGCTGGACGAGGCGCTGGACCTGGCGATGCGGCTGGCCGACGCTGCCGACGCCGGACGGGTCGACCTGCACGACCTCGGCCGACGGGCCCGCAGGCTGCTCGCCTCGACGACCACCGAGGCCGAGGCGGAGTAGCGCCTCCCGCGTTGGTGCCGCCTGCTGGGATGCCCTCCAGCGGCGCAGAACGCGGCGCCATCAGCTCGCCGTTCGGGCGGGTGCGCCTCGCCGCGGACAGCGGCGGCGGGCAGGCCGGCCCGGCTTCGCCGAGGGTAGACGAGCCTGACCCGCACCGGCTGAGGGCCCGACGGGGCCTTGGGGGGTGCCGCGTCGCACTGCGCAAGGCGCGCACCGATGCCGCTGTGCTGCCGGGAGCGCGTGGGAAAGCGCTCTGCATCGACGAAGGGACGCGATGCAGGTTCGGGGGCCCTGCGGTCGACGGCGCTGTGGCGCTCGACGCTCGAGTCGCAAGTGCCAGCCTTCGCTGTAGCGTGCCCTTGTGGTCCCAACGACGTCCGGCACAGCGCGGGAGCTGTCGCACCAGGGGTTCTCGCGCGCCCCCAGCTGCGCATCGACGATGCCGGCCCCGGGCTGGCCCACCTGCGGTGGAGTGCAATGCTCTGCCTTCGCCCTGCGACACAGCGTGATGGGCTGACGGTTGCAGTCCTCCGCCACGCCGACTGCGGCAGCCATCAGCCTGACGCGCTGGGTCAGGCGCCGGCCCGATATACCCGACGGGTCGGTGCCGTTCGGCTACGCGAAAGACGTGGCCCCGATCATGTGGGGGATCCTGGTCGCCTCGGTCATCGAGGTCGGAGTCGTTCATCTGCTGTTGGCCAACTGGCCGATCGTCCGGCTGATCGCGGTCGTGGTCAGCGTCGTTGGGCTGGTGTACACCATCGGCCTGACCGCCAACATCTACGTCTATCCCCACCTGGCCGACGACGGTGGTCTGCGCATCCGCTACGGAGCATCGACGGTGCAGGTGCCCTGGTCCGCCATCGGCGGTGCGGCGCCGCGCCGGGCCAGTCGGGACGGGATGCGGACGTTCCAGGTGCATGAGGAGGACGGGCAGTCGGTGCTGTCCGTCGTCGTGGGGGGACAGACGACGGTCGACCTCGCCATGACCGAGCCGCTGCCGGTCACCCTGCGCGGGCGGATCCACCACATCGACCGCGTCCGATTCCATGCCGACGACCCCGGGGCGGTCGTGCGGTACGTGCGTGGCCGGGTCTCGGCCCAGTAGCAGGCGGATGCCCGCGCTGCGCGGGCCGGCGGCCGGGCCGCGGAGCACCGGCGTCGGTGATGCATCGCAGGATTCGCGTCCACTGATCCTTTCGCCGCTGCCGTCGGCCAGCCGCATAGGCTGCTGGAGTGAGCCGGAGACACCCCCTTCGATCGGTCCTGAACGGGGTTTCGCAGGCGACAGCGGTGCGACCGCCAGTCCTGGTCTACGAATGGCGGGCGTTGAGCGCATCGTCCCTGGACCGCTTCACGAGCAAGTTCGCGGCCTTCGCCGCACACGGCGGGACCGAAGTGGTGATCGACGTCAGTCGTGTCGTGGACTCCAGCCAGGCGTCCGACACTGCTGCCCGGACGCAGGCCGATCACGAGTTCCGCTCCGCGTTGACGGCTTACATCGAGCGGGCGGCATCAGCCGGGCTGACCGTCTCGGCCATCGCCGGCTCGCCGCACTGGATAGCGCCGGGGACCCGATACCTCAATGCCATCGTGGTGTCGTTCGTCGCGTCATTCAACGCCGCTGCCCGCCCTGATCGGCGGCTGCTCGGCTTGCAGTTCGACCTCGAGCCCTGGACGCAGCCGTCCTGGGCCACCGACCCCAGCACCGGGGTGAGGGATCTCCTCGACACCATCGCCAGCATCACCGATCACCTGCGCCAAGCGCAGCCGGCGGGATACGCCCCGCTGACGATCACGCTGCCGTTCTGGCTCGACGGCACCGCAGAGCCGAGGACGTTCCGGCGCGATGGGCTGCAGATGTCCCCCACCCAACATGTGATGCGGCTGTTGGACACTGCCAGCGAGCCTCGGAATTCGGTCGCCATCATGGCCTACCGGGACCGCACGGACACCAGCGATGGCTCCATCGCCCTGGCCTCCCGGGAGTTCCGTCTCGCCGCCGAGTACGGCGGGCGCGTCCGAGTCGTCATCGCGCAGGAGACGACCAAGGTCGACCCGCCGAAGACCACCTTCCACGAAGAAGGGCTCGGCGCCCTGATGACGGCGATGACCCAGCTCACCGCCGCGTACGGGACACAGCCATCCTTCGGCGGCTTCGCGATCAACGACATGGCGGCGCTCTCCGCCTGGCTGTAGGAGGACGAACTCCCGTCAGCTGATCCGTCCAACAGCGGCTCACACGTCCGCCTGCCCGCGCCTCAGTCGCGGACGACCACCACGGACTTGCCCAGCGTGCGACGCTCGTCCATCTCCACCAGCGCCTTGCCGAAGTCCTCCAGCGCGTAGGTCGCCCCGATCACCGGCTTCACCGCCCCCTGCGCAACCATCGGAATCAGCCGCTGCCACTGCTGCTGCATGTACTTCGGCCGCGGTGTGGCGTACGCGCCCCACCCGACCCCGCGCACATCGACGTTGTTCAGCAGCAGGCGGTTCACCTTGACCTCGGGGATGCCCTGGCCCGACGCGAAACCCAGGACCAGCAGCCTGCCCAAGGTGGCCAGGCAGCGCAGCGAGTCGGTGAACACCGGGCCGCCGACGACATCCGCGACGACATCGACGCCCTTGCCTGCGGTGATCCCCTTCACAGCGTCGCGGAACCCGTCCAGCAGCACGGCTTCGTCGGCGCCGGCGGCCCTCGCGAAGCCGGCCTTCTCCGGCGTGCTGGCGACGGCGATCACCCGGGCGCCCATACCTTTGGCGACCTGGACCAGCGCGGTGCCGAGCCCCCCGGATGCGCCGTGCACGAGCACCGTCTCATCGGCCCGCAGACCCGCGCGCTGGTTGAGCGCGAACTCCGCGGTGAGGTAGTTCATCGGCAGGGCGGCGCCCTCATCGAAGGTCAGCGAATCCGGCAGCGGGAAGGCGGACAGCGCGGGCAGGGCGACCTGCTCCTGTGCGCCGCCGAACGGCATCACCGCAGCGACCCGCTGGCCCGGTTCGTACCCCTCGCCGCCGATCACCACCCCGCTGACATCGACGCCGATCGAGAACGGCGGCTCCGGCCGCAACTGGTACTGCCCGCGGCTGAGCAGCAGGTCGGGGAACGACACCCCGACGCGGTGGACGTCGATGAGCACGTCCCCGGCACGCGGCTGCGGCGCGGGGATGTCGTCGACGACGAGGTCGGTGGGGCCGGTGGGGGTCACGACTCGGGCAGCACGCATGCGGGAAAGGCTACCTGCGGGCCCGATCGTCGCCGGAGGCGACCGGCCAGGCATCCTTGCCACGTGGCGGTGCAGTCGTGGGCGACCAACGAGGGGAC
>CAZECO010000060.1:0-5072 GCA_964510455.1 uncultured Actinomycetes bacterium
CGCAGGTCGCTGATGAGTCGGGCCGCCTGGCGGTGGGCCACCGTCAGCAGGATCCGTTCGCGGTCGCCATCGGGAACCGGCCCCAGCACCGAGACGTCCCGCCCGATCGTGGCGCGCACCTCGTCCAGGGCCTGTCGGTCGCCGGAGATGGACACGGCCCTGCGCGCCGGGGGCATGCCCGCCTGCTCCCGCTGCGCGAGTTCGCGGGCGGCGAACCAGCCCGGATCCCATCGCAGCAGCGCCTGCACGACGGGAAGCGCCGGGTCCGCCACCACGACCATCGGTGCACCCGGCTGAGCCATGGCGCCGGCGTTGAACCAGCGGCGGGCGGCCTGTTCCCCGCTGCGCAGGCCCGGCAGTGCCAGCGCGGCCGCGACATCCAGCACGACCACCGCCGCGTATCCGCCGGGGGCATGGGGCTCGGCTCCCGGGGTGGCCACGACCAGCGCCGGGCCCGGTGCGATGGACTCGACCACCCGGGTCCCCGACGACACCACGACCGGGACCCCCGGGAAGGCGCGCCCCAACTCCTCGCCGGTGCGCGTGCTGCCCACCGCAACTGACCGCAGCCGGTTGCTCCCGCACTCCGGGCACTGCCACCGGCCCGCCAGAAGGCCGCACCGGCTGCAGGTGGGCACGGCGTGGCCGGAAGTGATCACCAGCGCCCCGCCGCAGGTCCGGCAGTCCGCCGGCGTCCCGCAATCCTGGCAGCGCAGACGCGGCAGGTAGCCGGTGCGGCCGACGCACACCAGTACGGGGCCGTGCTCCAGCGCCGTCCGGATCACCGCGCCCGCTGCTGGCGGCAGCCGCGCGGCACGCTGGCCGGGAGTCGCCCGACCGCGCTCGTCATCGGTGGCCGTGACCACCGGAGCGGCGGCGCGAATACCGGTGCGCGGGGTCTCGATGGCGGCGGCCCAGCCGATGTCGAGCCAGCGCTGGGCGTTGCAGGAGCGCCCGTAGGCCCCCACGACGAACGTCGAGGTGGCCGTGCTGCGCATCGCGAGCACCTCCCGCGCATGCGGGTACGGCGCCCTGCGCTCGGTGTGGCTGTCGTCGCCGTCGTCCCACAGCAGCAGGACATCGGGGTCGCGCAGCGGGGCGAACGACGCCGACCGGGTGCCGATCACGATCCCGACCGACCCGTCCAGCACCGCACGGAACGACGCGTACCTGCGCGCGTTGTCGTCCTGGGCCATCAGCACCGCGAAGCCGCCGGCCCCGAGGAGTGTTTCCAGCGCCGCAGCCAGGCGGCGCACGTCCCTGTGGTCGGGGACGACAGCCAGACCCCGACCGCCCGCACCAGCTGCGGCGGCCAACGTGCCGGCGTACCAGTCGGCCCAGTCCTGACCCGGCGGACAGGTCCAGATCCAGCGCCCGGGCCCGGGGTTCAGCACCGTGGGCACCGGCCCCGCCCGCAGCGGGAGGGTCGTGCAGGTGGGCTCGCGCGCCTCGGCACCGGCATGGCGCGGCGGCACCGCGAGGCGCAGCACGTCGGGCACCGTGCCCAGGTAGTGATCCGCCACCGAACGGCACAGGGCCAGCGTGTCGGGCGTCAGGACGGGCAGCGGGCTGACGACAGAGTCGATCAGCTGCAGCGCACCGATGTGCTCGGCCTGCTCGGTGCGCCCGATCACCCAGCCCTCGGTGCGCCGCCGCCCCAACCGGACGCGCACCTTGACCCCGAACCCGACAGAACGATCGAGTGCCGCCGGGACGAGGTACTCGAAGACCCGGTCCAACCGCGGCAGCGGCGAGTCCAGCAGCACCCGGGCCACCGGAGCAGCGGCGGCGGCCGGGCGCGCCGCGGGTCGGCGCGAGGTGCGCGGCAGCAGTCCCCCGCGCGGGCCGATCAGCGCCAACTGATCGGATCCGTCGTCGGGCTGGCCGGGCACCGCTGTTCCGTCGTGGCCCGCGGTCAGCCCTTGACGGCCTCGACCAGGGCCTCGGCCCGATCGGTCCGCTCCCAGGTGAAGTGCGGCAGCTCCCGGCCGAAGTGCCCGTAGTTCGAGGTCTCCCGGTAGATCGGGCGCAGCAGGTCGAGGTCGCGGATGATCGCCGCCGGGCGCAGGTCGAAGACACCCTTGATGGCGTCGGCGATCTGGGTGTCCGGCACCAATCCCGTCCCGAACGTCTCGACGAACAGGCCGACCGGATGCGCCTTGCCGATGGCGTAGGCCACCTGCACCTCGCAGCGCAACGCCAGCCCGGCCGCGACCACGTTCTTCGCCACCCAGCGCAGAGCGTAGGCGGCGCTGCGGTCGACCTTGGACGGGTCCTTGCCGGAGAACGCGCCGCCGCCGTGACGGGCCATGCCGCCGTAGCTGTCGACGATGATCTTGCGGCCGGTCAGCCCGGCGTCGCCCATCGGGCCGCCGATCACGAACTTGCCGGTCGGGTTGACCAGCAGGCGGTAGCCTTCGCTGGGGAGGTCGATCTCGGCCAGCACCGGATCCACGACATGGTGCTTGATATCGGGCGTCAGCTGTGCGGACAGCGAGATCTCGTCTGCGTGCTGCGTGGAGACCACGACGGTGTCCACGCGAACCGGCTTGTCGCCGTCGTACTCGATGGTGACCTGGGTCTTGCCATCGGGACGCAGGTACTCCAGCACGTTGTCGTGCCGGACCCGGGACAGCTTGTGCGACAACTGGTGCGCCAGGTAGATGGGCAGCGGCATCAGCACCGCGGTGTCGGTGCAGGCGTAGCCGAACATCAGGCCCTGATCGCCCGCCCCCTGCCGGTCGAGGTCGTCGTGGGCCTCGCCCTCGCGCTCCTCGAGGGCGTCGTCGACCCCCTGGGCGATGTCCGGCGACTGCTTGCCGATGGACACCGAGACGCCGCAGGAGTTGCCGTCGAAACCCTTGTCGGAGGAGTCGTAGCCGATGCCGAGCACGACGTGGCGCACGATGTCCATGACATCCGCATAGCCCTCGGTCGTCACTTCGCCGGCGACGTGGACCTGGCCGGTGGTCAGCAGGGTCTCGACCGCCACCCGGCTCTTCGGATCCTGCCGGAACAAGTCATCGAGGATGGCATCGCTGATCTGGTCTGCCATCTTGTCCGGGTGACCCTCGGTCACCGATTCGGAGGTGAACAGGCGCATCGACATAGAGCGGTCCTTCATGTGATCGGTTCGGACGTGTTCCCCCGCCCGCGCTGAGTGCTTGTCCCGTGACACTACACCGAGGGCCCGCACCACCGGTAAAGCGCGTCGACCTGCTGTGGGAACCGAACAGCCGCCGGTCAGGGCTGGATCCGCAGCAGGACCTCGTCCCAGACCGCATGCGCCAATTCCCGTTTCGGCCCGCGGGGCACGGACACGCTGCGGCCGTCGGCGCCCACGATGGTGGCCTGGTTGTCGGGGGCCCCGAACGCCAACCGCTCACCGACCGGGTTGATGACCATCAGGTCGCAGCCCTTGCGGCGCAGCTTCGCCATACCGTGCTCGATGACCGACCCTGTCTCGTCCCCGGTCTCGGCGGCGAACCCGACGATGACCTGGCCGGGACTGCGACGCTTCACCAGGTCGGACAGGATGTCCGGGTTCTCCACCAGTTCGACGGTGGGCGGCCCGGCGATGGCCGTCTTCTTGATCTTCACGCCCACCGGCGCGGTCGGGCGGAAGTCCGCAACGGCCGCGGCCATCACGACCACATCGGCCTGCGACGCTGCCGCTGTGACGGCCTCATGCATGTCGAGGGCGCTGACCACCCGGACCACGGCCACCCCGTGCGGATCCGGCAGCGCAACGTTCGCCGACACGAGGGTCACGGTCGCACCGCGGACGGCGGCGGTGCGGGCCAGTGCGTAGCCCTGCCACCCCGACGAGCGGTTGCCGATGAAGCGCACCGGATCGATGGCCTCCCTGGTGCCGCCGGCGCTGATCACCACGCGGCGCCCCGCGAGATCCTGCTCCGCCGTCCCGCGGTGCAGCACCGCGAGCGCCACCTCATACAGGTCGTGCGGCTCCGGCAGGCGTCCCGGGCCGCTGTCCGCGCCGGTCAACCGGCCCGCGGCCGGGTTCACCACCAGCACACCCCGCTCCCGCAGCGTCGCCACATTCGCCACGGTCGCCGGGTGCAGCCACATCTCGGTATGCATCGCGGGCGCCATGACCACCGGACATCGCGCGGTGAGGAGGGTGTTGGTCAACAGGTCGTCGGCGAGCCCGTGGGCGGCGCGCGCCAGCAGGTCCGCGGTCGCCGGGGCGACGATCACCAGGTCGGCCCGCTGCCCGGTCCGGACATGCGGGACCTCGGACACGTTGTGCCAGACGTCGGTGGCGACCTCATGGCCGGACAGCGCCGCCCAGGTCGCCGCGCCGACGAACTCCAGGGCCGCCGCCGTGGGGACGACCGTCACCTGATGGCCCGCCTCGGTGAGCAGGCGCACCAGGGCGCAGGCCTTGTAGGCCGCGATACCGCCCCCGACGCCCAGGACGATCGAACGACCGCTGTCCTGCTCAGCCCGGGGCTGGCCCTCCATCGCTAGGCCGGATCGCCGGTACCGCTGTCGGCCACGGAGTCCCCCCAGCCCACCAGTTCATCCGACGATTCCTGCTCCCGCAGGGCAGCCTCGGCAGCGGCCTGGGCGGCGGCGGCCTTCTCACTGGCCGAAACCGCCCGGACCGCGCCGGTGTGGATCTCCCGCAGGGCGATGGACAGCGGCTTCTCCTGCTGATGGAACTCCACCAGGGGGCCGACGAACTGCAGCATCCCCTCGGTGGGGGTGAAGTACGAGTTGATCTGGCGCGCCCGGCGGGCCGCGTAGATCACCAGGGAGTACTTGGACTCCGTGGTCTGGAGCAGTTCATCGATCGATGGGTGGGTGATCCCCTCAGGGCGAGATGTGGTCACGAGACGAGGCTGCCTTCCCTGGTATCCGTTGTCGTGCGGTCCTGCGCTGTCGGGCCGGAACGATCGTCTGGCCCGCTGCGGGTTGCGGCGCGAGTCCGACGGCGCCGCCGATGTGTTGGCTGTTTGCGCTACGAATGCGACGGCTCGGGTATCAAGTCTAGCAACGACGCGACGACCCGGTCGACATCGTCGTTGACGATGACGTGGTCGAACTCG
>CAZECO010000060.1:5172-17795 GCA_964510455.1 uncultured Actinomycetes bacterium
GGCGTCCCGTACGACTGGCCCGCGAACTGCGCCCATTCCAGCATCTGGCCCGAATCCACCAGCTCGGTGAAGCGCTGGGGCGAGACGAAGAAGTAGTGCTCCCCCTCGACCTCGCCGGGCCGCGGCGGCCGCGTGGTGGCCGAGACGGACAGCCACAGGTCGGGCCGCACCCGCCGCAGCTGCGCCACCACGGTCCCCTTGCCCACGCCGGACGGCCCGGTCAGGACGAGCACCATCGCCGGCCGGCCCGGGTTGGTCACTGGTGCCTCCTGGCGCGGCGGACGGCCCGCTCGTCGATCAGCCGCGCCAGCGTCTGCACCTGGACCTGGCCGAGGCCGCCCAGCCGGCGGCTCGGCGCGATGCCCGCCCGCGCAGCCAGCTCCTCGGCCCGCTGGGGACCGACACCGGGCATCGCCGCCAGCAGCTCGACCACCGTCATCCGTCGGATATGGACGCCGTCGGCAGCGTGGCAGGCGCTGATCACCGCCCGCAGCGACTCGCCGCTGAACGCCACGTTCCGCTTGACCTCGGCGCGGGCGCGCCGCGCGGCGGATGCGGCAGCGCTGCCGAACAGCGCAGCGGGCTGCTCCCGCTGCGGGGCTGCTGTGGTCACGAGAACACCTCCAGCACTTCGGCCGCGATCGCTGCTGCCGCGGCGCCCGGATCCGCGGCCGCCGTGATCGGCCGGCCGATGACGAGCATGTCCGCGCCATCGGCGATCGCTTGGGCGGGCGTCGAGGTGCGCCGCTGATCACCCCGCTCGCTGCCTTCCGGTCGGACGCCCGGCGTGACCAGATGCACCCATCTCGGCACAGCGGCGCGGATGGCAGCGACCTCCTGCGGACTGCACACGATTGCCCGCGCACCTGCGTCCACCGCCAGTGCGGCGAGCCTGACCGCCGCCTCGCGCGGCGGGCCGGACAGACCGACCGCGGCAAGGTCCTGTGCGCTCAGCGAGGTCAGCACGGTGACCGCTGTGATCCGCACATGCGGCGCGGCCGAGGCGGCGGCCTCGATCATCGCAGGGCCGCCCGCGGCATGGACGGTGAGGTAGGCCGGTGCGATGTCGCGCAGCGACCGGACCGCCCCGGCAACTGTGTTCGGGATGTCGTGCAGCTTCAAGTCCAGGAAAAGGTCGACCGGGTACTCGTCGGAATCGGCGGTCAGGGACGCCAGCGCATCCCGGCCGTGCGCGAGGAAGAGTTCCAGACCCACCTTCACCGTTGTGGCGTGCGGCCGCACCGCGCCCACCCAGGAGGTCAGCTGCCCGAGATCCTGGGTGTCGAGCGCCACGGCGATTGGTGCACGTTCCACGATCAACAACCCCACCCTCTGCGAACCCTCACCCGCCCCCGGGGATGCGCACGACTCTACCGCGCGACGGCCGGATGCGCGGCAGAGTCGCAATCGGTCCGCGTCGGACGCGACACCGCCCGCCGGTCGCCCTAGGCTCCAGACGATCCTCCTAGCGGAGCGCGGCGCGCTCGTCGCGCGCGGAAGGAGCCCTGGCATGTCCGTGAAGAAGGCTCTGGCAGGACTCATCGGTGCCGGCATGGTGCTGGCCTCATGTAGCCCGTCGACCGACACCCCCGAGCAGATGACCGTTGCTGCCTACAACTTCCCCGAGAACCGGCTGATCGCGGAGATCTACGCCGTCGTGCTGGAGAATGCCGGCATCGCGATCGAGCGCGATTTCACCTATTCCGCCCGCGAAGTGGTCGGCGGCGAGTTCGTCGAGAGCACGATCGACCTCGTCCCCGAGTATCTGGGCTCGCTCACCGAGACGACCAATGCCGTGGTCAACGGCGACAAGGCGCAGCCGATCGCCACCGGAGACACCGAAGCAACCGTTGAGGCGCTGCGCGGGCTGATGAAGCCCTACGACGTGGTCGTCACCGACCCGGCCCCCGCCCAGAACCACATGGCGTTCGCGGTCCGCGCGTCCTTCGCGCAGGAGCGGGGGCTCACCAAACTGAGCGACCTCGCCGCGCTGAACGGCCAGCTCATCTTCGGCGCGCCCGTGGGGTGCCATACGTCCGCATCGTGCCTGCCGGGCCTGCAATCGACCTACGGCCTGCAATTCAAGGGCGTCGTGCTGCTGGACGCCGGGGGGCCCAACACGCTGTACGCGCTGCAGTCCAGCGCGATCGATGTGGGGATGGTCTTCGCCACCGACCCCGCCGTGGAACAGCGCGGCCTGGTCATCCTGCAGGACGACAAGGCGCTGCAGACCGTCGACAACGTCACTGCCATCCTGTCCGCGCACAGCGCCTCGGACGAGGTGCTGCAGCACGTCGCGGCGGTCGGTGCGGCGCTGACGACCGATGAGCTGCGCAGGATCAACGGGCAGGTGAGCATCGAGGGGTACCCCGAGGCGTTCGTGGCCGCACGGTGGGCGGCGGAGAAGGGCCTGATCCCTGCTGAGGCGGTTCCGGCGGCACCGATCCCCACGCCCGCGCCGACGTTCACCCCACCACCGCCGCCGCCCCCACCACCGCCGCCGGAGCCGGAGCCTGAACCCGAGCCCGAGGTGGCCTCCGGATCGGGTTCGAGCGGCGGGTCGGGCAGCGGAGGCTCCTGGTCGCGCAACGAGGGGGAGCCGTCCTCCGCTGCGCAGTCGCAGAACTGGGCCGCACTGGCGGACTGCGAGTCCGGCGGCGATCCGACGATCATCAGCTCCAACGGCCTGTACCACGGGCTGTACCAGTTCAGCGTCCCGACCTGGCAGGCGGTCGGCGGCAGCGGCGCGGCGTCCAGCGCCAGCTCCGACGAACAGACCTACCGCGCACAGATCCTGTGGGACCAGTCCGGTCCGGGGCAGTGGCCGGTGTGCGGGAAGTACCTCTGAGGGGTTGGTGCCCAGGGTCGGCTCCGGCCAGCCGCAACCGCTCCTGAAGGGCCCAAGCCCCCTACGCGGCCGGCCGGTGGGCGTATGACACGGCCTCCCGCACCGAGCCGAACCCCCGGGCGGCGAGCAGTTCCGCCAGTTCGACGCCCACGCGGGCGACGGCGGCCGGATCGTGGAACACCACCGTGCCGACGCTGACCGCGTCCGCCCCCGCGAGGATGAATTCCAGCGCGTCGTTGCCGGTGGCGATCCCGCCCATGCCGAGGATCGGCAGGTCCGGGTAGGCCGCTCGGATCTGGTAGACGGCCCGCACCGCCACCGGCCGGATCGCCGGCCCGGACAACCCGCCGGTCACCCCCGCCAGCGCCGGGCGCATCGTGCCGGTGTCGATGACCATTCCCAGCAGCGTGTTGATGACCGACACGCCGTCGGCGCCCGCGTTGACCACCGCGCCGGCGATCTCGGTGATGTCGGTGACATCGGGCGAGAGCTTGGCGAACACCGGGACCGACGGGTGGCTGTGCCGGCGCACCGCCTGCACGACCGAGGCCGCGGCCATCGGGTTGCACGCGAACACCAGGCCCCGGTCGGCGACGTTCGGGCAGGAGATGTTCACCTCGAGTGCCGTGATGCCCGGCACGCCGCGCAGCCGCTGGGCCAGCTCGGCGTACTCCGCCACCGTCTCCCCCGCGATCGAGACCACGGCGCGCGCGCCCCGCTCGCGCAGCCACCGCAGGTCGCGCGCGAGGAACTCCTCGATGCCCGGGCCCTGCAGCCCGATGCTGTTGAGCATCCCGGACGGGGTCTCCGCCATCCGCGGGGTCGCGCGCCCGGAGCGCGGGTTGACCATGATGCTCTTGGTCACCACGGCGCCGATCGCGCCGACGTCGGTGAACTGGTCCAGCTCGCGTCCGGCGGCGGCGCAGCCCGAGGCGGTCAGTACCGGGTGCGGCAGCGGCGCCCACGCCAGGGTCGTGGACATGTCGACCGCGCCGCTCATCGCGCACCCCGGTTCCGCCGCGCGGGCCCCGGCTGGTCCGGATCGGGCTTGGCGGGCGGAGCGCCCACGCTGTCGGCGGGCACCGTGCCGATGTCGCGCCAGCGCACCGCGTGCCCGTCGAACACCGGTCCGCTGATACAGGAGCGTGTCATCCGGGTCCTGCCGTCGGAACCGATGACCGGCAGCACGCAGGTCATGCACACCCCGATCCCGCAGGCCATCGCCTCCTCGACCGCGGTCTGCGAGTGCGCCCCGCGGGCCGCCGCCACCTCGGTGACCGCGGCCAGCATGGGCATCGGTCCGCAGGAGTAGGCGATGTCGCTGTCGCGCTCGTCCATGATCGCTGCGAGCACGTCGGTCACCCGGCCGTGCACCCCCGTCGAGCCGTCGTCGGTGGTGACGGTCATGGATGCGCCGATCCGACGGCCCTCCAGCACCCCGAACAGCCGCGACTCGGTGGCCGCCCCGAGCACGAAGTCCACCCGCGACCCGCGCTCCTGCAGCTTCTCCGCCAGCCAGAACAGCGGCGCCGCCCCGTAGCCCCCGCCGACCAGCACGCAGGCGACCGGATTGCGCGGCAGCACGAAGGGGGTCCCCAGCGGGGCGATCACGTCCACCGCATCCCCGCGGCGGCGTCGGGTGAACCACTGCGTGCCCGGCCCGTGCGCGGCGACCACCAGTTCCATCACGCCGCCGGCCGCGCCCTTGCGCTCCACCCGGTAGATCGAGAACGCCCGGCGCAGCAGCATGCCCGAGCGCTCGTCGCCGATCCCGACGGCGGCGAAGTGCCCGGGCTTCGCGCGCTCGGGGATGCCCGGGGCGGTGAGGGTGATCACGCGGTACTCCCCCGCCTTGCGGGTCGCGAGCACCTCGGCCCGGTACTGCAGGGGGCCGGTCGGCCGATGCACCCCCCCAACCACCGGCGTCGGGGACGCGGTCACGGCTGATCCCGCCTCAGCTCCGCGAGGTCGGCGGCGTACTCCTGCAGCGAGCGCACCCCGATCTTGCCGCTGCGCAGCGCCTCGATGCCCTGCACCGCAGCCGCGAGGCCCTGCACCGTGGTGATGCAGGGGATGCGCCGGGCTACCGCAGCGGTGCGGATCTCGTAGCCGTCCAACCGCGGGCCCACCCCGAAGGGCGTGTTGACGATCAGGTCGATGTCCCCGGCGAGGATCGCGTCGACCGTGGTGGGCTCCCCGTTCGGCCCGCGGCCCTCGTGCTGCTTGCGCAGGATCCCGGCGCTCAGCCCGTTGCGCCGCAGGATATCGGCCGTCCCCGCGGTGGCCAGGATCTCGAAGCCGAGGTCCGCCAGCCGCTTGACCGGGAAGATCATCGACCGCTTGTCGCGGTTGGCGACCGAGACGAAGGCGCGGCCGGACCTCGGCAGGCCGCCGTCGTACGCGGCCGCCTGCGACTTGGCGAACGCGGTCCCGAACACCACATCGATGCCCATGACCTCGCCGGTGGACTTCATCTCCGGGCCCAGCACGGTGTCCACGCCGTGGAAGCGCCCGAACGGCAGCACCGCCTCCTTCACCGCGATCGGAGCGCCGATCGGCAGGTGGCCGCCATCCCCCTCGGCGGGCAGCAGGCCCTCGGAGCGCAGCTGTTTGACCGTCGACCCCATCATGATCCGCGCGGCCGCCTTGGCCAGCGGGGTCGCCGTCGCCTTCGACACGAACGGCACGGTGCGCGATGCGCGCGGGTTCGCCTCCAGCACGTACAGCACGTCGCCGGTCATCGCGAACTGCACGTTCAGCAGGCCCCGCACGCCCACCCCCGCCGCGATCCCCTCGGTGCTGCGGCGGATGCGTTCGATATCGCCGGGACCCAGGGTGATCGGGGGCAGGGCGCAGGCGCTGTCGCCGGAATGGATGCCGGCCTCCTCGATGTGCTCCATCACCCCGGCCAGGAACAGCTCCTCGCCGTCGTAGAGGGCATCGACGTCGATCTCGATAGCGTCGTCGAGGAACCGGTCGACCAGCACGGGATGCTCGGCGGTGAGGTCGGTGGAGCGCATCAGGTAGTCGCGCAGCAGGTCGTCGTCGTAGACGATCTCCATGCCCCGGCCCCCCAGCACGTACGAGGGCCGCACCAGGACCGGGTAGCCCACCCGGTGGGCGATGGACTGGGCCTCGTCGAAGGAGAACGCGGTGCCGTGCGCGGGCGCCGGCAGACCGGCGGCGGCCAGCACCCGGCCGAACGCGCCGCGGTCCTCGGCGAGGTGGATCGCCTCCGGAGAGGTCCCCACCACCGGGACTCCGGCATCCTTCAGGGCCTGCGCCAGCCCGAGCGGGGTCTGGCCGCCGAGCTGCACGATGACGCCGGCGACCTCCCCGGACTTGGACTCGGCGTGGTAGACCTCGAGCACGTCCTCCAGCGTCAGCGGCTCGAAGTACAGGCGGCTGGAGGTGTCGTAGTCGGTGGACACGGTCTCCGGGTTGCAGTTGACCATGACGGTCTCGTAGCCGGCCTCCCGCAGGGTGAGGGAGGCGTGCACGCAGGAGTAGTCGAACTCGATCCCCTGGCCGATCCGGTTCGGTCCGGAGCCCAGGATGATCACCTTGGGCGCCGTGCCCGGCTCGACCTCGGTCTCCTCGTCGTAGGAGGAGTAGTGGTACGGCGTGCGGGCCGCGAACTCCGCCGCGCAGGTGTCGACCGTCTTGTACACCGGGCGCACGCCCAGGGCGTGCCGCACGCCGCGGACCACCGATTCGGGCATGTTGCGGATCGCGCCGATCTGCGCGTCGGAGAAGCCGAGCCGCTTGGCCGCGATCAGCAGGTCGGCACCGACCTGCTCGGCCGCGGCCAGCTGATCGGCCATCTCGTTGAGCTGACAGATCTGGTCCAGGAACCACGGGTCGATGCTGGTGGCCTGCCAGACCTGCTCGAGGGTGGCTCCCGCCCACAGCGCGCGCTGCACGTCGTTGATCCGGCCGTCGTGCGGCGTCGCCATCCGCTTCAGCAGCCCCGGGATGTCCACCGCGGCCTTGTCCCCGGCGAAGCTGAACGGCGCGTCCCGCTTCTCGATCGACCGCAGGGCCTTCTGCAGGGCCTCGCCGAAGTTCCGGCCGATGGCCATCGCCTCGCCGACGCTCTTCATCGTGGTCGTCAGGGTGGGATCGGCGTTGGGGAACTTCTCGAACGCGAACCGGGGCACTTTGACCACGATGTAGTCCAGTGTCGGCTCGAACGACGCCGGAGTCTGCTCGGTGATGTCGTTGGGGATCTCGTCGAGGCTGTACCCGATCGCCAGCCGGGCGGCGATCTTGGCGATCGGGAAGCCGGTCGCCTTCGACGCCAGCGCCGAGGATCGCGACACGCGCGGGTTCATCTCGATGACGATGATCCGGCCGTCGTCGGGGTTGACCGCGAACTGGATGTTGCAGCCGCCGGTGTCGACGCCCACCGCCCGGATGATGTCGATGCCGAGGTCGCGCAGCCGCTGGTACTCGCGGTCGGTCAGGGTCAGCGCGGGCGCGACCGTGATCGAGTCGCCGGTGTGGACGCCCATCGGGTCCAGGTTCTCGATGGAGCAGATCACGACGACGTTGTCCTTGTGGTCGCGCATCAGCTCCAGCTCGTACTCCTTCCAGCCCAGGATCGACTCCTCGAGCAGCACCTCGGTGGTCGGGCTGGCCAGCAGTCCGGCGCCGGCGATGCGGCGCAGGTCCGCCTCGTCGTAGGCGAAGCCGGACCCGGCGCCCCCCATGGTGAACGAGGGCCGCACGACCAGCGGGTACCCCAGGACCGCGGCGGCGTCGAGGCACTCGTGGATGCTGTGGCAGATGCGGCTGCGGGCGCTCTGGGCGCCGATCGACGCGACGATCTCCTTGAACCGCTCCCGGTTCTCGCCCCGCTGGATGGCCTCGACGTTGGCGCCGATCAGCTCCACGTCGTACTTGCGCAGCACGCCCGCCTCGTGCAGCGCGATCGCGGTGTTCAGCGCGGTCTGTCCGCCCAGCGTCGGCAGCAGGGCGTCGGGCCGCTCCTTGGCGATGATCATCTCCACGATCTCTGGCGTGATCGGCTCGATGTAGGTCGCATCCGCGAACTCCGGATCGGTCATGATCGTGGCCGGGTTGGAGTTGATCAGGATGACCCGCAGGCCCTCGGCCTGCAGCACCCGGCAGGCCTGGGTGCCGGAGTAGTCGAACTCGGCGGCCTGACCGATCACGATCGGTCCCGAACCGATGACCAGGACGCTGCGGATGTCTTCCCGACGCGGCATCAGGACCGCCCCCCTGCCATGAGCTCGCAGAACCGGTCGAACAGGTAGGCCGAATCGTGCGGCCCGGCGGCGGCCTCGGGGTGGTACTGCACGCTGAACGCCGCAGCGTCGAGCAGCCGCAGCCCCTCCACGACATCGTCGTTGAGGCAGACGTGGCTGACTTCGGCGGGGCCGAAGGGGGTGTCGAACGGACCGTCGCGCGGGGCGTCCACCGCGAATCCGTGGTTGTGCGCGGTCACCTCCACCTTGGTGGTGAGCAGGTCCATCACCGGCTGGTTGATGCCCCGGTGGCCGTATTTCAGCTTGTACGTGCCGAGCCCGAGCGCCCGGCCCAGGATCTGGTTGCCGAAGCAGATGCCGAACGTCGGGATCTGCTTCTCCAGCGACGCCCGCATGAGGGCGACGGCGGCGTCGGCCGCCGCCGGGTCGCCCGGGCCGTTGGAGAAGAAGACGCCGTCCGCGCCGAGGCCCAGCAGGTCCGCGGCCGACGTGTGCGCGGGCAGCACGTGCACCTCGATGCCCCGCTGCGCCATCCGGTGCGGCGTCATGGCCTTGATCCCGAGGTCGATCGCGGCGACGGTGAACCGGCGCTCGCCCGCAGCCGGGACGACGTAGGGCTGGGGTGTGGTCACGTCCGCCGTCAGATCAGCGCCCGCCATGCCGGGGCTCGCCAGCACCGACTCCAGGTGATCGGCCGCGCTTGCGGCGTCGCCGCTGAAGATCCCGACCCGCATCGCGCCGCGTTCCCGCAGGTGCCTGGTGAGCGCCCTGGTGTCGATGCCGCTGATGCCCACGACACCGGCATCGGCCAGCTCCTGATCCAGCGTCCGGGTCGCCCGCCAGTTGCTCATCCGGCGCGCCGGGTCGCGCACCACGTAGCCGGACACCCAGATCCGGGCGGACTCGGCATCCTCGTCGTTCACGCCGGTGTTGCCGATGTGCGGCGCGGTCTGGACCACGACCTGGCGGTGGTAGGACGGGTCGGTCAGGGTCTCCTGGTAGCCGGTCATCCCGGTGGCGAACACCGCCTCGCCGAAGGTTGTCCCGAGCGCCCCGTAGGCGCGACCGCGAAAGGTGCGGCCGTCCTCGAGCACCAGCACGGCTGGGGCGGCCTGCCTCGTCATACCTCCGCCTTCCCGATCATCGCTGTGACGGCACCGACCAGTGCCACCTGGTCCTCCGGGCGGGCCATCCGCAGCCCGGTGGTGATGCGGCGCTCCCCGCTGCGCCAGGTGACCGCGACCAGGCCGTCGCGCTCGTACACCTCCTGCGCCATCCCCCGAGCGGTCGACACGTCCTCGATCAGCGCGGCGGGCAGGAAGAGTGCAGCCTCGCCCTCCCGCCGGATCGCGATGCCCGGCGGTCCCACCGCGACCTCCGCCCGGCCCGGCATCCCGAGCCCCTGCGCCGCCACCCGGTCCAGCCAGTCCTCGGTGGCCACGGAGGCCACGTACCGCGCCGGATAGACCGCGTCCGGCTCGAAACCCCCGTCCGGGACCGCGGCCACCTGCACCCAGTCCTGGCGCGCGATCCGCTTGCGCCAATTCCGCCACATCGCCCACACGGCCAGCGCGGACACCGCGACGACGAGCAGGGTCAGGGCCAGCCGCTGCGGCCACGCGGTCACCGGCGCCTGCTCGGTGAGCTCCTGCGCCAGTAACGCCGCCTGCACGATCGCGCTCATCTCAGCCGACGTGCTCGGCGATAGCAGCCGTCAGCGCCCCGGGCACCGGTTGGCACAGCCGGCCGTCGAGCACCGTCGGCTCGCCGTACAGCACCGTCGCGCGGACTGCGCCGGGCAGCTCCATCCCGGCGTAGGGGGTGTTCCTGCTCTTGCCCGCCAGCGCACCCGGCACCACCGTCCAGGTGGCATCCGGATCGACCAGCACGAGGTTGGCGGGCTCTCCCACCGCGATCGGGCGACCCTGGCTGGGGACCCGTCCGATCGCCGCCGGCGCAGCCGACATCCGCACCGCGACGTCGGCCCACGTCATCGCGCCGGGCCGGACCATCGTGTCGATCACGATCGACAGGGCGGTCTGCAGCCCCACCATGCCGAAGGCCGCCTGATCCCACTCGCACTCCTTGTCCTCCACCGCATGCGGGGCATGATCGGTGGCGACGGCGTCGATGGTGCCATCGGCCAGGGCGTCGCGCAGCGCCTCGACGTCGAGCGCCGTCCGCAGCGGGGGGTTCACCTTGAACAGCGGGTCGTAGCCGCGCACCCGCTCATCGGTCAGGACCAGGTGGTGGGGCGTCACCTCAGCCGTCACGTCGATCCCCGCGGCCTTCGCCCGGCGGATCAGATCGACGCTGCCCGCGGTCGAGACATGGCACACGTGCAGCCGGGAGCCGACGTGCGAGGCGAGCAGGATGTCGCGGGCGATGATCGCCTCCTCCGCGACCGCCGGCCAGCCCCGCAGGCCCAGCACGGCCGAGACATCGCCCTCGTTCATCTGGGCGCCCTCAGTGAGCCGCGGCTCCTGCGCATGCTGCGCCACCACGCCGTCGAACGCCTTGACGTACTCCAGCGCGCGGCGCATCAGCACGGCGTCGGCGACGCACTTCCCGTCGTCGCTGAACACCCGCACCCCGGCCGCCGATTCGGCCATCGCGCCCAGTTCGGCCATCCTCGTGCCGCCCAGCCCCTGCGTCACCGCCCCGACCGGGCGCACCTCGCAGTAGCCCGACGCCAGCCCCAGGCGCCACACCTGCTCCACCACGCCCGCGCTGTCGGCCACCGGATCGGTGTTGGCCATCGCATGGACCGCGGTGAAGCCGCCCAGCGCAGCGGCCTGCGACCCCGACGCCACGGTCTCGGCGTCCTCCCTGCCGGGTTCGCGCAGATGGGTGTGCAGGTCGACCAGGCCGGGCAGGGCGACCAGGCCGGCCGCGTCGATGACGGCGGCCTCCGGGTTGTCATGCCGGGCGCCGGGCGCCGCCAGGTCCGTGATCCGGCTTCCGGCGACCACGATGTCTGCGACGCCCCCACCGAGGATCGAAGCCCCGGCGATGATCAAGTCCGCCATATCAGTTCGCCCCTCCCCCGGCAGGCGCTTCATCCGCCTGCAGCCCGCCTCCGAGCAGCAGGTACAGCACCGCCATCCGCACGCTGACGCCGTTGCTGACCTGTTCCACGATGACCGACCGGTCGGCGTCGGCGACCTCGGCGGCGATCTCCACCCCGCGGTTCATCGGTCCGGGGTGCATCACAATCGCATGGTCGGGCAGCATCGCCATCCGCCGGGCGTCCAGGCCGTAGCGGCGTGAGTACTCGCGCACCGTGGGGAAGAAGGCCGCGTTCATCCGCTCCCGCTGCACCCGCAGCATCATCACCGCGTCGCTGGTGGGCAGCGGCTCGTCCGGGTCGTACGAGACCGTGCACGGCCACCGCTCGACCCCGACCGGCAGCAGCGTCGGCGGCGCCACCAGCGTCACTTCGGCCCCCAGCGTGGCCAGCAGCAGCACGTTGGACCGGGCCACCCGGCTGTGCAGCACGTCGCCGACGATGGTGATCCGCTTGCCGCCCAGGTCACCGGCGCCGCCCGTCAGGTGCCGGCGCATGGTGAAGGCGTCGAGCAGCGCCTGGGTGGGATGCTCGTGGGTCCCGTCCCCGGCGTTCACCACCGAGGCCGCGACCCAACCGGAGTGCGCCAAGCGGTACGGCGCCCCCGAGGATCCGTGCCGGATGACCACGGCGTCGGCGCCCATCGCCGCCAGGGTGAGGGCGGTGTCCTTCAGACTCTCCCCCTTGGAGACCGAGGAGCCCTTGGCGGAGAAGTTGATGACATCGGCGGACAGCCGCTTCGCCGCCGCTTCGAACGAGATCCGGGTTCGGGTGGAGTCCTCGAAGAAGAGGTTCACCACGGTCCGTCCGCGCAGCGCGGGAAGCTTGCGCACCGACGCCGTGGCCAGGTTCGCCATCTCGGCGGCGGTGTCCAGCACCAGCAGCGCGTCGTCGTAGGTCAGGTCCGCGCTGCTCAACAGATGGGGCTTCACGCCGTCCTCCCGGGCGTCGCACCGACGAGTTCCACCGCGTCGCGGCCATCGATCTCGCTCAGCAGCACGCGCACCGCTTCACCGCGGGCCGTCGTCACGTTCTTGCCCACGTGATCCGCACGGATCGGCAGTTCGCGGTGGCCGCGATCGACGAGGACGGCCAGTCGCACCGCGCGGGGTCGGCCGTACTCGTTCAGCGCGTCCAGCGCCGCCCGGACGGTCCGCCCGGAGAACAGGACATCGTCGACGAGCACCACGATCTTGTCGTCGATCCCCCCGGGCGGGATCTGCGTCGGCTGCAGGGGACGGGTGGGGTTGCGGCGCAGGTCGTCGCGGTACATCGTGGCATCCACCGATCCGACGGGCACCGGCACGCCTTCGATGGATTCGAGCGTGGCCGCGATCCGCCTGGCCAGGTACGTCCCCCGGGTCGGGATCCCGAGCACGACGAGATCGGCACTGCCTTTGGCGTGCTCGAGCAGCTCGTGGGAGATCCGGGTGAGGCTGCGACGGATGTCGCGGGAATCGGCAACGACGCGGTCGGC
>CAZECO010000061.1:0-17607 GCA_964510455.1 uncultured Actinomycetes bacterium
GGTGGGGCGGGTGGGACTCGAACCCACGCCTGGCGGATTATGAGTCCGCTGCTCTAACCGACTGAGCTACCGCCCCTGGTGAAAAACCCCGACCGATGGCCGGGGTTGTTCGCTGCTCCCGCGACTGGACTCGAACCAGTAACCTACCGGTTAACAGCCGGACGCTCTGCCGATTGAGCTACGCGGGAAGGCTCGACAAGTGTAGCCAATCCGGCGCGCGAAGTTGGAACGCGCCTCGCCGCGACCGCCGCTCATCCTCGCCGCGCGGCGATCGTCGGACACGATCATGCTCCCAAGGACCGCCGCAGGTCCTCCAGCGCATCACGCGCCCGCTGCTGCAGCTCGGGATCCGCCGGGTCCAGCCCGGGATCGAACACCACGGTCCAGTTCACGGCGCCCTTCGAGTCGCGCCGCGCCGCCAGCACGGCGCCGAGCTCCCCCACCAGCGGGACCCGGCGGCTGACCAGCACCGAGCGCGTGACGCGGTCGCGCACGACGGGCGGCAGCTTGCCGGGCCGCGCGAGCTCCAACCGCAGGCGGGCGGAGCTGCCCGAGACCGGATCGCGATGGCGGATGGCGAACGCGGGCTCCTCCCACACCGCCTGATCGATGCAGTGCCAGGGCAGCACGGTCGGCGGATCGCCCTCGATGATCAGGCCGTCCTTCGTCGCGATCACCGCCCCCCCGTTCGGCGTCTCGCCCCAGGCCGCAGCACGGCCGAATTCCGCCTCCAGGTCCGCCGCCCGCGCGGGCCGCTCCTCACCGCGGCGCCGCCGGAACGGGCTCATGGTGCCCCCTCGGCGGTGATCATGGGCTGCAGCTGCTGCCGCAGGTCGGCGACGGCCCGGTACTGCTCCTGGATGCCCCGGCGCAGCGCAGCCGACGCAGCCGCCTCCGGCTGCGCCATGCGCGCCGTGAGCGCGTCCAGCCGACGGGCTGCGTCGCGGTCCAGCAGCCGGGCGAGCAGCGACACGACGTAGCGCTCCGCCGCTTCCTCGCCCTCCGAGCGCAGCGGCAGGGGTTCCACGGCCAACGACCGCAACAGGTTCCGCTGCGCATCGTCGCCCGCCGCCTCGAGCACCCGGCCGACCCACTCGTGACCCGGTTCATCCTCCGCCGGAGCGCCCGCACCGCTCAGCACTCCATAGGCGCCGCGGTACTCCGGCACGTCGAACGCCGACGCCTCCACCGAGTCCAACCACGGGCCTGCGACGGCTGGCAGGTGCAGGATGCCCCGCAGGGCGTCGCGCTCCAGTCCCGCAGGAGCTCCCCGGGACCCCTGACGCACAGCCGGTGCGGGCCCGGACCTGCCGAGGCGCCGCACCGCTGCGACGACGGTCGCCTCCGGCAGACCCAGCCATCCGGCGACGACGCGCGCGTACTCCGGCCGGAGCGCCTGATCCCGGATCCCCGCCACGATGGGCACCGCGCGCCGCAGGCCCGCCATCCGGCCCTCCGCCGTGGCGAGGTCGACGCCCTCCACGGCCGAGCGCAGCGCGAACTCGAACAGCGGGACGCGCCGCTCGATCAGGTCGCGGACCGCCTGGTCGCCGTGCTGCTGCCGCAGGTCCGCCGGATCGAGGCCGCTCGGCTCGACCGCGACGAAGGTGGCGGTGGCGAACTGCTGGTCGCTGGCGAACGCCCGCAGTGCGGCCTTGCGACCGGCTTCGTCGCTGTCGAAGGTGAAGATCACTTCGCCGTGGCTGGATGCGTCGTCCAGCAGCAGGCGGCGCAGCACGCCGATGTGGTCCGGTCCGAAAGCGGTGCCGCAGGTGGCCACCGCGTTGGTGACGCCCGCCAGGTGCGCGGCCATCACGTCGGTGTAGCCCTCCACGACGACCACCTGCTGGGTCTTGGAGATGGTGCGGCGGGCGCGGTCGATCCCGTAGAGCACATGGCTCTTCTTGTACAACAGGGTCTCGGGGGTGTTGAGGTACTTTGGGCTGTCCTCGGCGTCGTCCATCCGGCGCGCCCCGAATCCGACCACATCCCCGGACAGGTCGCGGATGGGCCAGATGATCCGTCCGCGGAACCGGTCGTAGACGCCCCGGTTGCCCTGGATCACCAGGCCCGCCGCCAGCAGCACCTCCGCGTCGAATCCCTTGCCCTGCAGGTGCCGGGTCAGGCCGTCCCAGCCGCCGGCCGCGTAGCCGACACCGAACGACGCGCAGGCGTCGGCGTCGAAGCCGCGCCTGCCCATCAGCTCCCGGGCGCCCTGCCCCTCCGGAGCGGCGAACTGCGCGGCGTAGTAGTCGGCGGCTGCCGCGTTCGCCGCGGTCAGCCTGCCCCGCTGGCCATCGGAGCGCTGCGGGGCGCCGCCGTCCTCGTAGCGCAGCGCGAGACCGGCCCGCGCCGCGAGCCGCTCCACGGCTTCGGCGAAGGTGAGGCCCTGCAACTGCATCACGAACGCGATGGCGTCGCCGCCGGCCTGACACCCGAAGCAGTGGTAAAGGCCCTTCGACGGGGTGACATGGAACGACGGGCTGCGCTCGTCATGGAACGGGCACAGGCCCTTCAACGACCCGCCGCCCGCAGGCCGCAGAGTGACGTGCTCGCCGATCACCTCGTCGATCCGGATGCGCGCGCGCACCTCTGCGATGTCCTCGTTGCGGATCCGGCCGGTCATCGGCACAGCCGATCGTGCCAGTGCAGGACGCTGACATCGGTGAGGCTGGCCACCTGATCGACCACCACGCGGACCCGCTGCGCGTCGGATCCGGCGCGGTCCCACCATCCCCGCAGCCACGGATCGAGGTCGGCGCCCTCGCGCTCCAACAGGGCGGCGGTCAGCTCGACGATGATCTCGTGCTGCCTGTCGTACATGGCGCGGGCGCCCGGCCGCTGCATGACGTACTGCGCGGCCACCCCCTTCATCACCGCGACCTCGGCGCGGGTCTCCGGGGGCACGATCAGCTCCGCCCGGTAGCGCACCAGCGGGCCGGGTCCGAACGCGTCCCTGGTGGCGTCCTGCGCGGACAGGCTGAAGCGCCCGATGAGCTCCGATGTCATGCCCTTCAGCGCTGCGAGGTCCGCGTGGCTGCCGTCGAAGCGGTGCGGCCAGATGGGCAGTCCGAGGACCCGCTGCAGCGCCTCGTGCAGCTGCGCGGGGTCGCAGTCGGCCGCGTAGAGGCGGTGCGCCGTCGCCACCACATCGTCCCGCTCCGTGCGGCTGCGCAGCGCGCCCAGTTCGAGGTGTCCCAGGACGACGGCGTCTTCGACGTCGTGGACGGAGTACGCCACATCGTCGGCCCAGTCCATGATCTGCGCCTCGATGCACCGCTGCTGCCGCGGAGCCGGCAGCCGCATCCAGTCGAAGATCGGCAGGTCGTCGGCGTAGACCCCGAACTTCCGCTCCCCCGGCTGTGCGGGCCACGGGTATTTGGTCGCCGCGTCGAGCGCCGAACGGGTCAGGTTCAGCCCGACGGACTCCCCGTCGCGGTGGACCTTCGCCTCGAGCCTGGTCAGCACCCGGAAGGACTGCGCGTTCCCCTCGAATCCGCCGTACCCCCTGCTCACCTCATGCAGGGCGTCCTCGCCGTTGTGCCCGAAGGGGGGATGGCCGATGTCGTGGGCCAGTGCGGCGACCTCCACCAGATCGGGGTCCGCACCGAGCGCCTCGCCGATCTCGCGGGAGACCTGCGCCACCTCCAGCGTGTGCGTGAGGCGGGTTCGCGGGATGTCGGACTCCCCCGCCACCAGGACCTGGGTCTTGGCCGCCAGGCGGCGCAGCGCCGAGCAGTGCAGGACGCGGGCCCGGTCGCGGGCGAAGGCGCGCCGAGGGGATGCCTTGTCCGCTTCGGGGCAGAACCGTTCCTCGTCAGCGGGCGGATACGCCATCGGCGGTCGGCTCCTCAGGCCTGATCGCCGGGATCGGTCAGGAACCAGCGGTCCCACAGCTGGAACCTGACCAGGCCGCCCGCCTCATGCACGACGCGGCCGGGGGTGAAGGACGAGCCGTCGGAGAACGCCCGTCCGGACACATGCACCTCGAGTCCGAGCGCCGTCGCAACCGCCTTCGACCGTGCCAGGTGCAGCCGATCGCTCACCAGCGTCACCGAGTCCAGGTCCCTGCTGCGCAGCTCCGCGTTGATCATCTCGATCGACTCGAGGGTGTCGGCCCCGCCGGGCAGCGCGATCACCGCATCGGCCGGCACCCCGGAGTCGATGAGGTACTGCCGGCCGGCCTCGGCCTCGGTGGTGATGTCGCCCTCGATCTTGCCGCCGACCGTCACGATCAGCGGTGCCACACCCTGCCCCCACAGGTCGCGGGCATGGTCGAGCCGATTGCTGAACACCGGCGAGGGCTCGCCCCAGTACTGCGAGGCGCCGAGCACGGCGATCGCGCCGGTCGGCGTCGTGTCGTACGACCGGGCGCTGCTGACGATGTCGGCGACCGCCGCGACGGGCGCGAAGACCAGGATCGCCGCGGCAGCGATCAGCACCCAGGATGCCAGGATCGCCCAGCCGCGCCGCTGTCTGGCGACGGTCGCAGGTCGTGCCATGGTCGCCGTGCTCACCCCCCAATTGTGACGCACGAAAAGTGCGGCGCCGATGATTTCCGCGACCGGCGCAACCAGACCCACGATACGGCGAAGAGCCCGCAGGCCGGATCGGCCGGCTTGCGGCAGTGGAAAGCGCCGCGACGGGTGGAAGACCGGCCGTCGCGGCGCTCTCCTGCAAGCTCAGCGGGTGTCGCCGCCGCTCGCACCGACGGCTGCGCGGCCCGCCTCCAGCCGCGCCACCGGTACCCGGAACGGCGAACAGGAGACGTAGTCGACGCCGGCGCTCTCGAAGAAGTGGATCGACGCCGGGTCGCCGCCATGCTCGCCGCAGACCCCGACCTCCAGGTTGGGGTTGGCCGCCTTGCCGTCCTCGGTCGCGATCCGCACCAGCCGGCCGACGCCGTACGGGTCGATCGACTCGAACGGGGACACACCGAAGATGCCCAGCTCGATGTAGCGGCCGAAGAAGGCGCCCTCGACATCGTCGCGGGAGAACGCCCAGGTCATCTGCGTCAGGTCGTTGGTGCCGAAGGAGAAGAACTCCGCCTGTTCGGCGATCTCACCAGCGGTCAGCGCGGCGCGCGGCACCTCGATCATCGTGCCGATCGGGATCTCGAGCTTGACGCCGTAGGCCTCCTCCACCTCTGCGAAGACGGCCTTCGAGCGCTGCTGCATGATCTCGAACTCCTGCACCGTCGCCGTGAGCGGGATCATCACCTCTGCGCGCGGGTCCCGGCCGGCCTTGATCTGCTCCGCGGTGGCCTCGGCAAGCGCCTTGACCTGCATCTCGTACAGGCCCTGGATGACCAGGCCCAACCGCACGCCGCGCAGGCCCAGCATCGGGTTCTGCTCGTGCAGCCGGTGCACCGCGTCGAACACCCGTGCCCGGTCCTCCTCCAGCCGGACGCCCTTGGCGCGGGCCAGGGCCCACTCCACCTCGAGCTCGGTGTAGTTCGGCAGGAACTCGTGCAGCGGAGGATCCAGCAGCCGGACGATCACCGGCAGGCCGTCCATCGCCTCCAGGATCTCCAGGTAGTCGCCCTTCTGCAGCGGCCGCAACTCGTCCAGGGCCGCCAACCGGCCGCTGTCGGTGTCGCTGAGGATCAGGTTCTCCACCAGCTGGCGCCGCTCGCCGAGGAACATGTGCTCGGTGCGGCACAGGCCGATGCCCTCGGCCCCGAAACGGCGGGCGCGCTGGCTGTCTTCCGGCGTGTCGGCGTTCGCCCGCACCAGCAGGCGCCGCTTGGCGTCGGCATGGGAGAGGATCCGGTGCACGGCGTGCACCAGCGGATCGTGGTCGTTGCGGACCTTGCCCTCGAAGTACTGCACGACCGGGGAGTCCTCGACCGGCACCTCGCCGCTGAAGACAGCACCGGACGTGCCGTCGATCGAGATCACGTCGCCCTCGCCGAAGACGCTGCCGTCCGGCGCCACCACACGCTTGGCGGAAAGATCGAGCTCCAGCGACTCCGCGCCGCAGACGCAGGTCTTGCCCATCCCGCGCGCGACCACAGCTGCGTGGGAGGTCTTCCCGCCGCGGGTCGTCAGGATGCCCTGGGCGGCGACCATGCCCTTGAGGTCCTCGGGCGTCGTCTCGCGACGAACCAGGATGACCTTGTCGCCGTTGTTCGCCCACTCCTCGGCCGTGTCGGAGTCGAAGACGATCTTGCCCACCGCAGCCCCCGGAGAGGCCGCGATGCCCCGGCTGATCTCGGTGCGGGGGGCGCCCGCGGAGAAGTGCGGGAACATCAGCTGGGTCAGCTGTGCGCCGTTGACGCGCTGCAGGGCCTCGTCCATGTCGATCAGGCCCTCGTCGACCATGTGCATGGCCATCACGAAGGCGGCGCCCGCCGTGCGCTTGCCGACGCGCGTCTGCAGCATCCACAGCTTGCCGCGCTCGATGGTGAACTCGATGTCGCACAGGTCGCGGTAGTGGTTCTCCAGTTGCTCCATGGTCGCCAGCAGCTGGTCGTAGCCCGGCTTGTAGGCCTGCTCGAGCTCCGCCAGCGGCAGGGCGTTGCGGATGCCCGCCACCACGTCCTCGCCCTGGGCGTCCTCCAGCCAGTCGCCGTAGGCCCCGGTGGCGCCGGTCGCCGGGTCGCGGGTGAAGCAGACGCCGGTGTAGGAGTGCTCGCCGAGGTTGCCGAAGACCATCGCCTGCACGTTGACCGCGGTGCCCAGGTCCGCCGGGATGCGCTCCTGGCGGCGGTACAGGATCGCCCGCTCGGTGTTCCAGGAGTTGAACACGGCCATGATGGCCATGTCGAGCTGGGTCCGGGGGTCGTCCGGGAACGGCTTGCCGGTGTGGTCGGCGACGATCTGCTTGTACTTGACCGTCAGCGCCTTCATGTCCTCGGCGTCGAGGTCGAGGTCGTTATCGGTGCCCTTGGCGGCCTTCGCCTCGTCGATCGCCTCCTCGAACAGCTCGTCGGGAACCTGCAGCACGGTGTCGCCGAACATATGCACCAGGCGCCGGTAGGAGTCCCAGGCGAACCGCTCGTTGCCGGACAGTTCGAGCAGGCCGGCGATCGTGTCGTCGTTCAGCCCGATGTCGAGAACGGTGTTCATCATGCCGGGCATGGAGAACTTCGCGCCCGAGCGCACCGACAGCAGCAGCGGGTTCCGCGGATCGCCGAAGCCCTTGCCGGTCTCCTCCTCGGTCTTGACCAGCGCGCCGCTGACCTGCGCCGCGAGCTGGTCGGGAACACGTCCGTGCTTGAGGTAGTACTTGCAGGCCTCGGTCGTCACCGTGAAGCCGAAGGGAACGGGGATGCCCATGTTCGTCATCTCGGCGAGGTTCGCACCCTTGCCGCCGAGCAGATCCTTCTGGTCCTTGTTGCCCTCGGTGAAGTCGTAGACGTACTTGGCCTGTGTGGCAGTTGGTGTCATCGGTTGCGCTCCTTGGTGGGTATTCCTGCCCGACGGCGCCATCATGCCAGCGGACGGGCGGCGATCTGGGGTCGAACGGCGGCTTTCCTGCGGGGATGTGCTGCGCGCTGCCCGAGGGTCTGCGGGGGACGAACAGCGCAGAACCCCGCGGGGCTTGGACCTCCCGCGGGGTTCTGCTCGCGTGCGCCGCTATCTGCGCTGCGCAGTTTCCTACTCACTCCTGCGGCGGGAAATGAGGGCAGCGACCGCGGCAAGCGCACCGGCGATCAGCGTGAGCGCCCCCAGCGCCTTCAGCTTGCCGTGCCCGCCCGCAGATTCGGTGCCGAGTTCCTCACTGATGCTTTCCTCGGACATTTCGTCTCCCCTTCGTCGATGGACAGCGTGACCCATGCGCACGCTGCCTTGTCGCGCCGATCATTCCCATTCGCAAGGGAGGATGCGCGCTGACGCCGTGGGATCAGCGCTTGGCGGCTGCGTTCAAGCCGACACCGATCATGACGCAGACGACGCCGAGGCCGGCAGCCATCGCAGCCACGCCGTACGCCACCACGGAGGTGAACAGCGAAGCCCGCAGGAACGATGCCTGCATGGCGGTGTTGCGCGTCGGATCGTCGCGATCCAGCTCGGCGTAGGTCTTCCCGCCCGTCGTTTCCAGGGCGTGCTTGTTGATGACCTCCGCCTGGCAGAACGCGGTGATGGGGCCGTTGACCTCCTTGCCCGCTGCGCAGTCGGCATCGCCCGAGACGGTGATGTTCTCGGCCTCCAACTGGTTGGTCACGGCGACCCATGTCAGGGCTCCCGCGACGATGAGGACCACGCCAGCAACGATCGTCAGAATTGCCATCAGTCGTGCCGTACTGTTCGTGGTTCCGGCCTGGTACTCGGTGGTCATTGCGCCCGCCTTCCGTATGGCTCCGATTTCTGGAGTCGTTACAGCGATCGTTCCACTCCACAACGGGTTTCGCTCGGACTTCGCGGCAAACAAGTCCCGTGTCGTCAGCCTCCCGATGCCCCGATCTCCGCACCGCTGAGGTCGCAGCGCTGCGACAGCCGCGAGGAATCCAGCCATCCCTGCGGAAGCGCGACCGCCCGTGGGGGACCCGTGCGTCCGCGCGGCCCCTGCGCCGCAGCGCCGGGCCAGGGCTGGCCGCGGTCGATCTGGTCGGTCAGCGCCTCGACCTCCTCCAGCGATTCGACCAGGCCGAGCGCCAGCCGGATCTGGTGCGGGACGCGGAAGCCTTTGAAGTACCAGGCGTGATGCTTGCGGATCTCGCGGCACCCGCGGTGCTGGCCGTACTCCTCCACCAGCAGTGCGGCGTGCGTCCGATAGGTCTCGATGACCCCCTCGACCGCAGGGTCGGCGGGGACCGGTCGCCCGGCGAAGGCCGCGGCCAGTTGGCCGAAGAGCCATGGCCGCCCCAGGCAGCCCCGTCCGACGACGACCCCATCGCACCCGGTCCGCGCCACCATCGACACGGCGTCCTGCGCGCTGAAGATGTCGCCGTTGCCCAGCACCGGTGTCCCGTACCGGGCCAGCTGCTCCTTCAGACGTGCGATGGCATCCCAGTCAGCTGCTCCGGAGTACATCTGGGCGGCGGTCCGGCCGTGCAGCGCAACCCAGGCGACCCCGCACCTTGCGGCTGCCTCGCCCGCACGGAGATAGGTGAGATGGTCGTCGTCGATGCCCTTGCGCATCTTCACGCTCACCGGCACCCGCCCATCGGCCGCCTCGACGGCCCGCGCGACGATCGACTCGAACAGATCGCTCTTCCACGGCAGCGCGCTGCCTCCCCCGCGGCGCGTCACCTTGGGCACCGGGCAGCCGAAGTTGAGGTCGATATGGTCCGCCCGGTCCTCGGTCACGACCAGCCGGACGGCCGCGGCGATCACATCGGGATCGACGCCGTACAACTGGAGGCTGCGGGGGCTCTCGCTCGGGTGGAACCGGATCATCCCCAAGGTCTCGGCGTCCCCGGCGACCAGGCCCCGGCTGGTCACCATCTCCGAGACGTACAGCCCGGCGCCGTAGCGCCGGCACAGCCGCCGAAAGGCGCGATTGGTGATGCCGGCCATGGGCGCGAGAACCACCGGCGGATCGATCGACAATCCTCCAGCCGCTATCGCGGGCAGCACCTGTGTCACCTCACCAGTGTGCGTCCCCGGCCGCCTCGTCCCGCGCCAGCCGCCGCTGTGGCGCATCGCGCCGGGCGCCCTGCATCCGCGCTGCGGCGGATCGCACGCGTGTTCGCTCGCGCGGGATCGTAGAGTCCGGGAACGAAGGGTGGGAGGCATGACCATGGTCGAGCAGGTTCCATACGCCGCTCCCATGTAGGGGGCCGCCGGTCCTTCGGACAGGCCGAACTGGTGCTCGATCGCCAGTTCGACGACCTGCACCAGTTGCTTTACACGAGGGGCGGCGTACGTCCGACCAACGCCGCGATCGAGGAAGTCGCCAGGCTTGTGTACCTCCGCCTTTGGACGATGCGGGCGGGCGCGACCGCGACAGTAGATGGCCGCAATGCTGCGGACCTGTTCCGGGGATCGGTCGCAACGGGGCAGATGGTGGAGTTCGCCAAGTCGGCCTTCCGGCAGGCCAACCTCAGCCGAGCCCTGGGCGCGACGGATCCGCAGGGGCATCCACAGCCGCTGTGGCCCTTGGACGAGCCCTTCCGCCTGGCCAATGCTGATGTCCTTGCCGTGGCTGCATCCCTGGTGGACGAGATCGTCCCACCTCGTATGTGCCTGTGTTTGGTCGTGGGCGCCCTTACCCCCTCACGCCGCCGCGCGCTCACCAGGGCAGCGGCACCGAGCCGGCTGCCAGCCGCCGCAGCGCCTCGCCGATCTGCACCTGCTGCAGGTCGCCCGATTCCACTTCGTCCCAGGTCACCGGCAGAGCCACCTGCGGGGCTGCCGTGCCCCGCAGCGACCAGGGCGCCAGGGTCGTCTTCGCAGCCCGGTTCTGGCTCCAGTCGACGAAGACCCGGCCCCCGCGGGCCTGCTTGGCCATGGTGACGACCACCAGCTGCGGGGCTTGCTCCCCGCAGTGCTGGGCGACGCCGCGCACGTAGTCGGCGACCTCATCCGCGGTGCGGGTCGCCTGGTGCAGGCTCGCGTACAGGTGCAGCCCCTTGCTTCCCGACAGCACCGCATGTGCGGCCAGCCCGTCGTCGGCGAGCCGCTCGCGGACCATCACCGCGACTCGGCAGCACTGCACCAGTCCCGCTCCAGGGCCGGGGTCGAGATCGATCACCAGCCGGTCCGGCGCCATCGGCCTCCCCCCGGGATCGACGCGCCATTGGGGGGTGTGCAGCTCCAGCGCCGAATGGGCGGCCAGCCACACCAGGGCGGCGCGGTCTTCGGCACCCACGACGGGGAAGGTGATCGGCTCCTTGCTCGTGGGCATGGCGACCCGGCGGATCCAGTCCGGCGCCCAGGATGGCAGGTTCTTCTCGAAGAACCCCTCGCCCGCGACCCCTTCCGGCCACCGCCGCCGGGTGATCGGCCGGTCGGCCGCCAGCAGCAGCAGATGCGGGGCCACGGCCGTGTAGTACTCCAGCACCTGGGCCTTCGTGGTTGCGGTCAGCGGGTACAGCACCTTGTCCAGGTGCGTCACCCGCAGCGTCCGGCCGTCGATGGCGACCTGCACCGGGTGCTCATCGACCTTGCGGGGCGTCCCGCTCGGCACGGGGGCACCCAGATCGGAGGAACGCAGGTCCGGGCGGAACCGGGCGACGACGGGCTGCCGGAACCGCCCCGCTCCGGTGATGCCCAGGTGGGCGATCTCCACGACCGGATCCGGATCCGCCCACCGGAAACCATCGGCGGCGAGCCGCTGGGCGTCCTGCGCCAGGCCGTCGGCCGGAGCGGGGGTGTCCCGCGGCCGCAGCGCGGCAGCCAGCGCGGCGCCCATCGCCGTCGAGATCCCCGAGCCGGCAGTGCCGCGGTAGGTCAGCGAGCCGTCCGCGCCGACGGCCGCAACGGCGACCGACGCGACCGAGGCCCCCGATGCCGGGCGCCAACCGATGACCACCGCGTCGGTGGTGCTGCGGTGGGAATGCTTGATCCACGACCGGCTGCGCACCCCGGGCCGATAGCGGGAGTCCCACCGCTTGGCGATGACGCCCTCCAGGCCCTGCTCCTTCGTGCTGCGCAGCAGCGCGTCGCCGTCGTCGAATGCGGCCGGGACGACGAACGGGCCCGCGGGCAGGCTCAGGCCCTCCAGGAGCGCCCGGCGGTGCCGGAACTCCTCACCGAGCAGCGGCTCCCCGTCCAGTTCCAGGACATCGAAGATCACGTAGGTGACGGGGTTCGCGGCGGCAAGCGCCCCGGCGCGCGAACGCCGACCCACCCCGATCCGCTCGGTCAGGCGCTCGAAGGACGGCAGCCCGTCGGCGTCGAAGGCCACGACCTCCCCGTCGAGGACCGCCGCACGGCCCAGTCCGGCCAGCGGTTGGAGTTCGGGGAAGGCCGCGGTCACATCGTTGCCGTTGCGACTGGTCAGCCGCACCGCGGCGCCGCCGACCTCCGCCAGCACCCGCATCCCGTCCCACTTGACCTCGAAACACCACTCCGGGCCGTGCGGAATCGGCGCAGGGGTGGCGAGCATGGGCCTCACAGGGTCATCCTTGCGCTATGCGCGCGATGTGGACCGGTTCACTGGCCTTCGGGCTGGTCAACGTGCCGGTCAAGATGTACACCGCAACGGAGGACCATTCCGTGCGCTTCCATCAGGTCCACCTCAAGGATGGCGGACGCATCAAGATGAAGCGCGTCTGCAGCGAATGCGGACAGGAGGTCGCCTTCAGCGACATCGGCAAGGGCTATGAGGACGCCTCCGGCAGCCGCATCGTGTTCGCCCCCGACGACTTCGAGGACCTCCCCGTCGGGCCGAAGAAGGAGATCGACGTCCTGGAGTTCGTGCCCAGCGAGCAGGTGGACCCGATCCTGTTCGACAAGACCTATTACCTGGAGCCCGACGGCCGGGCGCTGAAGCCCTACGTGCTGCTGCGCCAGGCGCTGGAGTCGACCGAACGCACCGCCATCGTGAAGGTCGCGATCCGGCAGCGCACCCAGCTCGCCGCGCTGCGGGTGCGCGACGACGTGCTGGTGCTGCAGATGATGCTGTGGCCCGACGAGATCCGGGAACCGGACTTCGGCTTCCTGTCCGAGACGGTGGATGTCCGTCCCCAGGAGCTGCAGATGGCGCAGTCGCTGATCGGCAACCTCAGCGGCGACTTCGAGCCCCGGCAGTACACCGACGAGTACCGCGAGGCGATCCTGCGGATGGTCGACGCCAAGCTCGCCGGCGGCGAGGGTGTCCCGGTCACCGCCGAGGGCGAAGTCGCGGGCGGCGCCACCGCTGTGGTGGACCTGATGGCGGCGCTGCAGGCATCGGTGGCCCGGACCGCGAAGGCGGATGCCGCGGCGCCGCGGAAGCGGGCGGCTGCCCGCAAGCCGGCGGCCCAGCCAGTCGGCGCACCCGATGGCAGTGACGCCAAGCCTCCGGCGAAGAAGGCGGCGGCGAAGCGGGCGCCGGCGAAACGGACAGCGAAGTCCGCGTGAACCGACGACGCGTGGGCCGGGTGCTTGCGCACCCCGGCCCACGCTGACCGTCAGTTGTGGTCGTACGACGGGAGCTCCTCGCATTCGGTGACCCAGAAGACCTTGTGCTTGGTGTTGGCCCCCTTGCTGCCGTCGGCGTTGACGGTCAGCTTGACGTGGAAGCCCTGCTGTGGATGCTGCTTGTAGCCGGCGAAGTTCAGGGTGTACTCGCGGGAGGCGTCGAGTCCGGCCTCGCTGCCACCGCCGGCGCTGCTGTTCCCGCCGATGAAGACCGTGTCCGTCAGCAGCACCCCGCGCCCGGTCGGGGGCTGAGCCTCGAACGTGACGTCCGCGTAGAAAGGACCTTCGTCGAAGCCGTAGAAGTCCACCTCGAAGTTGCACCCGACGTGGGGCTCGTTGTTCGGGTGCGAGTCGAACACAACTCCGTCGATCTTCACGGTGCCGTTGTTGCCCGGCGGATCCGCCAGGGCGGTGCCGCCGATCGCCGATACACCGAGCAGAGATGCTGATGCGACGGCGAAGGCTGCACGCGATGCGCGCTTCATGTGCTTCCTCCCGTTGTTCGGGAGCCCTGTGCCCCCCCGATTGGGTGGAAGTGTAACTGCCTGTTCGGACAAACCGGACAAGTGGGGCCACCGCGTTACGCAGCGCGACCAGATGGCTACGGCCAACGTTAGAAGGCCGGCAGCCGGTCCGCCAGCCAATCGACCACCGAGTCAATCCCGATCCGGTCCTGCGCCATCGTGTCGCGGTCGCGGACCGTGACGGCGTCGTCGTCCAGCGAATCGAAGTCCACGGTCACGCAGTACGGCGTGCCGATCTCGTCCTGGCGCCGGTAGCGGCGGCCGATGGCGCCCGCGTCGTCGAACTCGATGTTCCACCGCTTGCGCAGCCCGGCCGCCAGAGCACGGGCCTTGGGAGACAGGTCCGCGTGCCGCGACAACGGCAGCACCGCGACCTTCACCGGCGACAGCCGGGGATCCAGCCGCAGCACGGTGCGGGTATCGACCCCGCCCTTGGCGTTCGGCGCCTCATCCACGTCGTAGGCGTCGAGCAGGAACGCCAGGACGCAGCGGGTCAGTCCCGCGGCCGGTTCGATGACGAACGGCACGAACCGCTCGCCGGCCGCCTGGTCGAAGAAGGACAGGTCCACCCCTGAGTGCTCCGAATGGGTCTTGAGGTCGAAGTCGGTCCGGTTGGCGATGCCCTCCAGCTCCGCCCACGTCGAGCCCCCGAATTCGAAGCGGTACTCGATGTCGACCGTCCGCTTGGAGTAGTGGGCCAGCGTGTCCTGCGGGTGCTCGAACCAGCGCAGGTTCTCCGGCTTGATGCCGAGGTCGACGTACCAGTCCCAGCGCTGCTGCATCCAGTACTCGTGCCACTGCTCGTCGGTACCGGGGACGACGAAGTACTCCATCTCCATCTGCTCGAACTCCCGGGTCCGGAAGATGAAGTTGCCCGGGGTGATCTCGTTGCGGAAGCTCTTGCCGGTCTGGCCGATGCCGAACGGCAGTTTCATGCGCGCCGTGCCCTGCACGTTGGCGTAGTTGACGAAGATCCCCTGGGCCGTCTCCGGCCTCAGGTAGTGGACGCTGCCCTCGTCCTCGATGGGCCCGATGTTGGTGCGCAGCAGGCCGTTGAAGTCCCGCGGCTCGGTGAACTGGCCCTTCGTGCCGCAGTTGGGGCACGGGATCTCGGCCAGCCCGGCTTCCGGGGGACGCCCCTTGCGCTCCTCGAACGCCTCGATCAGCTGATCGGCGCGGAAGCGGTGATGGCACTGCTTGCATTCGGTCAGCGGATCCACGAACGCGTCGATGTGCCCGCTGGCGGCCCACACCTGCGGGGCGAGGATGATCGAGGAGTCGATGCCCACCACATCGTCGCGACCGCGCACGACGCTCTGCCACCACTGCCGGCGGATGTTCTCCTTCAGCTCCACTCCCAGCGGGCCGTAATCCCATGCCGACCTCGTCCCGCCGTAGATCTCGCTGGAGGGGTAGACGAACCCCCGGCGCTTGGACAGGTTGACGATGTGATCGACGCGATCGCTCATGGTGCTCCACTCCGGCTGGCTGACGGCCACCTGCCCCACGAGGTTAGCGGTTGACGGCCTGGCGATGGTGGATCAGTGCCCGCGCTCGCCTCCCCTGCCGCCCGCGCACTGTCCCGGTATCGCAGTTCGCCGCCGGCCGCCTCGACCAGCACCTCGAAGGCGCTCGGCTCGTCGGCCGCGCTGGCCATCACCGGCGCCAGCGCCACCTTGGCGTCGAACGACCCCATCCCCCGCCGCATCGAGCCGACATCGGCCCACCTCGTCGTCACCAGCATCACCTGCGGGGCGTCCGGGCTGCGGCCGACCTCGCCGCCGACGAATCCGGGCTGCCGTGCGAGCACCTGCAGCGCCTGCGCCGCGTCGGCCAGGAACCCCTCCGGGTCGCGCGGACTGTGCCGGGTCACCACTCGCATGCGGTCACTGTGCCATGCCGGCGGGCCGGGAATCCGTGCGATCCTGGAAGCGGAGGCACACCTATGGCGAAGGCACGGAAGCAGCCGCAACGGCAGCACCAATCGGGCAATCCCGCCCGGCGAGCAGGATCGGGCGGTCCTTCGCGCCCCGCGGCGCCCCCGCCCTCGCCGGCACGTGCCAAACTCAACCGGCTGTCGGCCCCGGCCCTGCTGAGGATGCACCGCCTTCCGCGCTGGATGGTGCCCGTGATGATGGGCCTGACGCTGGCCGGGGGGCTGTTCGTTTCCGGCGGTCTTGCGTGGCTCGGCACCCTGCTGCTGCTCCTGGTCGCCCTGTTCGTCGCCTGGCTGTTCGCGCTGTCCTGGCCGGTCCTCACCCCGGGCGGCCGGTTCGCACGGGGCCTGGTGGTCGTTGGGCTGTTCGGTCTGACGGGGCTGAAGGCGACCGGCCGTCTGTAGTCCGGCCCTGCCGCGGAAGTCCGTGCCATGATTGACCGTGCCGCTGTACCGGGATGAAGCCATCGTGCTGCGGTCGCACAAGTTGGCCGAGGCCGACCGGATCGTCACCTTCCTGACCAGGCAGAACGGCCGCGTGCGAGCCGTGGTCAAGGGCGTGCGCCGCACCACGAGCCGGTTCGGAGCACGGGCGGAGCCGCTCGGCCACGTCGATGTGCAGTTCCACACCGGGCGCAACCTGGACACCGTCACCCAGCTGGAGACGATCAGCGCGCACGGCTCCGTGCTGGCCGGCGACTACCCGGGATGGACCGCCGGCCACGCCATGGCGGAGACCGCCGAACGTCTGACCCCGGTGGAGCGCGAGCCCGCACCGCAGCAGTTCCTGCTGCTGGTCGCCGGCCTGCGCGCGCTGCAGGCGCAGGATCGTCCGGCCGGCCTGATCCTGGACTCCTACCTGTTGCGCAGCCTGGCGATCGCCGGCTGGGCGCCCTCGTTCGCCGACTGCGCCCGTTGCGGCACGCCCGGGCCCCATACGGCGTTCCACCCGGCCGCGGGCGGCATCGTGTGCCGGGACTGCCGACCGTCCGGCTCCGCCGCGCCCGCGCAGTCCTGCGTGGAGCTGCTGTCCAGCCTGCTGACCGGCGATTGGGAGACCGCGGCGGCGTCCGGGGAACGGGATCGGCGCACCGCCAGCGGACTGGTCGCCGCCTACGTCAACTGGCACCTGGAGCGGGGGTTGAAGTCGTTGCCGCTGGTCGACCGCACACCGCAGCCGGTAGCACCATGACCAGGCAGCCGACCCCGCACCCCTCCGGCATCCGTCCGCCGCTGCTGCCGCCCGGTGCCGTGCCGCGCCACGTGGCGATCGTGATGGACGGCAACGGGCGCTGGGCGAAGGACCGCGGACTGCCGCGCACCGCCGGTCACGAGGCGGGCGAGCATGCGCTGTTCGACGTCGTCCACGGCGCCATCGAGATCGGCGTGCAGTGGTTGAGCGTCTACGCGTTCTCCACCGAGAACTGGAAACGCTCACCGGAAGAGGTGCGCTTCCTGATGGGGTTCAACCGCGAGGTGGTGCGCACCCGGCGCGACGAGGTGCACTCGCTGGGGATCCGGATGCGCTGGGCGGGGCGCCGGCCGCGGCTGTGGAAGTCGGTGATCGAGGAGATCGAGGCCGCGGAGGCCCTCACGGCGAACAACACCGGGCTGAACCTGGTGATGTGCATCAACTACGGGGGCAGGGCGGAGATCGCCGATGCGGCGCGCGCCATGGCCGAGGCGGCCCGCAACGGCCGGCTCGATCCCAGCGACATCGACGAGGAGTCCTTCGCACGGTTCCTCGACGAGCCGGACATGCCCGATGTGGACCTCTTCCTGCGCAGCAGCGGGGAGCAGCGCACCAGCAACTTCCTGCTGTGGCAGGCGGCCTACGCGGAACTGGTCTTCATCGACACCCTGTGGCCCGATGTGGACCGCCGCCACCTGTGGTGGGCGATCGAGCAGTACGCGCGCCGGGAGCGGCGCTACGGCGGGGCGGAGCCCAATCCGCTGCCCGGGCCGGCCAGCTCCGCGCGCTGAGCGGTCCTTGCGGGGAAGATCCAACAGAACCATGATCAACACATCGAATTTCGGCGTGTTGATCATGGTTCCGTTGGATCAAGCCCCGCCGCAGCCCTAGAAGCCCAGCTTCCGCATCTGCTTGGGGTCGCGCTGCCATTCCTTGGCGACC
>CAZECO010000062.1:0-5176 GCA_964510455.1 uncultured Actinomycetes bacterium
CTTTGTGGTGCGCCACATCCAGGTCCAGCGCCGGTCCCGCGCCCTCCATCCTGGCGCTGGCCTGCATGACCGGCCCGGGGTCGCGGCCATAGGCGTGCTCGGTGAACCGCCGCACGCCCTGCAGCCGGACCTCCAGCGCGGCCGCCACCGAGTCAGCCTTGGCCCGTGCCTGCGCCACGGCCCCGGTGAGAGCCTCCTGGCGGCCCGCGTCCTCGGGATACCGCCAGGCGACATTGTCGATCCCAGCGTTCTTCTGGCCGGCCACCGCATCGATCACCAGCGGAACCTGGTCCAGGGTGTCGGTGCGGACGTTGAGGCGGTAGGCGGCGGATGACGAACGGGTCACCCGCCCGGACGTGGACTGGGTGGCCACGCCCAGCAGTTCGATCCGATCCTGCGGGATGGAAAGGGCCCGCAGGGCCTCCACCAGTGCGACGACCTCCCGCGCCTTGGTCAACGCCTGGTCCGGGCCGAAGCTCGACGACCCCCGCACGGTGATCTGCACGTCGGCGTGTGTCGCGGCGACTTCGACCGTTGCCGTCCCGGTGACGGTGATGGTGTCCGGCTCGATCGGCATGGCTTCCCTTTCCGTTGCGCTGTGCGGCTAGCCGGTGCGGCGCAGTGCCGCTGGCAGGTCGCCGCGGTCGGCATCGTATGCCGCCCCGTCCAGCCCCAACCATCGTGCCGTCTGCTGCAGGTGTCCGGCCAGGTCGGACACGAAGGCTCCGGGCACCGGGTGCGCGCTGCCCACGAGCGCATGCTGCGACCAGCCGCCGCGGACCAGCAGCACGCCCCGATCGCGGTCCGCCTTCAGGTCCAGGCGGGCGACGATCCTCCCATCGTGCAGATACGGCAGCACGTAGTAGCCGAACTCGCGCCGCGCGGCCGGGGTGTAGATCTCGACCCGGTAGCGCATGCCGAAGACCCGTTCCAGCCGGGGCCGGTTCCAGATCATCGGGTCGAAGGGCGACAGCAGCCCCTCGCCGCGGCAGGAGCGGGGGACGACGGTGTCGCGGTGCCGGTAGGCGGCCGGCCAACCGGGCACCGCGACCGGTCGGAGCGTCCCGTCCTCCACCAGTTCCCCGACGGCCGTGCGCGTGGCCGCGGCGGGCAGCCTCCAGTAGTCGCGCAGGTCCGCCTCGCCGGCCACCGCCAGTGCCCGCGCAGCACGCTCGACCAGGCTGCGGATCGCCTCGGCCCGCGGCGGGGTGGGGATGCGCAGGACCTGCGATGGGATCACCCGTTCGGTGAGGTCGTAGAGCCTGGTGAACGTGCGGTCGCGCCCCGCGGCCGAGAGCTCGCCGATGCCGAACAGGAACTCCAGCGCCCGTTTCACGTCCGACCAGTTCCAGCCCCAGGCGTAGTCCTGCGAGCGCTGGTGGTCCCCGGCGACGACCCGCTCCAGACCGGCGGCGGACATGGGCCCGTGCTCGGCGACGGCCGCGCGGACATCGTCGATCAACCCTGGGCGCTCCCGGGCCACGCGGTGCGGCCCCGACCAGGCGTGCCCGTCGGCCATCCGCCAGCGCAGCAGCGGCTGGGTCTGCACCGGGATCAGGGAGGCCTCGTGGCCCCAATACTCGAACAGCTTGCGGGGCTGCCGCTGGCTGAGGCGATCCAGGGCATCGGTGTCGTATGCGCCCAACCGGCTGAACAGCGGAAGGTAGTGGGCGCGGATCACGACGTTGATGGAGTCCACCTGCAGCAGGCCGAGGCTGCGCACCGCCGCTGCCAGGCTCCGCGCAGTGGGGGCCGGACCATCACGGCCGAAGCCCTGGGCGCGCAGGACTGCTCGGCGCACATCGTCGCGCGTGAGGGTCTCGGTCATCGCGGCGATTGTGGCAGGCGGCCGGACCCGGTGTGCGACCGGCGGCCGTGAGGGGGACGGCGCCGTCCGGACTGCGACCAGCGCTGCGCCTGAGGCAGATCGTCCAGCACCTAGCATTGTCAGGTGAGTCGAGCGCGGGTCGTAGTCCTGGCATCGGGCAGCGGCACCCTGTTGCAGGCGCTGTCGAACGCGTCCGACGGTATCGGCGCCGACATCGTCGCCGTGGGCTCCGACCGCGCCGGAATCGCGGCGCTGGAGCGCGTGCCGGGCGCCCCGACCTTCGTGGTGCCGGTCGAAGCCTTCCCCGCACGGGCGCAGTGGGACGTCGCACTGACGCAGGCCGTGGCTGCCCACGCCCCCGACTGGGTGCTGAGCCTCGGGTTCATGCGGCTGCTCGGTCCGCAGTTCCTCGCAACCTTCGGCGGGCGCATCGTCAACAGCCACCCCGCGCTGCTGCCGGCCTTCCCCGGAGCCCACGCGGTCCGCGACGCGCTGGACTACGGGGTCAAGGTCACCGGGTGCACCGTGCACCTGGTCGACGCCGGGGTGGACAGCGGTCCGATCATCGCGCAGCAGGCCGTCGAGGTGCTGCCCGACGACGATGAGGCGACACTGCACGAGCGGATCAAGGTGGTCGAGCGCAGGCTCGTGGCGGACGTCGTCGCGGGGCTTGTTCGGCACGGCTACACCATCAGCGACAGAAAGGTCTCCATCCCGTGAATGCGGTCCCCATCCGGCGCGCACTGCTCAGCGTCTACGACAAGACCGGCGTGGTCGAGCTCGCGCAAGGCCTGCACGCGGCAGGCGTCGAGATCGTCTCCACCGGCAGCACCGCACGGGTCATCGCGGAATCGGGCGTGCCGGTTGTCGAGGTCTCGGCGGTCACGGGCTTTCCGGAGTGCCTCGACGGCCGCGTGAAGACCCTGCATCCGGGCGTGCACGCGGGCCTGCTCGCCGATGTGCGGCTGGCCGACCACCGGCGCCAGCTGACCGAGCTCGGCATAGCGGCGTTCGAGCTGCTCGTGGTGAACCTCTACCCGTTCGTCGAGACGGTGCGCAGCGGCGCCGGGCCGCAGGAGTGCGTCGAGCAGATCGACATCGGCGGACCGGCGATGATCCGGGCCGCGGCGAAGAACCACGGCTGTGTGGCCGTCGTGGTGGACCCCGCCCGCTACCCGGAGGTGATCGCGGCCGTGGCCGCCGGCGGGTTCGACGAACCGACCCGCCGCGACCTGGCCGCGGATGCCTACGCGCACACCGCGGATTACGACATCGCGGTGGCGTCCTGGATGCGTTCGGTCCGGGCGGCGACCGAGGACTCGCCCCGGTTCCCGACCTGGGTCGGGGCGAGCTGGCGCAAGGCGGGCGACCTGCGGTACGGCGAGAACCCGCATCAGGACGCTGCGCTGTACCGCGCCGGGGGAGGCCTGGCGGCGGCGGAGCAGTTGCAGGGCAAGGAGATGTCCTACAACAACTACGTGGACGCCGATGCGGCATGGCGGACGGCGCACGACTTCGCCGGACCGGCGGTGGCCATCATCAAGCACGCCAACCCGTGCGGCGTCGCCGTCGGGACGGACATCGCCGAGGCCTACCGCAAGGCCGTCGCCACCGACCCGGTGAGCGCGTTCGGCGGGGTCGTCGCCTGCAACGGCCCGGTGGACGAGGCCTGCGCCGCCGCGATCGCGGAGGTCTTCACCGAGGTCGTCGTGGCTGCCGAGTTCAGCGATGCCGCCCTGCAGATCCTGTCCGCCAAGAAGAACCTGCGGCTGCTCCGGCTCGCCAACGCTGCGCGACCGGGCGTCGAGATCAGGCCGATCTCCGGCGGCCTGCTGATGCAGTCGAGGGACCGCCTCGACGCCCAGGGGGACGATCCGTCCGCCTGGCAGCTCGTCGCCGGCGAACCGGCCGACGAGACGACCCTGGCGGACCTGGCCTTCGCATGGCGGGCGTGCCGGGGTGTGAAGAGCAACGCCATCCTGCTGGCGCGCGGCGGCGCCGCCGTCGGCATCGGCATGGGTCAGGTCAACCGGGTCGACTCGGCGCGGTTGGCGGTGGCACGTGCCGGGGAGGAGCGGGCGCGGGGTTCGGTGGCGGCCTCCGATGCGTTCTTCCCCTTCCCCGACGGGCTGCAGGTGCTGATCGACGCCGGGGTATCCGCAGTCGTCCAGCCCGGCGGCTCGGTCCGCGATTCCGAAGTCATCGCGGCCGCGGCCGAGGCCGGGGTCGCGATGTACTTCACCGGGACGCGGCATTTCTTCCACTGACGCCGGATCGGTCCGCACCCAGCGTGTGCTGCGCGCCGCACTGCTCGCCAGCGTCGGCGTCGGTGTGGCCGTCAGCGTGCAATCGCGGGTCAACGCGGTCCTGGCGATGCGCCTGATCGAGTCGGGCGAATCGGCGACGACGGCGGGATTCCACAGCGCGCTGATCAGCTTCGTGACCGGGCTGGTGCTGCTGGCGGCGGCTGTGGTCGCCGTTCCGCGGATGCGTGGGGCGCTGCGGTCCGTCGCCGGCAGCGTGCGGGACGGGAGGCTGCGGCGCTGGCAGCTGCTCGGCGGCATCGCCGGGGCCTGGCTCGTGGCCACTCAGGGGCTGACCGTGCCGACCCTCGGAGTGGCGCTGTTCATCGTGGCGGTCGTGGCCGGCCAGGCGTTCGGGTCGCTGGGCGTGGATGCCATCGGGCTGGGCCCGGCCGGCCGCCTGCAGCTCACCGCCAACCGGATCATCGGCGCCCTGCTGGCACTGTGCGCGGTTGTCGTCGCCGTGGCGCCCCGGCTGGGGGACGCCGGCGCAACCGGTGCCCCGCTGCTGGGCGCGCTCGCACTCTCAGCGGGGCTGGGGATCGCCGTCCAACAGGCGCTGAACGCTCAAGTGTCGGTTGCCAGCGGCTGGGCCCCCGCTGCCGCGGTCGTGAACTTCATCGTTGGAACCGCGCTCCTGCTCGTCGTCGTGCTGGCGGGCCGCCTGTTGGCGGGGTGGTCCCTGGCCCCGCTGCCCGACGAGCCCTGGCTGTACATCGGCGGCCCGCTCGGCGTCGCCTTCATCGCGCTGGCCGCGCGGGTGGTGCCGATCCTCGGCGTGCTGCGCTTCGCGCTCGCCAGCATCGCCGGGCAGCTCGCAGGAGGTGCGGCCCTCGACCTGTTGTTCCCGCAGCCGGGCGTCATGTTCGGTTGGGGGATGGCGCTCGGCGTGGGCCTCACCCTGGCGGCCGTGGCCATCGCCAACCGGCAGCCAGCGCTTCGGCCTTGACCCTGCGGTGATGCGCCACCGCGTCGTGCGGCGGGCTGGTGTCGGCGAACGCGTCGATATTTCGGGGTGGTGCCGGGGGTTGAGCGTGGGTGGCGG
>CAZECO010000062.1:5276-7062 GCA_964510455.1 uncultured Actinomycetes bacterium
CGTAGCCCGGGCCTGATCGCCGCGTCGGCCCGAGGCCGAGTCCGGGCGCCGAGTCCGGGCGCCGAGGCCGGGCGCGGGATGAGGGGCCTCGGCATCCGGAGAGGATGGATTCCCGCGGCGCTTCGCACCTGGCGAGTCGATCATGGAACACTGGTGCCCATGACGGCTGTGGTGCTCGACGGCAGGGCGACGGCCACGGCCATCAAGGCGGAATTGGCGCTGCGGGTCGCACGGCTGCGTGACGCGGGTGTGGAGCCAGGGCTCGGCACGATCCTCGTGGGCGACGACCCGGGAAGCCGGGCGTACGTGGCCGGCAAGCATCGCGACTGCGAAGAGGTCGGCATCGCGTCGTTGCGCGAGCACCTGCCCGCCGAGGCGTCCGCCGCCGACGTCGCCGAAGCCATCCACCGGCTGAACAGAGACCCGGCCTGCACCGGGTACATCGTCCAACTGCCGCTGCCCAAGGGCATGGATGAGAACGCCCTGCTCGCGCTGATCGATCCCGCCAAAGACGCCGATGGGCTGCATCCGATCAGCCTCGGCCGGCTGGTGCTCAACGCGCCCGGGCCGCTGCCCTGCACCCCGCGCGGAATCGTGGAGCTGCTGCGGAGGTTCGACGTGCCGATCGCCGGAGCCGAGGTGACGGTGGTCGGCCGCGGTGTGACCGTCGGCCGGCCGCTGGGCCTGCTCCTGACGCGCCGCAGCGAGAACGCGACGGTGACCCTGTGCCACACCGGGACCCGCGACCTGGCCGCGCACACCCGGGCCGCCGATATCGTCGTCGCGGCCGCGGGTCTTCCGGGCCTGATCACCCCGGAGATGGTCAAGCCGGGCGCTGCAGTGCTGGATGTGGGCATCACCAGGGGGCCTTCCGGCCTGGTGGGCGACATCGACCCTGCGGTGGCCGACGTGGCAGGCTGGATGGCTCCGATGCCGGGCGGTGTCGGGCCGATGACCCGCGCGATGCTGCTGGCCAACGTCGTGGAAGCCGCAGAGGATGCGCAGCGTGCCTGAGGATCGACCTCCCGACGAGCCGCCGCTGACACCCGTGGCGGCCTTCGCCCTTACGGCCACCCCCCGCCAGTGGCGTCCGCTGGCGCTGGTGCTGGGGATCGCTGCGATGGGGCTGATCCTGGTGTGGGTCAACTTCCGGCTCGGCGCGCTGACGCTGGCTGGTTCCGCCGGTGTCGCATGCATGATCCGGCTGACCAGATCGGAGGAGGACGCCGGGCTGCTGGCGGTGCGGGCCGCGTACATCGACGTGCTGTTCCTCGCCGGGGTCACCGTCGGGCTCGCGGTCCTCGGCCTGTGGGTACCGCTCATCTGAACCGTGCGGTCCCGCCCGCTCAGCGCTGCGGCGGTGTCGATACGCTGAGCGCACGCGCAGCAGGCGCCCGCGTCGGCGGGACTTGTCGGACCTGGGACCGGTTCCTGCGCGGCCGGTCGCGCAATTCGGCGGGAGTTGGAAGGCGATGGCACGCAGCGGCAAAGTCACGGTGGTGGGAGCGGGGTTCTACGGGTCGACGACCGCCCAGCGGTTGGCCCAGTACGACGTCTTCTCCGAGGTCGTGCTCACGGATGTCATCGAGGGAAAGCCGGAGGGCCTAGCCCTCGACTTGAACCAGTCGCGCCCGATCGAGGGCTTCGAGACCGAGGTCACCGGCCAGACGACGGCACCGGACGGATCCGGCTACGAGGCGATCGAGGGATCCGACATCGTGGTGATCACCGCCGGGCTGCCCCGCAAGCCCGGGATGAGCCGGATGGACCTGATCGAGACCAACGC
>CAZECO010000062.1:7162-17571 GCA_964510455.1 uncultured Actinomycetes bacterium
CCGGGCTGCCCCGCAAGCCCGGGATGAGCCGGATGGACCTGATCGAGACCAACGCCAAGATCATGCGCTCGGTCGCCGAGAACGTGGCGCAGCACGCGCCTGGTTCCGTCATCATCAACGTCGCCAACCCGCTCGACGAGATGACCGCGCTGGCGCAGATCGTCACCGGGTTCGCCAAACACCGGATCCTGGGCCAGGCCGGGATGCTCGACACCGCCCGGTTCACCAATTTCGTGGCCGGGGCGCTCGGCGTGCCGGTCGGTTCGGTGCGGACGCTGACGCTGGGCTCCCACGGCGACACCATGGTCCCGGTCCCGTCCCGCTGCACGGTCGACGGCAAGCCGCTGACCGATCTGCTCAGCGCGCAGGAGATCGAGGACCTCGTGGTGCGCACCCGCAACGGCGGCGCCGAGGTGGTCGCACTGCTGAAGACCGGGTCGGCGTACTACGCCCCCTCGGCCGCCGCGGCCCGGATGGCGAAGGCCGTCATCGAGGATTCCGGCGCGGTGATGCCGGTCTGCGCGTGGGTGGACGGGGAGTACGAGGGGATCTCCGGGGTGTACCTCGGGGTCGAGGCCGAGATCGGCCGCGAAGGCGTGCGGAAGGTCGTCAAGACCGACCTCACCGAGACGGAACTCGCAGGGCTGCAGGAAGCAGCGGCCGCGGTGGCCGCCAAGCAGGCCGACGTCAAGGATCTGTGACCGATGCGCCGCGATCGCCGGCGACGAGGAGGGACAGCATGACCAAGATCAAGGTGGCGAACCCGGTCGTCGAGCTCGACGGCGATGAGATGACCAGGATCATCTGGGCGTTCATCAAGGAGCAGCTGATCCTGCCCTACCTGGACATCGACCTGCTGTACTTCGACCTCGGGATCGAGGCGCGCGACATCTCCGACGATCAGATCACCGTCGACGCCGCCAACGCGATCAAGGAGCACGGCGTCGGCGTGAAGTGCGCGACCATCACGCCGGACGAGGCGCGGGTGGACGAGTTCGGTCTGAAGAAGATGTGGAAGTCGCCCAACGGGACGATCCGCAACATCCTCGGCGGGGTGATCTTCCGCGAGCCCATCGTCATCAGCAACATCCCCCGGCTGGTGCCCGGCTGGACCAAGCCCATCGTGATCGGCCGCCACGCGTTCGGCGACCAGTACCGCGCCACGGACATGAAGGTGCCCGGCGAGGGGACGCTCACGCTCACCTTCACCCCGAAGGACGGCACGGAGCCGATCGAGCTCGAGGTGTACCAGTTCCCCGGCCCCGGTGTGGCGCTGGCCATGTACAACCTCGACGACTCCATCCGGGACTTCGCCCGGGCGTCCATGCGTTACGGGCTGGACCGCGGCTTCCCGGTGTACCTGTCGACGAAGAACACCATCCTGAAGGGCTACGACGGCCGGTTCAAGGATCTCTTCGCGGAGGTGTTCGAGACGGAGTTCAAGGACGAGTTCGCCCGGGCCGCTCTGTCGTACGAGCACCGGCTGATCGACGACATGGTGGCCGCGGCGATGAAGTGGGAGGGCGGCTACGTCTGGGCCTGCAAGAACTACGACGGAGACGTGCAGTCCGACACCGTGGCCCAGGGCTTCGGCTCGCTGGGGCTGATGACCAGCGTGCTGATGACGCCGGACGGCAAGACAGTCGAGGCGGAGGCCGCGCACGGCACGGTCACGCGCCACTACCGCCAGCACCAGCAGGGCAACCCCACCTCCACCAACCCCATCGCCTCGATCTTCGCGTGGACGCGGGGACTGGCGTACCGCGGCAAGATGGACGACACGCCCGAGGTGACGGCGTTCGCCGAGACGCTGGAGCGCGTCTGCATCGAGACCGTGGAGAGCGGGCAGATGACCAAGGACCTGTCGCTGCTCATCGGCCCCAACGAGCCGTGGCTGACCACGCAGGACTTCCTGGCCGCCATCGACGCCAATCTGCATCGCGCGATGCGCTGACGGCGCGCGTTCGTTGCGGGAAGCAGGTGCGGCGGTGCGGCTGATCGTCGCCAACGTCAACGGCATCCGCGCCGCGGCCCGGCGCGGGGGGCTGGACTGGCTGCGGGAGCAGCGGGCGGATGTCATCAGCCTGCAGGAGGTCCGGGCGGCGCCGGAGGTACTGGAGAAGGCGCTGGCCGACGCGGGGCTCGGGGACTACCACCTGGCCCACAGCGAGTCCGGGCAGCCGGGGCGCGCCGGAGTCGCGGTGCTGTCGCGGGAACCCATCGACGCGGTGCGCGCCGATCTGGAGCCCGGCCGCTGGATCGAGGCATCCACCGGCGGACTGACGGTCGTCAGCTGCTACGTCCACACCGGCGAGGCCGGCACGCCCCGGCAGGACGTGAAGTACGCCTTCCTCGAGGCCATGACGCTGCGGATGGCGGACCTGCACGACCCGGCGATCGTCACCGGCGACCTGAATATCGCCCACCGCGAGATCGACATCAAGAACTGGCGCGGCAACGTCAAGAAGGCCGGCTTCCTGGAGGGCGAGCGGGCGTACTTCGACCGCTGGGCGGCGTCCGGCTGGGTGGATCTGGGGCGCCGGTTCGGCGGCGACGGGCCGGGGCCGTACACGTGGTGGTCCTGGCGCGGGAAGGCGTTCGACAACGACGCCGGATGGCGGATCGACCATGCGCTGGCCACTCCGGCCCTCGCCTCCCGGGCGCGTTCGGTGACGGTCGGGCGGGCACCCTCCTACGCGCAGCGCTGGAGCGATCATGCGCCGGTCGTCGTGGAGTTCGGCTGACGATGTAACGATCGGCACGTCGGGGGGAACTCAGGGGTATGGCGACACAGTCCGGCGACGGTGACGAGGAACGGTTCCGCGCGCTGTACCAGCAGACCTATCCGGCGGTGCACGCATATGTCGCGCGGCGCATCTCGCCGTCGGAGACGCCCGATGTGGTGGCGGAGGTGTTCGCCACCGCCTGGCGCAGCCTGGATCGGATCGGCGACCCCCCGCTCCCCTGGCTGTACGGCGCGGCGGCGAACCACCTGGCCCACCAGCGTCGCTCGGCGAGCCGGCGATGGCGCCTGGAGGATCGGGTCCGCGGCAGCACCGTCGCAGCGTCGCCCGATCCTGCCGACGCGGTGTGCGGCCGGTTGGACGACACGGCGCTGGTCCGACGGGTGCTCGCCCTGCTGCCCACCGCGGATGCCGAGATCCTGCGGCTGTGGGCCTGGGAGCAGCTGGAGCCTGCCGACATCGCCACAGTCCTGCACTGCTCGGCCGGGACAGCGAGGGTGCGGCTGCACCGCGCCCGCCGCCGGATGGCGGCCCTGCTCGCCGAGACCGACCCCGATCGCGCGCTCACCCCACAGGAGGAGCTGACATGAACGACCTGCGTTCCCGCCTCGCGGCCGCCGACCCGGCGGTGGCCACCACGCCCGATCCGGAGCTGCTGGAAACGATCATCGCGGGCGGAACACGCCGGCGCCGCCGCTGGGCTGTGCCGGCGCTGGTCGCTGCGGCCGCGGCTGCCGTCCTGCTCGCGCCCGTGCTGCCGTTCGACGGCCCTCCCTCGGCGAGCGCCGAGGCGGTGACCGTGCTCGACGACGCGATCGACGCCATCACCACCACCGACCCGATCCCGGCGCCCGGCGACTACTGGTACATCCGCACCGAGGGCGCCTCCTGGGCGATGACCGGCGAGGTTGAGGCGGGCAGGGAGGGGTACCAGCCGCCCCCGGGAACCTATCTGATGCAGACGCTGCGGCAGCAGTGGGTGCCGGCGTCCGGCCTCGGCACGACGTTCATCGCGGAGAGCTCCGAGTACGTCGAGCAACTGGATGGCAGCCCGATGCCGACAGGGGCCTACCCCGTGCAGACCTCCGATGTCTGGGGAGCCACGATCGACGCGGACTACGCCGGGACGTGGCAGGCGCCGACCGCCGAATGGCTCGCAGCGCTGCCCCGGGATCCGCAGCAGCTGCGCGATCGGCTGTACGACGAGAGCAACGGGACCGACGCGTCGGCGTTCCAGTACACCGTCGATGTGCTGCGCTCGGGACTCGTCCCCACCGATCTACGGATCGCGCTGTACCGGGTGCTGCAGACCATCCCGGGTGTGGCGGTCACCGCGCAGCAGGCCGAGGTGGACGGGGTGACCGGCGTGGCGGTGGGCCGGCCGGAGCCGGGCGACGGGTCCTTCCTGGAGATCGTGATCGATCCCGCGGATGGCGACCTCATCGGCACCAGGGATGCGATGCCGGGGCTGCCGCTGACGGCGACGACGGTGCAGCGGACGCTGGTCGTCGGCGTCCCCGAGGCGATCCTGCAGCAGGCCGTCGTGTTCAGCGCCCACGGGGCCGAGCTTCCGTAAGTCGGCACAGCATCAGCGCCTCCAGGACGTGCCTGGGGGCGCTGAATGCTGTCTTCAGGCTGGCACCACCGGCAGCCGGTGCACCCACGGCCGGGCGTCGTGCACCTGCTGCGCCAACCGCAGCAGCAGATCGTCGGAACCGAACGCGCCCGCCACCTGCACCCCGATCGGCAAGCCTGCCGCATTGACGTTCAACGGGAGGTTCATGGCCGGCTGGCCGGTCATGTTGAACACCTGCGTGTTGGGCGTCTTCTCCAGGGAGTCGTGCGCCAGCTGCGTCAGCGCCTGGCGGAGCACGGCTCCGGGGGTCGGGACCCGCTGCAGCACCGACAGCGCCACCTTCTCGGCGGCACCGATCCCCAGCTCGCCCACCTTGACCGGCGGGGCGGCAAGGGTGGAGGACAGGTGGACATCGATCGCCGAGCCGAACACCCCGCCGAAGGCACGGGCGGTGGCCGCTGCGACCTCGTTCGCCTCGTACAGCTCCCGTGCCGAGAGGGCCTCGCCCACCTGCTTGAGGAACCAGGTGGGGCGTTCGAACAGGCTCGGCTTCGGGTCCCGCCCGGTCTTGGCCTTGGTCGCGGCCACGTCGCTGGCCACTGCGGCGGCCACGATCGTGAGGTACGCCAGGGCGACCTCGGATCCGTCGAACGGCAGATCGAACTCCACCACCCGGTGGCCGAGGGACTCCAGGAGAGCTGCGGCGTCATCGACTGCGGCTTCGCAATCGGGGTGCAGCGGTTCGCCGAGGAACGACTTGCGGCTCACCCCGACGGTGAGCCGCTTCGGCGGGGTCGCCAACCGCTGCAGGAAGGAGCGGGGGCGCGGAGGGGGCCCGAACCGCGCACCGGCCTCCGGCTTGTTCGTCGCATCGAGGATCGCTGCCGAGTCCCGCACCGACCGGGTCAGGGAATGGCGCACCACCAGCCCCATCCACGGGTCGCCCTCCGGGTCCAGGGGCGTCATGCCGCGGCTGGGCTTGAAGCCGAACAGGCTGCACGCCGACGCGGGAATGCGGATGGAGCCGCCGCCGTCCCCCGCGGATGCCACCGGCACGATCCCGGCAGCCACCGCGGCCCCCGAACCGCCGCTGGAGCCGCCAGGCACATGCTCCAGGTTCCAGGGGTTGCGGGTGGGTCCGTGCAATTCCGGCTCGGTGATGCCGAGGATGCCGAGTTCGGGGCAGTTGGTCTTGCCGATGATCCGCAGCCCGGCCTCCCGGTACCGCCGGATGTGCTCGCTGTCGGACTCCGGCGTCCAGTCGGCCAGCGACCGGCTGCCGTAGCTGCATGGATAACCGCCCAGCCGACCATCCATGTCCTTCAGCAGGAACGGGACCCCGGCGAGCGGCCCGGCGTCGTTGGCGGGCGACGGAGGGTCGATCTCCAGCACCACGGCGTTGACCGCGGGGTTCACCGCGGCCAGGCGCGCCCTGGCTGCGGCCAGCACCTCGTCGGCGGACACCTGCTGTGTGCGGATCAGTTCGGCGAGCCCTACCGCGTCCTGCGCTGTGTACTCTTCCGGCGTCACGTCAGCCTCCCAGTGGTGGGCTTGCGCCCGGACTTGGACGTGAGTATAGGTCGGCGGGATCACGGCGGATTGCTGCGCTTCGGACCGACCCGCTACGGCACTGCGTCGGACTGGGCACACTGGACCGCATGGGAGAAGCAGCCCCGACCGCGGCCGACGTCTGGGGCAATCTGGCGGTCGTGTTCGGCTTCGTGCTGCTCGGCGGGTTCTTCGCCGCCGCGGAGATCGCGCTGATCTCCCTGCGCGAGTCCCGCATCGCGGTGCTGCGCGAGAGCCATCCCAAACGGGCGGGGCGGGTCGCCCGGCTGGTCGCCGAGCCCAACCGCCTGCTGGCTGCGGTGCAGGTCGGGGTCACGCTTGCCGGATTCATCTCGGCGGGCTACGGCGCCGCGCAGATAGCCCCGGCGGTGGCGCCGCTGCTGACCGACCTCGGGATGACGGAGGCGCTGGCGAGCGGCCTGTCGTTCGTCCTGGTCACGCTGTTCATCGCATACCTGTCGCTGGTGTTCGGCGAACTGGTCCCGAAGCGGCTCGCGCTGCAGCGCGCGGAGGCCACCGCCATGATGCTGGCCGGACCGGTGGATTTCATCGCCAACATCTTCAAGCCGTTCATCTGGCTGCTGTCCAAGTCGACCGACCTCATCGTGCGGATGCTGGGCGGCAACCCGGACGTGGGCCGGGAGCAGATGACCAGCGAGGAGCTGCGCGGGTTGGTCGCCTCGCACCAGGAGTTCACCGACACCGAGCGCGAGCTGATCGATGACGTCTTCAGCGCCGGCCGGCGCCAGCTGCGCGAGGTCATGGTTCCGCGCACGGAGGTGGAGTTCCTGCATGAGGACACGCCGGTGTTCCGTGCGGTGGAGCGGGTTTCGACCATGCCGTACTCGCGGTATCCCGTGGCCGGCAAGTCGGCCGACGATGTGCTCGGCTTCGTCCATGTGCGGGACCTGCTGGCTCCTTCGCTGAGCCAGCGGGGCATCCGGCTGGGGGACATCACCCGGGAAGTCGCACGGCTGCCCGGATCGAAGCTCGTGCTGCCCGCGCTGACGGAGATGCGCGCGAGCGGCATGCACCTGGCGATCGTGGTCGACGAGTACGGCGGCACCGACGGGATCGTCACGCTGGAGGATCTGGTGGAGGAGGTGATCGGCGACATCCGGGATGAATTCGACACCAGTGCGGAACCGGCACCTCCGGCGGTCTCCCTGCTCGGCCCGCGCGAGTTCGAGGGCCTGATGAACCTTGAGGACTTCGCCGACAGCACCGGGATCGAGCTGCCGGAGGGACCGTACGAAACAGTGGCGGGGTGGCTCATCGCCAATCTCGGGGCGCTGCCGCAGCCGGGGGATTCCGCGGCGTTCGAGGGGGTGCGGTTCGAGGTCGTCTCGCTGGACGGCCGCCGCATCGAGCGGATCCTGGTGACGCCGCCACCGGGCGCGGAGGTCGATACCGAAGCCGGCCCGTGAGCCGGATCCGCCGAACCTGAGCTGCCTCGCGGCGGGGCATCGCCGGCTGTGATGGCCCTGAGGAGCGATCCGCCACAATGGAGCGCATGTCATCCGAAGCACGGCCCAGAGTGCTGTCCGGCATCCAGCCGACGGCCGATTCGTTCCAGCTCGGCAACTACCTCGGGGCGCTGCGCCACTGGGTGCACCTGCAGGATGACCATGACGCCTACTACTGCGTCGTCGACCTGCACGCGATCACGGTGCCCCACGATCCGGAGCTGCTGCGGCGCCGCACCAGGGTCGCCTACGCGCAGCTGCTCGCCGCCGGGATCGACCCCCGACGGGCGACCGTGTTCGTGCAGAGCCACGTCCCGGAGCACACCCAGTTGGCGTGGCTAATGCAGTGCATCACCGGGTTCGGCGAGGCCTCGAGGATGACGCAGTTCAAGGACAAGTCGTCGAAATCCGGCACCGACCGGTCGACGGTCGGCCTGTTCACGTATCCGATCCTGCAGGCGGCCGACATCGTGGCGTACTCCGCCCACCACGTGCCGGTGGGCGAGGACCAGCGGCAGCACCTGGAACTCACCCGCGACCTGGCGATGCGCTTCAACGCCCGCTTCGGCGAGACGTTCACGGTGCCGCAGCCGTACATCGTCAAGGACACCGCGAAGGTGCTGGACCTGGCCGACCCGACCGCGAAGATGAGCAAGTCCCTGCCGACCGGTTGTGTCTTCCTGCTGGACCCCCCCAAGACGATCGAGAAGAAGTTCAAGCGGGCGGTGACGGACTCGCAGACCGAGGTGCGGTTCGACCCGGTCGACAAACCGGGCGTGAGCAACCTGCTGGGCATCCTGTCGGCCTTCTCCGGACGAACCGTCCCGGAGCTGGAGGCCGAGTTCGGCAGCAGCGGCTACGGCAGGCTGAAGCAGGCCACCGCCGACGCGGTGATCGCGTTCGCGCAGCCGTACGCCGCGCGGGTGGCCGAACTGGTGGACGACCAGGCCGAACTGGACCGGCTGATGGCTGCGGGCGCACGCAACGCCCGTGCCCAGGCGGCGCCGGTGGTGGAGCGGGCCTATGCGGCGGTGGGGTTCGTACCCTTCCGGGCGGAAGGCTGAGCCGGTCGGGAAGCGGCCGCAATCGGCGATGGAACGACAGGACGCTGGCCACGACGAAGCCAGAGTCAACAGAACGGGTGAGGGCCTTGCTGCAGTGAAGCCGGCTTCGGGGCGGTCCTCGTCTCGGCCCGGACTTGCCTTGCCCAGGTTTCGCGAACAGCCGGCGTTTGCTGGGCGGCGGCGATGACGGCCGCGCCAGTCGTGGTCGAGGTTCGAGGATGCGTCTTCGCCGGTGCCCATCAGCCGGGCGGGGGGGCGTGGTCTCCACACCCCGGCCGCACCCGAACCTACCTCCGCGGTCCCTCGAAACGCCCTTTCAGATATCCGCGTCGTCGGCCAGGGCCGCGAACATCGCCCTTCGTCCGACCGTGGCTATGTGCCGGGTTCTTGTGCGGTAGTAGTGCTCCGAACCAAGTCCCAGGCACAGCGCCCAGCCGCGCCCCCGTGCCCAGGTGGCGTCGTCGACGTCGGCCGCCGCGCGGAACAGTTCGCGGGTCTCGCCGCTGAACAGGTACCAGGCCGGATCAAGTCGCAGGCGGGATCACCGATCCCGACGATGCCGAAGTCGATGACGCCGGTGAGCCGGCCGTGGCGGCTCAGCAGGTTGCCCGGCATGAGGTCGCCGTGGAGCCAGCCGGGCCTGGCTTCCCGTTGCGGGAGCGCGAGTACCGCTCCCAGGCAGCGGGCGCGGCTCGCCCGTCGATCATGCCCTCGGCGGCCAGGTCGCGGCTGGCGGCGCGGGTGGCGTCGTCATCGCTGGTGCTCATCGGCCCGCCACGATACGACGTCGGTCCCCCGGTGGCATCGATCCGCCGCAGGGCAGCAACGAAGCCGCCAGCGCGATCGCGGTGTCGCGCAGGTCGATGAGGGGCCGGTCGAATGCGTTCTCGCCGTCCAGCCAGGCATACACCGACCACGGCATCGAGAATCCCTGCCCCGGGGCGCCGCGGCCGAGCGGTACAGGCACTTGCAGTGGGAGATGCGGCGCCAAGTGCGGCAGCCACCGCTGTTCCCTGTCGACCTGGTCGGCGGCCCTGGGGATACGTGGCAGGCGCACGACCATGTCGTCACCCAGCCGGTACATCGCGTGGTCAGTGCCTGCCGAAGGGAGCCTGACCACGGGCAGATCCGCCCATTGCGGGAACCGAGCAGCGATCAACGCGCCACCAGTGCTGCGTCGATGTCCACCTCGTCGGAGTGCATCTTCTCGATGTGCATCGTGACCTTTCGGCGTTCGACGGGGATCGCGCGCAGGCAGCAACCTACCCGGCCATCATGAGGCTCGAATCCTCGGTGAGAACGGGCGCAGCCGACAACGACCTCCCGGTACGCGGATACGGCATCGGCGTCGACCCGGGTCACCAGCAGAGATCCGCCGACCCTGATGGCGACTTCCTCCGCGACGCACCAGCCTGCTGAGCCGCGGCCGCCGACCTACGGCAGCGCCGCGCGCAATCGAGCGGGCGCCTCGACCATCGCGGGGCCGTACCAAAACATCCAGCGCCCGGGCACGAGGACCGTGCGCGCCGGGGCGAGGGCCTGCGGCCCGTCACCGGGATGGAACGGGTACGGCTCGTCGGGAAGCAGGATCACGTCGGGACGTTCGCCGAGCACCTGCTCGACGCTGCGGTGCGGGTACCTCTCGGTGTCGCCCAGGACGTTGCGCCATCCCAGCCGGGACATCACATCGGATGCATAGGTGCGGCCGCCCACCCACACCCACGGGTCGCGCCAGATCGGCACGGCGACCCGGAGCTGCGCGCCTGTGGACCGAGTCCCCCAGGCGCTCCGCGCGTCCTGCAGCCACCCTGGTTCGCCGGCCAGCCCGAACACCTCGCGGAACAGCCGGCCCATGCTGACCAGCGCCTCGTCGAGGCTGTTGATGCGGGTGACCCACACGGCCGTTCCACCGGCCCGCAGCCGCTCGACGTCCACCTTGCGGTTCTCCTCCTGATTGGCCAGGACCAGGTCCGGGCCAAGGTCCCTGATC
>CAZECO010000063.1:0-4052 GCA_964510455.1 uncultured Actinomycetes bacterium
TGACATAGGCGTCGCGGGGGACCGGCGCCGGCGCTGGCGCAGCGGCGGGAGCGGCTGGCGCTGGTGCGGGTGCGGAAGCGGGCGCTGGCGCTGGTGCGGGTGCGGGTGCGGGTGCGGAAGCGGGCGCTGGCGCTGGTGCAGGTGCTGGGGCAGGAGCGGCGGGCGCGGGCGCTGCGGCGGCTGGTGCGGGGGCTGGCGCCGCAGCGGGAGCTGGTGCAGCGGGTGCGGCTGTCGCCACCGACCCCGGCGCTCCGATCAACCCCAGCTGCGCGCCGACCTCCGCTGTCTCGTCCTCCTGCACGGAGATCGCCAACAGCACACCGGCAGCGGGTGCCGGGATCTCGGTGTCCACCTTGTCGGTCGACACCTCCAGCAGCGGCTCGTCCGCTGCGACGGCGTCGCCGACTGCCTTCAGCCAGCGCGTGATCGTGCCCTCCGTCACGCTCTCTCCGAGTGCGGGCAGCACGACCGCGGTTGCGCCGGCGAGGTCTGCCGCGCTCGCCGGTGCAGCGGGTGCAGAGGCAACCGGGGCGGCAGGGGCGGCCGGTGCGGCAGGGGCGGGTGGCGCCTGAGCAGGAGCTGCGGGTGCGGCCGGTGCGGGCGCCTCGCTGGGGTCCCCGATGACCGCAAGGGGTCCACCGACCTCCACGACGTCGTCCTCGGCCGCGATGATCTGCAGCAGGACGCCCGAGGCGGGGGATGGGATCTCGGTGTCCACCTTGTCCGTCGACACCTCCAGCAGCGGCTCATCGGCGAGGACTTGATCGCCGACAGCCTTCAGCCAGCGGGTGACTGTGCCTTCGGCGACGCTCTCGCCGAGCTGCGGCATGTTGACGGGGACCGACATGGTGTGTGGCTCCTTCGTCAGGGCGCCGTGCGGCGCCGTGGGGCGATCTCGTGCTCAGTCTGTCTGCTCATGCGTGTGCATGCAGTGGTTTGCCGGCCAGGGCGAGGTGCGCCTCGCCCAGGGCCTCGTTCTGGGTGGGGTGCGCATGGATGAGCTGGGCGACCTCCGACGGCAGCGCCTCCCAGTTGTAGATCAGCTGGGCCTCGCCGATCTGCTCGCCGATCCGCGCGCCGATCATGTGCACGCCGACCACCGGGCCGTCCTTGGTGCGCACCAGTTTCACGAAGCCCGCTGTGGCCAGGATCTGGCTCTTGCCGTTGCCGCCCAGGTTGTACTCGTAGGTTTCGACCGACCCCGCCCCGAACTTCTCCTTCGCCTGCGCCTCGGTGAGCCCGATCGAACCGATCTCCGGCTCGCAGTAGGTGACCCGGGGGATCCCCATCTCATCGATCGGGGCGGGGCGCAGCCCGGCGATCTCCTCGGCGACGAAGATCCCCTGTCCGAACCCGCGGTGGGCCAGTTGCAGGCCGGGCACGATGTCGCCGACGGCATAGACGTTCGGCAGGTTCGTCCGCAGGCGCTCGTCGGCGAGCACCCATCCGCGCTCCATCGCCACGCCCTGCTCTTCGTAGCCCATGCCGGCGGCGTTCGGGCCCCGTCCGACGGCGACCAGCAGCACCTCAGCGGTCAGGGTCTTGCCGTTCTCCAGCGAGACGGTGACGGAGTTGTCGTCCTGTGTTGCGGAGGCGAAGCGGACACCGGTGGAGAAGGCGATCTTGCGCTTGCGGAACGCCCGCTCCAGGGTCTTGCTCACGGCCTCGTCCTCGGCCGGCACCAGGCGGGGCAGCGCCTCGACGATGGTGACCTCGGCACCGAACGAGCGCCACACCGACGCGAACTCGACGCCGATCACACCTCCGCCGAGCACGATCGCCGAGGCGGGGATCCAGTCCAGGGCGAGCGCCTCATCGCTGGTCATGATCCGGCCGCCGATATCCAGCCCGGGCAGGGTACGGGGGTACGAGCCGCTGGCCAGCACGACGTTGCGGCCGGTGTACTGCTGCCCACCGACCGTGATCGTCAGCGGACCGGTGAGACGGCCCTCGCCCTCGACGTAGGTCAGGTCGCGGCCCTTCACCAGGCCCTGCAGACCCTTGTACAGGCGGCCGACCACTCCATCCTTGTACTTGTTCACCGCTGCCATGTCGATGCCGCCGAACGTGGCGCTGACGCCGAACTGGTGCGCCTCGTGGATGGCATCGGCAGTCTCGGCCGCGTGGAGCAGCGCCTTGGTGGGGATGCAGCCGCGATGCAGGCAGGTGCCGCCGAGCTTGTCGCGCTCGATCAGCGCGACCTTCAGGCCGAGCTGGCTGGCCCGCAGCGCACAGGCGTAGCCGCCGCTGCCGCCACCGAGGATGAGGATGTCGTACGGTGCGTCCACTGCATCTCCGTCCTGCTCCGCCCGGGTGCGGGCGTGCGTTCAGCGCGTGTCCAATCCAACCATCGCAGCCGCGGCTTGTCGCGGCTCAGGCCAGCAGCGAGTCCGCTGCCAGCGCCTCTGCGATGCCGATCAGGGTCCGGACCCCGAACCCGGTGCCGCCCTTCGGGGTGTAGCCGGACGGCGACCCGCTGTTGAACGCCGGGCCGGCGATGTCGATGTGGCCCCAGGGCAGCGCCGCGGGCACGAACTCGGAGAGGAACAGCCCGGCGGTGAGCATGCCGCCGTTGGTGCGGTCCCCGATGTTGGCGATGTCCGCCACGGGGGAGTCCAGGGACGGGCGCAGCTCGGGCGGCAGCGGCATCGGCCAGACGGATTCACCGACCTGGCGGCCGATCTCGTGGATCTTCGTCCGCAGGCCGTCGTGGTTGCCCATCACCCCCGCAGTGGTGTTGCCGAGGGCGACGATCTGGGCGCCGGTCAGCGTGGCGATGTCGACCAGCGCATCCGGCTCATCCGCAGCAGCGCGGACCAGCGCGTCGCCCAGGACGAGCCTGCCCTCGGCGTCGGTGTTGAGGACCTCCACCGACTTGCCGCCGTACATGGAGATGATGTCGCCCGGGCGCTGCGCGGTGCCGCTGGGCATGTTCTCCGCGACGGCCAGCCACCCGGTCACATTGACCGCGGGCCGGATCCTGGCCACAGCGAGCAGGGCGCTGGCCACGGCGGCGGCGCCGGACATGTCGCACTTCATGGTCTCCATCGACTTCGGCGGCTTCAGCGACAAACCGCCGGAGTCGAAGGTGATGCCCTTGCCGACCAGCGCCAGGTGCGCGGTGGCGTCGGGGTGCCGGTAGGCGAGCCGGATCAGCCGGGGGGTGTCGGAGGAGCCCTGGCCGACCGCGAGGATGCCGCCCGATCGGTCCTCCTGAAGTCGTTCGCTGTCGAAGACCTCGACCTCCAGCCCGGCTTCTGCCGCCGCGGCGGCGACCCGCTCGGTGAGCATCGATGGCCGCAGATGCCCGGGCGGCGTATTCACCAGATCGCGGCAGAACCCGACCGCTTCGGCGCGCGCCACGGCATTGCGCACCACGTCATCCGGCGCCGAGGTTCCGACCAGGATCACCGCGGTGGTCTTCGTGGGATTGGCGGTGCTGGTCCGGAAGGCGTCGAACGAGTACGCGCCCAGCAGGGCCCCCTCGATCAACGCGGCAGCATCCGCGTGATCGGCCGCCGGCATCGCGAACGCCAGGCGCGCATGCTGCCGTCCTGCCCGCGCGGCCGCCCCGGCAGCACGCCGCAGGACCTCGTGGTCGGCGAGATCGGGCCGCGCCTGGCCAAGCGCAGTCCCGATGACGATGCGTGCCTTGATGGGGGCGGGGCTCGGGATGATGGTCGTCTCGCCGGGGCCGGTGCCGGCGCCGACAGCGGCGAAACTGTCCTCCAGACGCTGCCTCAGCTCGTCGGGCACCGCCGCGGGATCGGCGCTGACGCGGATGGCGTCGTCGCGCCTGTGCAGCGCAACCACCACGGCGTCGGCCTCGATATCGGCGATGGGCGACTGGCTGGTTGCGGCAGTGATCACGTAGCCCTCCCGGCTGAGGAACCCCCGATTCGCACGGGACCGACCTTACCCGCCGTCCGCGTTCGCCGGCGACGGCGTCGGAGGCTGTGGGCACCGAAGGTCTGCAGCGGGGACCGAGTCCGGGTGCTTGTGATGGCGAACGCGTCGGAATTTCGGGGTGGGTCCGGTTTCCACGCTGGTCG
>CAZECO010000063.1:4152-17470 GCA_964510455.1 uncultured Actinomycetes bacterium
GGGTTGTGATGGCGAACGCGTCGGAATTTCGGGGTGGGTCCGGTTTCCACGCTGGTCGGGCGGGCCATGGCTGAGATTCCGCGGCGTTCGCCGTCACGACCGGTCGGTGCGGACCTCGTGCAGGGCGCAGGCATGGTGCGATGGGACGTGTCGGCAGGCCGGGGCGGGTGCGGCCCACGTGCCGGGTGCCGGCGGTGGGGGTTGTGATGGCGAACGCGTCGGAATTTCGGGGTGGGTCCGGTTTCCACGCTGGACGGACGGGCCATGGCTGAGATTCCGCGGCGTTCGCCGTCACGACCGGAGAGGTAGGGGGAGTCGCGTCCGGGACACCTGGCCCTTCAAGCCGCCCCCAACTCGGCGTTGGCGAACGCGGGGTGACCGCCGAGGCGTCGCAGACCGCGATGCTGACGGCGGAGCCTACCCGCTGCCCAGCACCGCCGACAGCTCGTTCGCAGCCGCTGTTACCGCCTGCGAATGGATGCGGCCGGGCGACCGTCCGAACCGCTCCAGCGGCCCGGAGACGCTGATCGCCGCGATCACCGCGCCGTCCCCGCCGCGCACCGGGGCGGACACCGACGCGACGCCCGGTTCCCGCTCCGCCACGCTGGCGGCCCAGCCCTGCCGACGAACGACGCTCAGCGTCCGCTTGTCGAAGGATGCGGCCGCCAGCAGGTCCTCCACGCGGCCGGCCGGCTCCCATGCCAACAGGACCTGCGCCGCGGAGCCCGCCGTTAGCGGGAGCAGGGCGCCGGTGGGCACCGAATCCCGCAGCCCCGACGGCCGCTCGGCCGCGGCCACGCAGACCCTGACGTCGCCCTGGCGCCGGTAGACCTGGCAGCTCTCGCCCGTGCGGTCCCGCAGCGAGCGCAGCACCGGTGCCGATGCTTCGCCCAGCGGGTCGCCGTCGCCGGTTCGGCCCAGTGCGGTGACCGTCGGACCGATCCCGAACCGGCCGACCTCGTCCCGCGACAGCAGGCCGTGGCCCTCCATCGCCACCGCGAGCCGGTGGGCGGTGGGGCGGGGGATCCCCGTGAGCTCGGTCAGCCCGACCAGGTTCTGGGGGCCGTCGGCCAGGGCGCGGAGGATCGCCACGACTTTGTCCAGCAGCTGGACTCCGCTAACATGTTCCATACAGTGATAATCGCATCTCACGCAGTGAGACAGCAAGCTCGGCGAAGGCGAGGAGGCCCCGACATGGGCAAGACCCTGGCGGAGAAGGTGTGGGACGCGCATGTCGTGCGCCGTGCGGACGGCGAGCCCGACCTCCTGTACATCGACCTGCATCTGATCCACGAGGTGACGAGCCCGCAGGCGATGAGCGGGCTGCGGGCGGCCGGCCGCAAGGTCCGCCGGCCCGACCTGACCGTGGCGACCGAGGATCACAACATCCCCACGATCAACATCGACCGGCCGATCGCCGACCCTGTGTCGCGGGCGCAGGTCGACGCACTGCGCACCAACTGCGAGGAGTTCGGCATCCGGCTGTTCCCGATGGGCTCCCGGGAGAACGGCATCGTGCATGTCGTCGGCCCCCAGCTGGGTCTCACCCAGCCCGGCCTGACGATCGTCTGCGGCGACTCCCACACCTCGACCCATGGCGCCTTCGGTGCCCTGGCCTTCGGGATCGGGACCAGCGAGGTCGAGCACGTGCTGGCGACCCAGACGCTGCGGCTGAAGCCGTTCAAGACGATGGCCGTCACCGTCGACGGCCGGCTGTCGCCCGGCGTCTCCAGCAAGGACATCATCCTGGCGCTGATCGCCAAGATCGGGACCGGCGGCGGCCAGGGCTACGTCCTGGAGTACCGCGGCGAGGCCATCGAGGCGCTGTCCATGGAATCTCGGATGACGATCTGCAACATGTCCATCGAGGCCGGGGCGCGGGCTGGCATGATCGCGCCCGATGCGACAACGTTCGCGTATCTGAAGGGCCGCGACCACGCCCCGAAGGGGGAGGAGTGGGACCAGGCGGTTGCCTACTGGGAGTCGCTGCGGACCGATGACGACGCCGTCTTCGACGCCGAGGTCGTGATCGACGCCTCGACGCTGACCCCGTACGTCACGTGGGGCACCAATCCCGGCCAGGGCCTCCCGCTGAGCGGGGCAGTCCCGGACCCGGCCGACTTCGCCGACCCCGACGATCGGGCCAGCGCGCAGCGGGCGCTGGAGTACATGGGGCTGACCCCGGGCACGAAGCTGACGGACATCGCCGTCGACACCGTGTTCGTCGGCTCTTGCACCAACGGCCGGATCGAGGACCTGCGCGCGGTGGCCGGCGTCCTGCAGGGCCGCAAGGTCGCCGATGGCGTCCGGCTGATGGTGGTGCCGGGCAGCGTGCGCGTGCGGCTGCAGGCAGAAGCCGAGGGACTGGACAAGATCTTCACCGCGGCCGGCGGCGAGTGGCGACAGGCGGGCTGCTCGATGTGCCTGGCGATGAACCCGGACAAGCTGCGGCCCCAGGAGCGGGCCGCGTCGACCAGCAACCGCAACTTCGAAGGGCGGCAGGGAGCCGGGGGCCGCACGCATCTGGTCTCGCCGGTCGTTGCCGCGGCAACCGCCATCACCGGGAGGCTGACCAACCCCGCCGACCTGCCGGTCGCAGTCTGAGAGGCGAGCAGATATGGAACCCATCACCGTCCACACCGGGGTCGGCGCCCCGCTGCGCCGCGGCAACGTCGACACCGACCAGATCATCCCGGCCGAGTACCTGAAGCGGATCACGCGCCACGGCTTCGAGGACGCCCTGTTCGCGGCCTGGCGCAAGGACCCCGAGTTCGTCCTCAACCAGCCGGCCTACGCCGACGCCAGTGTGCTGGTCGCGGGGCCCGACTTCGGAACGGGCTCCTCGCGCGAGCACGCCGTCTGGGCGCTGTCCGACTACGGTTTCCGCGTCGTGCTGAGCTCGCGGTTCGCCGACATCTTCCGCGGCAACTGCGGCAAGGCGGGAGTCCTCGCAGCCGTCGTGCCGCAGGAGTTCGTGGAGCAGCTGTGGCAGGAACTGCAGAGCAATCCCGGCGTGGAGATCACCGTCGATCTGCAGGAGCGGTCGGTGACGTGCGGAGACCTGACCAGCGGTCTCTCGGTGGACGACTTCGACCGGTACCGGCTGCTGAACGGCCTGGACGATATCGGCATCACGGAGCAGTACGCCGACGAGATCACCGCCTACGAGTCCACTCGTGCGGCTTTCCTGCCCAGGACGCAGTGAGTGCAGCGGCGGGGCGGGCTGCCGGAAGCGGCACCGGGCCACATGCCTGGCGACGGGTCGGCGCGGAGTCGTTGATGACGCCGAATCAGGAGGGTCGATCAACGCGGGGCCCGGGCGATGGCGCGCGCCTGCTGCCCGCGACGGGTTCGCGTCCTTGGATCGGGTGATACGAGGCCCTGTCCCACGACGTCCGGCGCCCGCGGAATCAGCACCGCAGCTGCGGCCCCATCACCATGATCCGCCAGATCGTCGGCCCGCAATTCCCGCAACCGCTGCACTCCGCGCCCGATCGAGAAGCAGGTAATCTCGCCGATGCGAGGCCACCGGGTTACGGTGCGTACGACCGTTGCCCATTCCGCAGCCATTCGTGGACCTGGACCACCGAGAACGGCGCGCCCGCCGCCGCGTCACAGCAGCCGGAAATCCGTTGGAATGCATAGCGGATTGCGATCTGCGCGATAGCGTGACCGCAGGCGGTGCGTACGACGCCGCGTTTGCGGAGGCAACGGTGAATAAGCAGGACCTCGTAGAAGCGCTTTCTGACCGGCTGGAGAAGAGCCAGAAGGAGGCCTCGGAAACCATCGACGCTCTTCTGGACGAGATCAAGAAGGCGATCGCCAAGGGTGAATCGATCCGGATCAGCGGATTCGGTGCATTCGAGCAGAGCGTTCGCAGTGCGCGGCAGGGCCGCAATCCGCGAACCGGCGAACCTGTGAGGATCGCAGCGACGAGGGTTGTGAAGTTCCGTCCGGCCGCGGACTTCAAGGCGATCGTCGCTGGCACCCGGAAGGCCGTCACGTCCGCCGTCTCCGGCCAGGAGCCGATCCCGGCTGAGAAGGCCCCGGCGAGGAAGACCGCCGCGAAGAAGGCCCCGGCGAGGAAGACCGCCGCGAAGAAGGCGCCGGCGAAGAAGGCGCCGGCGGCCGCCAAGGCCCCAGTCGCGAAGAAGGCGCCGGCGAAGAAGGCCCCAGTCGCGAAGAAGGCCCCCGCGAAGAAGGCCCCGGCAGCAACAAGAACCGCCGCCACGAAGTCCCCGGCGGCCGCCAAGGCCCCGGCCGCGAAGAAGGCCCCGGCCGCCCCGAAGGCCCCCGCGAAGAAGGCCCCCGCGAAGAAGGCCCCGGCCGCGAAGAAGGCCCCCGCGAAGCCGGCGACGGCGTCGGAGTAGGGTTCAGGGCTGCATCAGCCAGGCAGCGGTACTGGCCCCGAGGCCGAGTCTCTTCGCGGACTCCAGGTCGGCCGCTGTGTCGACATCTCGGCGCAGCCGCCGCCAGCGCGGGCCGATCAGTTCCCGCGCGCCGCTGGCACGATGGGCCGCCGCCGAATCGGGACCGTACCGGGGGTCGAGTTCGCAACCGCCGGCGGATGCCAGGGCGGTGGTGCCGGGGCCGGCCGCATCGCGGACGAAGTGTCGAGCCGTGCTCCCCTGCAGCATCGTGATCAGGTCGAAGAAATCGTCGCTGGTGACGCATGGGCAATCGGCCGGCTGGCTGATCACGCAGGCGTCGGGCATGCGGCGCCGAGCGGATGCCGCAGCCCGTCGCAGGGCCTCGTTCAGGCCCCGCTCGGGGCGATCGGGGGTGATCGCGGCCCCCGCCGCCCGGGTCGCTGCGGCAATCGTGCGGTCGTTCGTGATCACGACAACCTCGGTCACAGCCGAACAGCCGACGGCGGCGCGGACCGTGTCCACCGCCATCGCGAGGGCGAGACCGGAGATCCGCTCCCCGATCTCCGCGCGCAACCGCGACTTCGCCGCTGGCAGCGGTTTGGCCGGGACCAGGACTACGACATCCATCGGTCCTACTCCCGCGGTGAGCCGACATGCGCCGCTGCCGCAGGTCATGACAGCGCTCAGCGACTAAGGTCGAATGTGGGTTTCCAGCAAGATCAACCATAGAGCGGAGGATCCAAGCCGTGCGAGTGCTGCCCCGGCCGACCGGCGAGACCTTCCTCTCGTGGTACAACGCTGGTGTCTTCATCCTGTGGCCGCCGATTCGGCTCCTGACGAAACAGGACTGGAGGGGGACGGACCGCCTGGGGGTGCAGGGCGACGGCATGGTGCTGGCGGTCAACCACATCTCCTGGTTCGACCCGTTCGCACTGGCCCACTTCATCAACGACAGCGGCCGGTCGGTGCGCCTGTTGGCGAAGGACTCGGTGTTCGACGTCCCCATCGGCGGACAAATCCTCAAGGGGACGAAGCAGATTCCCGTGTACCGGGGCACCGGCGACGCCGCCGCAGCGGTGGACGCCGCCGTCGAGGCGGTGGAGTCCGGGGAATGCGTGGCGGTCTACCCCGAGGGCACGATCACCCGCGACCCTGACCTGTGGCCGATGTCGGGCAAGTCGGGGGCTGCACGGATCGCGCTGCGCACCCGCAAGCCGGTCATCCCGGTAGCACAGTGGGGTGCGCACGAGGTGATGGCTCCCTACCGTCTCGAACTCAACGTCGTGCCCCGCAAGACGATGCATTTCTGGACGGGCGAACCGGTCGACCTGTCGGATCTGTACGACGCGGAGCCGACGCCGGAGGTGCTCGGCGCGGCGACGAACCGGATCATGGACGCGATCACGTCGGTGCTGAGCGAGATCCGGGGGGTGCCGGCCCCCGACGAGCGCTGGGACCTGAAAGAGGGCAGGCGCCTGCCGCGCGGGCCGGTGGCCGTGTCGCCGCCGCGCGCCAGCGGTCGCAGGGCGGCGGGACCTCCGTCCCAGCGCGCACGCCGGAGCACGGCTGCCCGACCAGCGCAGGGCGAGGCCGAGGGCCAGCGATGACAGGCCGCCGATGACCGGCGGCTGATAGTGACGAAGGAGCGAACGTGGGTGCAGTGGCGGTAATGGGCGGCGGTTCGTTCGGAACGGCGATCGCCGCAGTCATGGCGGACGCCGGTCAGGACGTCCGGATCTGGACGATAGAGCCCGATGTGGTGGCAGAGGTCAACACCAGCCACACCAACGAGAAGTACCACCCGGCCGTCAGCCTGCCGGAGTCGGTACGGGCCACCGGCGACGAGACGGAGGCGCTGGAGGGGGCGGCCATCATCGTGCTGGCGATCCCGGCGCAGCTGGTGGGGGAGAACCTCCGCCGGTGGAAGCCGGTCTTCCACGGCTCCCCGCTGGTGGTGAGCGTGATGAAGGGCATCGAACTGGGCACGATGCGCCGGATGAGCGAGGTGATCGAGCAGGACGGGGGGATCGCGAAGGAGCGCATCGCCGTGATCTCCGGCCCGAACCTGGCCCGCGAGATCATCGTGCGACAGCCCGCCGCGACGACCGTGGCCAGCGTCGACCCCGAGGCGGCGAAACAGCTGCAGGCAGCAGTCACGACCGAGTACTTCCGCCCGTACTTCACCACCGATGTCATCGGGTGCGAGATCGGCGGATCGGTGAAGAACGTGATCGCACTGGCGAACGGGATGGCGGTCGGCCTGGGGTACGGCGACAACTCGCAGGCATCCCTGATCACCCGCGGACTGGCGGAGATGTCGCGCATGGGTGTGGCGCTGGGGGCGAATCCGCTGACCTTCCTGGGCCTGGCCGGGATGGGCGACCTGATCGCCACCTGCACCTCGCCGCTGTCGCGCAACCGCACCTTCGGCGAGAACCTCGGCCGGGGGCTGTCTGTCGAGGAGACGGTCGCGATCACCAAGCAGACCGCGGAGGGTGTGAAGAGCTGCCAGCCTATCCTGCAGCTGGCCGAATCGGTGGGCGTGGAGATGCCGATCACCCAGCAGGTCGTCAAGGTCGTCGCGGAGGGGATGTCGCCCAACGACATGCTGATGGCCCTGATGACCAGGTCGACGAAGGCCGAGCAGGGGATGGACGAATAGCCGGCCCCGCCCCGGCGCGTAGACGGCGTTCGGCTCTTCCCAGGCGATAAAGTCGCGTCGTGTCGACTGATCGCGAACGCATCCGGGTCCTGCTGCTGTTCGGCGGTCGCAGCAGCGAGCACGGCATCTCGTGCACCAGCGCGGGCAACGTCCTGAAGGCCCTCGACCGCTCCCGGTTCGACGTGGTGCCCGTCGGCATCGCCACCGACGGCCGGTGGCTGCGGCAGCCCGATGACCCCGACGTCCTGCGGATCATCGACGGGTCGCTGCCGCGGGTCGCCGACACCGGCGCCCCTGTCTTGGCGCCGCTGTGGCCGGGCGGTCCGTTCCTCGAGCAGAGCGGGGCCGGGCAGTGGGTGGAGATGGAGCGGATCGATGTCGTGTTCCCGATCCTGCACGGCCCGTGGGGCGAGGATGGGGCGGTGCAGGGGGTCCTCGAGACGGCCGGCGTCCCCTACGTGGGCTCCGGCATCCTGGCATCGGCGGTCGGGATGGACAAGGCGTACACCAAGCTGACCCTTGCCTCCGCCGGATTGAGCGTGGGCCGCTGGGTCTCGTTCAACTCCCGGCAGTGGGCCGCCGACCAGCCGGCGCTCGCAGCCAGCATCGCGGACCTCGGCTTCCCGGTGTTCGTCAAACCCTGCCGGGCGGGATCCAGCGTCGGGGTCAGCAAGGTCTCGGGCGCGCAGGACCTCACGTCGGCGGTGGAGACCGCGATGCGGGAGGACCCGCGGCTCATCGTCGAGGCGGGGGTCACGCACGCCCGGGAGATCGAATGCGGTGTGCTGGTGGATGCCGACGGCGTCCCGCAGGTCAGCTCGTTCGGCGAGATCCGCGTCCGGGAGGGCCACGAGTTCTACACCTTCGAGGCCAAGTACCTCGATGATTCGGTGGACCTGATCGTGCCGGCGCAGATCGAGCCGGAGGTGCTGCAGCGGATGCGGCGGATCGCGGTGGAGGGGTTCACCGCCCTGGGGTGCGAGGGACTGGCCCGGGTCGACTTCTTCCTCGGCGCGGACGGCGAAGCGATCATCAACGAGATCAACACGATGCCCGGGTTCACCGCCATCTCCATGTACCCGCGGATGTGGGGCGACGCCGGCGTGTCCTACCCCGACCTGATCTCGGCGCTGATCGCCGACGCGCTGCGCCGGGGGACCGGGCTGCGCTGATCAGCCCTCCGGCTGCGTGTGCTTTGCCACCACGGCGCTGAGCTCGGCCACCAAGGCCGACGTCGGCTGGTACACCTGCGGCACCGTCACGATGACGCCCGGAGCACGGTCCACGGTCGTGTACTGCTCGCCATCGGTCAGCGGCGTCACCAGCCAGGTCATGTCGCCGATGGCGAGCAGCTGTTCAGTGGGCTGGGGACCGGGCACGTCCCCGCAGCGGAGCACCACCGGGGGGGAGCCCCAGGCCGAGGTGCTTGCCGGGTCGGGCTCGACGTCCCAGGCGCGCCCGGTCGAGATCCTGCGCGGCAGCTCGCCGATCAGCGCCGCACATGCCTCACGGGCGCCGTCGCCGGTGATCGGCAGCGGTTCGACCGCCACGGATCGGCCGCAGGCGCCCAGGGCCGCAACCACGGTCCCCGCCATCAGCAGGGCGCCGACTCTCCGCATCACCCCAGGGTAGGCGGCCATGTCGGACCTGGGTCCGCCGCGCGGCTACGGTTGGCCAGGACGGTGAGAGGGGCCGCATGGGTGAGGGATCGGGTACCACGGTCGCGGACCTCGGGGAGTTCGGGCTGATCGAGGCCATCAAGAAGCAGCAGCCCGCCGGACCGGCGGTGATCCTGGGGGCCGGCGACGACGCCGCGGTCGTGGCTGCGCCCGACGGCCGTGTCGTGATCAGTACCGACGTGCTGGTCGAGGGCGTCCACTTCAAGGGTGAGTGGGCCCCCGCGGACGACATCGGACGACGGGCCGCAGCAGCGACGCTGGCGGATATCGCATCGATGGGGGCCACCGCCTCCGCACTGGTCGTGAGCCTCTCCGGCCCGCCCGCCATGTCGGCCCAATGGGCGCTCGACCTGGCCCGCGGACTGGCCGAGGAGGCCGCCCTGGTCGGTGCGAGCGTCGTCGGCGGAGACCTGTCCAGCGGGCGCCAGGTATCGATCTGTGTCACCGGAATCGGGGACCTGGCCGGCCTGGCGCCGGTGACCCGGGCCGGGGCGCAGCCGGGCGATGTGCTGGCGATCGCGGGGCGGCAGGGGTGGGCGGCCGCCGGCCTGGCGGTGCTGTCGCGCGGTTTCCGATCGCCCAGGGCGATCGTGGAGGCCTACCGGCGGCCGCAGCCGCCGTACGCATCCGGCCCGGCCGCTGCCAGGTCCGGCGCGACGGCCATGTGCGACATCAGCGACGGGCTGATCGCCGACGCCGGACACATCGCCGACGCGTCGGGCGTGACCATCGACATCAACCCGGCGGCACTCCCGCTCGCCGATGAGTTGAGGGCCGCGGCTTCGGCGTTCAACGTGGATCCCCTGACCTGGGTCCTGTCCGGCGGCGATGATCACGCGCTGCTGGCCACCTTCCCCGCCGACACGGCGCTGCCGCAGGGCTTCGCCGTCATCGGGCGGGTAGTGGCGAAGGACGAGGCGACGGTCCTGGTGGCCGGTCAGCCCTGGACAGCGGACACGGGGCACGAGCACTTCCGCTGACCCGCAGACGAAAGCACCGCACCCCGCAGGGGGAGCGGTGCCGGTTCGCGGTGCGCGGGCAGCGTCAGCCGCGCGTGACTTTGCCCGCCTTCAGACAGGAGGTGCACACGTTGACGCGCTTCGGGGTCCCCCCGACCACGGTCTTCACCTTCTGCACATTGGGGTTCCAGCGCCGCTTGGTGCGGCGGTGCGAGTGCGAGATGTTGTGGCCGAATTCCGGGCCCTTGCCGCAAACGTCGCAAGTCGCCGCCATGATCGCTCCTGAGGTCTGTTCCGTGTTGCCGTCGTCCTGGCGCCAGCAGGGGATCCGCGCGCCGTGCGCCAGAGCCGTCCGTGCTTATCCCCACGTCCGGCAGCCCGCCCAGGGTAGCGCACCAGCACCGCCGGGGCCAAAGCGGAGCTCGGCGCCGGTGTCCAGACTCCGGCCGGTTCCCGGCGGCATCGGCCGGATCCGCGGGGGGATCCCGTGGCGGGCCGAAGGCGCCCATCGCCGCCGGGCTGAACGCGGACCTCAGAGCCCACCGGACCAACGCGGCGGCCGGCCAAGAACTGGGCGACTCGCCGGGAACCCGTGCCACCGGACCGTCGTCAGGGTAGTTTGCAGCCATGGCTGAGCAGCAGATCTCCGTCCAGGACGCCTTGTGGCTGAACATGGACCGACCGAACAACCTGATGGTGATCGACGGGGTCATGTGGTTCCTGGAGTCCCCCGACTGGAACGCGGTGCGCGGCGTCATCGAGGACCGGCTGATCAAGCAGTTCCCGGTCTTCTCGTCCAAGGCCGTCAAGCGCAAGGACGGGCAGTACTGGGTGCCCGACCCCAAGTTCGATCTGGACGCCCATCTCGTCCACGCCGATCTGCCCGCACCCGTCTCGCTGGCCGATGTCCAGAAGTACGTCAGCGCGCAGCGCAGCAAGCCGCTGCCGAAGACCAGGGCGCTGTGGGTGTTCCACTTCATCGACAACGTGGTCACCGAGGACGGCCGTTCCGGGGCCGTCGTGATGGCGCGCTTCCATCACGCGATCGCCGACGGCATCCGGCTGGTGCAGGTGATGTTCGGGCTGTGCGACCCCATCGAGGGGGACGCCGGGGTCGCCGCCTCCGTCGGCAAGGGCAGGACGCTGGACGCATCCGGGGCACCCGGCGGCGGGCCGCTGGACAAGGTGAAGTCCGCCGCATCAGGCCTGGGGCTGAAGGGGCTGGGCGCGGTGGAGTCGCTGAAGGCGACGGCCGAGGTCGCCAGGGAGTCCGGCGGATCGGCGGCTGCCGGCCTGCTGGGGAAGGTCAAGGAGGCCGCCTCCGATCCCGCTTCCGCCGCGAAGGCCATCCCGGGCGCCGTGGCGGGCCTCGGCGCCGCCGCGGGCGCGGGCCAGTCGATGTTCGACGACGCCCTCGATGTCGTGGGGGATCCGGGCAAGCTGGTGGACGCGTTCAGCGCTTTCGCGCCGGTGCCCGAGGAGGTGCCCAACACTGCGGGCGAAGTCGCCAAGCTGCTGATCGCCGGTCCGAGCGTCAAGACGGCGTGGAGCGGAACGCCGGGGACCGCCAAGTCCGTGCACTGGGTGGATGCGATGCAGCTGGACCGGGTCAAGGAGGTCGGCAAGAAGACCGGGACGACGGTCAACGACGTGCTGCTCGCCGTCGTCGCCGGCATGCTTCGGCGGTACCTCTCCGAGCACGGCGAGGCTGTCGATGATCTGCTCTGGCTGGTCCCGGTCAGCCTCAAGCCGTTCGACCCCTCGATGCCGGAGGAGTTGGGCAACCACTTCGCGCTGGTCGCCTTCGAGATGCCGCTGAGCATCTCCGATCCGAAGCAGCGGCTGCGGGAGGTCAACCGGCGCATCAACAAGATCAAGAAGTCCCACGAGGCCGTCGTCACCTTCGGCGTCCAGCGGGTGGTCGCGTCGTCGCCCGAGCGGATCAGCGTGTTCCTCACCAACTTCTTCGCCAACAAGGGCGTTGGGGTGCTGACGAACGTCCCCGGCCCGAAGGGCAAGATCGCGCTGGCGGGCACCCCGGTGGAGGGCGTGCTGGGATGGGCGCCCGCGTCTGCCAACAACCCGATGACGATCACGATCTTCAGCTACAACGACCGGGTGCATGTCGGGTTCGGCGTCGACAAGAAGCTCATCCCCGACGGGGAGCGGCTGCCGCAGCTGTTCGCCGACGAGGCGCGGGCGATGTACAAGGCGGTCACGGGCAAGGACGCCGAGCACGACGAGCGACCCGTCCTGGTGTAGGCGCCGCATGCCGTGTGGCGCATCCGAGCACAACCGCGCCGCGATGCTCGATCGGAAGGGCGGGGTGGTTGAAGGATGACCGCGCTGGATCGAGAACTCAAGCGGCTGGCCGGGCTGACCAACGGGCTGCCTCGGCAATCGCAGGTTGCGCTGTTCTGGGCAGCTTCATCGGTGCACCTCGAGTCTGCGGGTAGCTGGAGAGATGATCATCCCGGAAAGGCGGCGGTGCTGCTTCGCGCGCAGGATGCCGCGTACTCGATGAGTCTCGGCGATCTGTCTGCCGAGAGGGCTGCAGCGTTCCTCCGGGAGCTGGATCAAGCCCTGCCCGACAATGTCTTGGCGCAGAGCTCCTGGATTTGCGCCGACGCTGCGCTCCGAGTGATTGCGGACAGCAGTTTCGAATCCGGCATGTCCATCGAATATGCGCTGGAGCCCGTTCTGGGACGAACATCCGAGGGGCTGTTCGGATTCTGGCAGGTGGGTGGCGGGGAGGCCGAAGACTCCGAAGTGGCTGCGATCATGGCTCAGCCAGACGTAGTTGAAGCTGTGGAGTTCTGCCGGTGGGCGGTTCTCAGGCTCAGCGCTTCTGACGCTCCGAGCCCGGCTGCGTTTGAGGAAGTTCGGGCCAGGGCCGCCGCGCTGTCTGGCACCTGAGGCCGGATCGATCGCTCCGTTGAGGGGTCCCGGTAGTAATCGCGCAGGAACCGACGGGCACGGCCTGCTGCTCCCGATCTCGGCCAGGGGGCAATTCCCTTCGTTGTGCATGCTGCCATGAGCGCACTATTTCGGTGGTGGTCCGAAGATCCAGCGTCCTCGATCTCTTCGGAACGTGTGCGGATGCTGTCGGACGGATTGGAGTGGGATGCTGACGAGTTGGTGGCGAATGCAGCAAGGACGCTCTGAACTCCCAGTTCCGACGTGGACAGACTCGATGGGTACACACGGCCGGGCCGCTCACGTAGCAGTACGTGATTGACCGACCGGTGCAGGGACTATCCAGGCTCGGGCTGTTCGCACGGTGCAGCAGCGAAGGCGACCGGCAACCCCACCCAGTGGTACACCCCGCAGCCCCGGCCCGCCGCCGCCCAGGCTCCGGGCCCGCCGTCGCGCTGATGGGCAACGCGTCGGAATCTCGGGCAGGCGCCCGCGCCGAGCGCAAGATCCCGGCCATGCCCGAAATATCGACGCGTTGCCCGCCGCCAGCCCTGGCCGTGCACCATCGCCGGCCCGGCCCGCCACCGGGGCTCTGGACCCGGACGGGACGGGTATGCGAGGGGTCCCTGATCACCAGCCGACAGCGTCCCGCCCGAGCATCTCAACGCGACGCGGTGGCTGCCCACCGCGTTTGGCCACCGCCTGATCGCCCGACACCACAGCATTCGTGAA
>CAZECO010000064.1:0-13920 GCA_964510455.1 uncultured Actinomycetes bacterium
CGCATCTGCACTTCGAGGTCTTCGACGCCCAGGGCAACCGGCTGAACCCGGAGGAGTGGCTGGGCGACGCCATCTGATCCGGCCGCGCGAGAAGCCGCCGACCAGGGTGAAGCGGGTCGGCGGTTCACTGTTGCGGCCCAGTTGGGTATGCCCGACAACGGGAATCGCCGACCAGCGTGCCGCCGGTCGGCGATTCCTCTGTTGTGGCCCTGGTGCGGGAGGCCTCTCGTGGGCCTCCCGCACCAGTCGGTTCGGCTAGGCCGTCGCGTTCCGGTCGCCCAGGAACTTGCCCAGCAGCCCCGCTGCGATCAGCGCCAACAGGCCGATCAGGATACGAGGCAGGGTGTACGGATGATTGGTGTCAGCCGCATCGACCCTGAACTCGTACGCCGCGAACAGGATCGTGTTGTCCGGAGTACCCTCCGGCAACGGTCCGTAGATCAGCGGGGACTCTGCAGCCGCAGCCTTGAGAGCGCCGATCTCGCCGCGAAGGTTGATGACGACCTGGTTGGCGTCGGCGCCTGCCGCATGGAGCTGGGCAGAGACGTCTGACAGGTACGCCGCAATGATGGACTTCGCCTGACCCACTCCCGCCGAGACCGTGTCGAGGCCTGCCACGACGTCATTGCCGCCGCGCGCCAGCAGATCGGACTTGATCGCTGCAATCGCCTGTTCGGTGGTCCCGAGATCGACCTGCGCCTCGAACGATGCCAGATCGTTGAAGATGCCGGTCAGCTGGCCGACGAGACCGTCGAGCGTGGCAGCGATCGCCGCGGCATTTGCGACGAACGCGGCCGGATCATTGCCGACGAGCGTGTCGAGCTGTGCCAGCTGCGCCTCGCAGGTGGCCTGATCGAATTCGGGGTCGTCGCCAAGGATGACGCAGACGCTCTCCACAGGCGGGATGGGGATGGGATCGAGGAGTGTATCGGTGAGACTCCTCAGGGTTGTGTAGAGACCCTCAGCCTGGGCTGGATCCTTCAGTTGCGCGGACAGCCCCGCCAATAGCGCGGTCAGGCTCTCCGGGTTCGCCGGATCGAGCAGGTCCTGCAGATCATTGGTGACGATCCCGAAGATCCCACCGATGACCTGGCTCAGGGTCTGCGACAGGCAGACGAGGACGTCCTGGCTCGTCGAACCATCTGGCAGGGTGCAGGTCGAGGGCTCGCCCCCGCTGGCCGAGATAGCATCCAGCCCCGCGATCACCTGCTCCAACCCAGCCTGAATCGTTGCCACGGCCGGATCGAGCGGGATCGGTGCGCTTTCTCCCTCTTCCTCGGCCTCCTCAGCCTCCGGATCGTGCGCCGGGATGTACAGCGGCGAGACCTGCACCAGCAGGCTCGGGATCACGCCGTCGGTCACATGGGCCGCCCAGCCGAAGGAGGCTGTGCTGTCCTCCGACAACGGCTTGAACGGCAACGAGATCCACTGGACCTGGTTGTTGCCGCGACCGTCGGCGCCGTAGAGGCCGGAGCCGGTGTTCAGCCCGTGGTACCGCTGCGGCAGCAGGGTCTTGGTGATCGCCACCATCGGCGAGTCGCCCTGCGCCGTCACGGTCACATCTGCGCCGCTGAGGTCCTTCACCACGAGGTCGTACGGCTTCGTGGTCTGGTTGTGCAACGTGTACGTCGCCGTGACCAGGCCGTCCTTGCCGACGATGTCCTGGGCCTTGACGGGCTCCCCGTCGAGCGTGAACTCGGTCGTCAGGGCGATCTTCGGCTCCGCGTCTTGTGGGAAGAGCGAAACGGAGCGCTGGGTGTCGAACCCGTTCTCGACATCCAGATCCCACTGACCGAAGCCGTTCTCGACATGGATGAACCCGAAGTTCTCCAAGTAGCGAGGCAGGGCGCCGCCCTCAGGCACCGGGACGGTGACCGGACCATCCTGGCTCCCATCCGCAGGGCCTTGGACGGTCAGTTGGCTGACCGTCCAGCGGAAGTTGATCGCCTTCGCGTTCTGCTCGCCGTCAGCGTTGACGCGCAGCTGCATGCTTTGGCCGAGGTGGAACGTGTTGGTCTTGGGATCCTTCGGCTTGTGCTTGCCGTCGTCGTGCGCGGTTTCCTCGGCTTCGGTGTCCGTCGGCGCTGGCGCTGGGGACTCCTCCTGGGCCCAGGCGCCAGCGGCCGAGGGGCCGATGAGCAGCGCCAGAGCGGTCACCGATACGGCGGCGCGTGCCGCCCTAGATCGACGAAGGTTCATCGGGTCTCCTCCAGGTTGAGCTGAGCGGTATCGGCGCTGTCCCACGACATCGTCTCGTCCTCGTCGGGCTCGGGCTCTTGACCCTTGGGAACCCGCGGCGGGTCATCCGGCACGAAGGCGCGCACCAGACACGCGGCCAGGAAGCCCAGGCCCATCGGGAAGATCGTCTGCCCGAGCGCGATCGGCATCGACACGTTCAGCGACTGCGGGTCGAGGTCGAAGTCGTTGGCGTAGGTTCCCGCCATCGCTCCGGCACCGATCGTCGCGGCGATGAACATCTCCTGCCGCCTGCTCCACATCGTGACTAGCCCGGTGATGACGGTCGGGATGAACATGCCGAGGAACAGGCCCGTCGCCGTGTCGGGGAACGTCAAGGCTCCGAGCACGAAGCCCAGCGCGCCGATGAAGACGCCGCCGAACAGGTACATGGCTCGGGCGAGCGACGGTTTTCCTTGTATGTACGCAGCTGCTGCACCGGCTCCGGCGGCTAGGCCGATCGTGAGCATTCCTTGAATGCCCACGAACCCGTTAAAGATGTACAAGATGACCGACACCGTCAGCATGGCGCCTGCCAATATCCACACACGTCCCATAGCGCCTCCACACGCTCGAGCGGTGAACTGCCCCTGCCAAACTGGCCGAGACAGCCAATGAAACGCCTGCACGCTATCGAAGCAGGGATCTTGATGTCCGCTGGATTCGCCGAATTACGTAACAAGTTGGTAGCGGTACCGTCATCTCGTGGCAGGCAGCCAGCTCGGGTCGATCCTGCGGCGACGCGATTTCCGGTCGCTGCTCTACACGCGTCTGACGGGGCAATTCGCCGACGGCCTGCTGCAATCCGCCCTGGCCACCTTCGTGCTGTTCTCGCCGGAGCGGCAGACATCGCCGGAGGCTATCGCCGCCTCGTTCGCCATCCTGCTCCTGCCGTACTCGATCATCGGGCCGTTCGCCGGCATCCTGCTTGACCGGTGGCGCAGGCGCAACGTTCTGGTCCGCGCGAACCTGTTCCGGGGGCTGTCGGTGATCCCGCTGATCCTGCTGGTGGCTGCGAACCGGGCCGATGTCTGGCTGGGGGTCGGGGTGCTGTGCACGGTCGGGGTCGGACGGTTCGTGCTCGCTGGACTGTCGGCGTCCCTGCCGCACGTCGTCGAGCCGTCGCAGCTGGTGCTCGCGAACTCCTTCAAACCCACCGCTGGAACTGTCGCGTTCTCGATCGGTGCGGTGACGGGCGTCGCGCTGCGCGGATTCGCCGGAGGCGGCGACACCGGGTCGATGGCGGTGCTGGGGGTGACCGCGGTGGCGTACCTGGTTGCCGGATTGTGGCCGTTGCGCCTTGCGGCGGATCTGCTCGGCCCGTCCCAGGGAGCGCCGACCCGGTCCGCGGCGCAGTTGTTCCGCGAGTTCGGTCGCGGCGCCCGGGAGTTGGCACAGCGTCCCGCCGCCTGGAAGTCGCTGGTGATCGTGCTGGTGAACCGGGTGCTGTTCGGAGCGCTGACAGTCATGCTGCTGCTTGTCCTGCGCAACCGGATCAACCCTGCCGACGAGCCGGACGCCGCGCTGTCCGATTTCGCCCTGGTCGCGCTCGGCGTCACTGCGGGCGCGTTCCTGGCCGCCCTGCTGACCCCTCGGTTCGGCCGCGCGCTGGGACCGGTTCAGTGGACCTGCGCGGTAGCGGTTCTGGCGGGGTTGATCGTGACGCCGACCCTGTTCACACTGACGCTGGTGCCGATCCTGCTCGCCTCGCCGCTGGTCGGACTGTCGAACCAGTCCGCCAAGATCTGCGCGGACTCGATCCTGCAGAGGCGGGTGCCCGACGAGGCGCTCGGGCGGGTGTTCTCGATCGTGGACCTGACGGTCAATGTGGGTGTGGTGGTCGGCGTGTGCTCCGTTGCCTTCCTGGCTCCTTCGGACGGGGTGTCCACGGTCGGCTTCCTGTTGATCGGCTCCTCCTACTTCGCGGTGGCTGCCTGGTACTTCGTGACAAGGGATCGGACGCTGGATTCCGACCCGGTGTTCGGCAACCTCTCCGGCCGGGCGGCGAAGCGCGTCGCCGGGTGAGTCGGGGCCGGTAGACCGTCCCCCGGTGCTCGACGCGCAGGACGCACACCGTGTCCCACCGATCCGGTACACGATGCGATAGTCGCCTCTGCGGGCAGGCCAGAACCCCTCGAATAGACGCTGCAGAGGCTTCCCGACCCGCTGAGGGTTTGCCGGCAGGGCTGCTGCAAGGGGCAGGCCCGCAGGTGGTCCATCGGCAATCGCCCGCGCCGCGGCCGGCGCGACGCGCAACTGGTATCTCATGCCCGGCGTTCGCGCCGCCGCGCCATCAGCACCTCAACCTCATCCGCGCCGAGCCAGTTGCCTGCCTCGATATCTGCCTCGGCCTGTCGGATCTGCACAGCGGCACCAGGCGTCGACAACAGGTCCAGCGTCTCCTCGAGTGAGGCGAGATCCTCGATTGCGAGTCAGCACCGCCTCCGGCCCGTACCTTCAGGTCCGGGCCGCCCACCACGCCCGCAGCGCCTCCTCCGCCAGCACCGGTCCCATCGGCCCCCGGTCCAGCCGCAGGTCCATCAGGAACCGGTAGGCCGCGCCGACCTCGCGACCCGGCCCGAGTCCGAGGATGCGCATGATGTCGTTGCCGTCGAGGTCGGGGCGGATCGCGGCCAGCTCCTCCTGCTCCTGCAGCGATTCGATCCGCTCCTCCAGCCCGTCGTAAGCGCGCTGCAGAGCCTGCGCCCGGCGACGGTTGCGGGTCGTGCAGTCCGCCCTCGTCAGGGCGTGCAGCCGGGGCAGCAGCTCACCCGCGTCGCGCACGTACCTGCGCACCGCCGAGTCCGTCCACTGCCCGGTGCCGTAGCCGTGGAACCGCAGATGCAGCTCCACCAGGCGCGAAACCTCGTCGATCACGTCGTTGCTGTACCGCAGAGCCTTCAGCCGCTGCTTCGCCATCCGGGCACCCACGGCCTCGTGATGGTGGAAGCTGACACCGCCGCCGGGCTCGAACCTCCTGGTCCTGGGCTTGCCGATGTCGTGCAGCAGTGCGGCCAGGCGCAGCACCAGATCGGGACCCGACGTCTCCAGTGCGATGGCCTGCTCCAGCACGGTCAGCGAATGCTCGTAGACGTCCTTGTGACGATGATGCTCGTCGATCTCGAGCTTCAGTGCCGGCAGCTCCGGCAGCACGTGATCCGCGAGCCCGGAATCGACCAGGACCGCCAGGCCGCGCCGCGGATGGGCCCCGAGCAGCAGCCGGGACAGCTCGGCCTGTAGGCGCTCTGCCGACACGATGGTGATCCGCTCGGCCATCTCCGATATCGCCGCTCGCGTCTGCGGCTCGATCGTGAACCCCAGTTCGGACACGAACCGGGCCGCACGCATCATCCGCAGCGGATCGTCGGAGAACGAGGCCTCCGGTGCCGCCGGTGTGCGCAGCACCTCGTCGGCGAGATCCTGCAGCCCCTGGTGCCGGTCGATGAGCAACAGTCCGGGCAGGGACACCGCGAGCGCGTTGACGGTGAAGTCGCGCCGGATCAGGTCCTCGTCCAATGTCCTGCCGTACACGACGTCGGGCTTCCGCGAATCCGGCTCGTAAGCCTCGGCGCGGTAGGTCGTGATCTCGATCTGGTGCCCCGCCTTGCGCACGCCGACCGTTCCGAAGCGGATGCCGACCTCCCACACGCTGTCCGCCCACGGCCGCACCAGCGACAACACCTGCTCCGGGGTCGCCGAGGTGGCGAAGTCGAAGTCCGCAAGGGATCGGCCCATGAGCGCATCCCGCACGCTGCCTCCGACCAGGGCGATCTCCTCACCGGCGTCGATGAACATTCCGCCGAGCTCCAGCAGGATCGGGAGGTCGGGCGCGAGGGCGGCGGCAAGGCGCCTGCTCATGTCGGTCGGCGGGATGACAGCCTGCGAAGGGTGCACGGGACACCAGAGTACGAGTCTGCCGCCACCGGCCGCCAAACCCCCGCGGGAGGCGCTCGAGCAGGGGCGCTCGCGTGACGCGGGCGAGCAGCCCCGGACGGTGCCGCAGCAGCAATCGTGTGGTGGATCACACATGCCTGCTCCTGGGCATCCTGTGGAAGAATTCGAAGGAATCCCTTCCCTCCCGATGATGAGGAACCCTGTGCTCGCTGCCGTGCCGACGACACTCCCCGCGACCATCCCCTTCACTGCCCCGGAGTCGTTGATGTGGCAGTTGGACGCCGACCGCTCGTTGCGCTTCCATGTCGTCGGCGTGGTGGGGCTGGATCGCGCCCCCGACCGGCAGCACCTGGTGCAGCGGGTGGACCGGATGACCCGCGTCGTGCCCCGGCTGCGCTACCGGGTGGTCCCCAGCCCGTTCCCCGGGCTGAGGCCGCATTGGGAGCTGGACCCGCAATTCGACCTCGCCTACCATCTGCGCGTCGTCGCACTACCGGAAGGCGGCCGGGAGTCGGACGTGCTGCATCTGGCGTCGCTGACCCGGCAGGACGACTTCCCCGCCGGCCGGCCGCCGTGGCGGATGCTGCTGGTGACCGGGCTGCCGAACGGCGGTGCCGCCGTGATCGTGGCGATGCACCATGTCATCACCGACGGCATCGGAGCGGTGCGCATGGCGGCCGAACTGTTCGACCTCGAGGCGGAGGGACGCGGACCCGCCGAACCCCCGCCCGCCGTCGAGGTCCGCCGACGCGGCAGCGCGGAGCGGCTGATCGCCGGACTGGCGCAGGAGGCCGACCAGTTCGACGGGCTGCGCGGGGCTGTGTTCGCGGCTGCGAACGGGATCCGGCACCCGCGCCGGTCCGTACGGTGGCTTGCTGACGCGGCGGCCGCGGCGGTCCAACTCGCCGACCCCACCGCGGTGCCGGGCAGTCCGCTGCCCCGCACCGAGTCCCCGGGCGACCGGTATGTCACTGTTCAGGCGCCCGTCGAAGGGCTGCGGGCTGCGGCGGCGGCCGGCGGCGGGAAGTTGAACGACGCCTACCTGGCCGCCCTGGTCGGCGGGCTGCGCCGATACCACGATCGCCGGGGTCTGCCCCTGGAGTCGGTGGTGCTGACGATGCCGGTCAACATGCGCCAGACGCAGTCCGAACTCCTGGGCGGCAACGAGGTGCTCCTGAAGATCGTGGAGCTGCCCGCCGACATCGTCGACCCGGCGCAGCGGATCGCCGCCTTCCGCAAGCTGTCGCTGCGGGAGCAGACCGGCGGCGCCCATGCGGTCAGCCAGGCGGCGAACCATACCCTGAGCAGGCTGCCCGGTCCGTTGCTGCGCGCCGCCATCGGAGCCCTGGCCGACACCCTGGACGTCGCGACGACCAACGTGCCCGGCGTGCCGGTGCCGCTCTACCTCGCTGGGGCGACGGTGACCTCCATGCAGGCGTTTCTGCCCCGCGGCCGCGGGCAGCTTGCAGCCGCTCTCCTGAGCTACAACGGCACCGCCCACATCGGCTTGTCGGTGAACCCTGCGGCGATCCCCGACGCCGACGTACTGACCGCCTGTATCGGCGAGGAGCTGGACGCCGTCCTGCGCCTCGCCGAGACGGACTCGATGCTCGCCGAGACGGCCTGACCCGGCCCTGCTGCCGCGCCGCCGCGAGCTCATCGGCCTTTCTCGCCACATCTGGCCGGAAGCGCACGGAACCCGCACCTCGGCCCCGACCCGGACGCTCCCCGCGCCATCCACCGACGAGCCCGGGGAGCACGAATCAAGGGCCACTGGCACCGCAGGGGGATATCCTCGCCAAATGAATGACCGCCGCTCGGAGACGGCGCGGCGCTCGCGGAGTTCGCAACCAAGCAGCAAGAGCAAACATCGCAGAGCCCGACGGCGACTGCCCACTACCGATGAGGTGTCGGCTGGCGGGCTGGTCGTGGACCCGTCCGGCCCGGTCGCCCGCGTCGCCCTGATCTCCCACAAGGACCGCCGGGGTCGCGTTGTCTGGTCACTGCCGAAGGGGCACGTCGAGGAGGGGGAGACCACCGCGGAGGCGGCCGTCCGCGAGGTCGAGGAGGAGACCGGGGTCAAGGCCGAGGTGGTGGCGGAGCTCGGTGTGGTCGACTTCTGGTTCACTGCCGACGACAAGCGCGTGCACAAGACCGTGCACCACTTCATCATGCAGGCCATCGGGGGCGAGATCTCGGGGGACAACCCGGAGGTGCTCACGGCGGAATGGGTGGAGTTGGACCGCGCGGCGGCCAGGCTTGCCTATTCCGACGAGCGCAAACTCCTGCACAAGGCGCGGGCCATGCTGATCGGCGACGACTCGGGGCAGAAGTGACGAGGTTGTTCCGAGTCGTCGTGGTGGCGGCCCTGCTGCTGCCCGTCGGCATCACCACCGCTGCGGATCCCGCCTCGGCGCTGCCGAAGGAGGGGGATCCGATCACCGTCGAGATCGCCGGCCAGGAGCCTCTCAATCCGGTGCCCGGCGGCGCGATCACGTTCCGGGGGTCCATCACCAACTCGTCGGATCGAACGGTCGAAGACCTCCAGGTGCTACTGCGGGTGTCGTCCGAGCCACTGGGCAGCCGCTCCGAGGTCAACGCCGTCACCGACCTCACCACCTCGCGCCGAGGTGTCACCATCTCTTCGACGCTGACGGCAGTCGCCGACGAATTGGCCGCGGGGACGACGGCCCCGTTCAGCATCACAGCGCCGACCAGCGCACTGCCGCTGGGCATCAACGGCGTCTACGCCTTCTTCGTGGAGGCGCGGGCCGCTTCGATCGGGTCGTTCGACACGGCGATCCCGGTGACCTGGTTCCCGCATCCGGAGGAACTGACACCATCCAGGATCGTCGCGGCCTCGGAGCTCCGGGCGCCCGTCGACCTGACCGCCAACAACGTGCTGGTGTCGTCGACGCTGTTGTCCAGCATGGCCAACGGCGGGCCGCTGTCCAATGTGGCGACCGCCGGCGCCAGCGCCGGCGCCTCGGGGATCCCGATCAGCTGGCTCATCGATCCGGCCGTCACCGAGGCTGCTGTCCGGTTGACCGACGGCAGCGCCAGTTTCGCGGCATCCGTCAGCGACGTGGGTGCCGCGAAGGATTCCGTGGCCGCGTGGTTGCGGCTGGTGGAGGAAGGCGCCTCCGCTGTGACGTCGCGGACCTATCTGGCGCCGTACGCCGAGGTGGACGCCAGCGGAGTCATCGATGCCGGGCAGCTGGGCCTGCTCGATCAGTCCATCGCGGCGTCGCCGCAAGCAGCATCGGCAGCGCTCCCCCGCCAGATCGAAGGCCTGATCGCGATTCCGCCGGGCGGCAACACATCGGCGGGCACTCTGAGCGCGTATGCGCAACGAGGGGTGCGGCAGGTGGTCCTGGCGTCGTCGGCGCTGCCCACGGCGCAGTCGCTGTCGTATACGCCGAGCGGGGTCGCCGAGGTGGCGCTGCCCGATGGCACGACCGTGACCGCAATCATCCCCGACGACCGCTTGACAGCGGGTCTGGCCCGGCCCGCGGCGACGCCAGCGGAGCAATTCCGGTTGCAGCAGGGCATCCTCGCGGACGCTGCGATGATCAGCCTGGAACTGCCGTTGAGCTCCCGCACCGTGGTCCTGCTGCCCGAGCAGGGCCTGAACCTGGCGCCGGGCCCCTACGCGGGGGTGCTCACCGCCCTGTCGCAGGCGCCCTACACCCAACTGGTCGACCTGCCGGCCCTGCTGAGCCCCGACGTCCCGCGCGTGGGGCGCAACCTTGCACTGGATCCGGTCGACAGCGACCGCCTCACGACGGAGTACCTGTCTCCGATCCCAGGCATCGAGGCGAGGCTGACCGCGTTCTCCGGGGTGACCGTCGACCCGCTGGCCTTCGAGTCCGACTTCCGCGCCGCGATCCTGCGCAGCAGCTCGGCGCACTGGCGCGACGACATCGCGCGGGGACAGGCGCTGCTGGCCAGCGTCGAGACCGATCTGACGGTGGAGGAGCAGAAGGTGACCACGGTGTCGACGGGCACGGTCACCTTCTCCGGCAACGTCGGCAACCTGCCGTTGACGATCTCCAACGAACTCGATCAGGCCGTCGAGGTGGGCGTGCTGCTACAGGCGGATCCCGCGGTCCGGCTCACGTTCACACCGCCCGGGCTGGTGTTGATCGACGCCGCGAAACGGGTGAGCATCGAGATCCCCGTCGAGGTGTACGGCTCGGGGCCGCTTCCGGTGTCGGTGATCCTGACAGATCGGGACGGCAGGCCGTTCATAACCACCGGAGACCTGGTCATCAAGTCCACCGCCACCAGCATGGTCGCCGCCGCCGTCGCCGTCGTCGGCGCGGTGACACTGGTGGCGATGATCGTGTTGCGGTTCCGACGGAAGGGAACGGACCAGCTATGACGCATGAGCCGACCCGGCCGGAGGACGAACCGCCCCAGCGACCGGGGCCGGACGGTACCGGGGCGATCCCGACCGTCGAAGGCACGGGACCGATCCCAGCGGTTGCCGAGGACCTGAATCAGGTGGCCGACGAAGAGTCGATGATGAAGTCGTCGGCTGTCATGGCCGCCGGCACCATCGTCTCGCGCCTGACGGGCGTGCTGCGCGACACAGCCCTGACCGCTGCACTGGGGCTGACGATCGTCCGCGACGCGTTCGCGCTGGGCAACTCGCTGCCCAACATCATCTACATCCTGATCGTCGGGGGCGCGCTGAACGCGGTCTTCGTGCCCCAGCTCGTGCGCCGCATGAAGGACGATGCGGACGGCGGCCGCGCCTATTCCAACAGCCTGTTGACCGCCACCGGAACCGTGCTGATGGTCCTGTCGCTGCTGTCGGTGCTCTTCGCCCCGTGGATCGTGTCGCTGTACGCAACGCCGTCCTACACCGACGATCAGACCGCGCTGGCCGTCGCATTCGCGCGGTTCTGCCTGCCACAGATCTTCTTCTACGGCGTGTTCACGATGTTCTCCCAGGTGCTCAACGCCCGCGGCCATTTCGCAATCCCGATGTTCGCCCCCATCGCCAACAACGTCGTCGCCATCGCTACCTACCTGTCGTTCATCGCGCTGGCCGGCACCGATGCCGCCGACGACGGGACCCTGACCGCACAGCAGACAGCGTGGCTCGGCATCGGCACCACCGTCGGTGTGATCTTCCAATCGTTGATCCTGCTGCCGGTCCTGTACCGCACCGGCTACAACTTCGCCCTGTCGTGGCACTGGCGCGGCCTGGGGCTGACCAAGGCGTTCCGGCTGGCGATCTGGACCATCGGGCTGGTGCTCGCCAACCAGATCGGGTTCATCGTGATCACGCGGTTGGCGACACAGGCGAACGTGAACGCGCTCGAGGCCGGGGAGCCGGCGGCTGGCCTGGCCACCTACCAGACCGGCTATCTGATCTTCATCCTCCCGCACAGCGTCATCACCGTGTCGATCGTGACCGCCCTGCTGCCGACGCTGTCCCGAACCGTGCATGCGGGACGTCTGCGGGAGGCAGGCGACGAGATATCCCGTGCCGCCAGGGTGATCGTGCTGCTGATCGCTCCGGTGGCTGTCTCGCTCTTCATGTTGGCCGGCCCCGTTGCGTCCCTGCTGTTCGGCTACGGTGCGGCGGACCCTGAGCAGATCAAGCAGCTGGGCAGGGTGACGCAGATCTTCGCCCTGGCGATCCTGCCGTTCACCACCTACTACATCCTGCTGCGGGGATGGTACTCGCTGGAGGACACCCGCACACCGTTCTACCTCGCCGTGGTGCTCAACCTCATCAACGTCGTGGTCGCCGTCAGCGTCTTCCCCCTCGTCGACCCCGGGGCGCAGCAGATCTACGTGCTGGCGGCGGCGTTCGTGGTCGCGTACTGGCTCATCCTGGTGGTGGGCTGGCCGATCCTGGCGCGGCGGTTCGGAGGACTGAGCTCGGGGCGCACCCTGATCGCCTTCACGAAAGTGGTCGCAGCCAGCCTGGTCGCGATGTGGGTGGCGACCAGGATGATCCCGCTCACGCAGTACGAGCCCGGCGGATCGAAGTTCGCCGCCCTCCTCGATTGCGCGTTCATCGGCGTGGTCGTGCTGGTGGTATACGGCCTGGCGATCTGGCTGCTGCGTGTGGCAGAGGCCAAGGATCTGTACCACATGATCGCAGGACGGCTGCCGCGGCGCCGTTGATCGGTCCTGAGGCCTCCCTCGCCGCCCCCGATGGTTCGACACCTGGCGCAACCGCCATCCGAACGGCGCGCCGGACGTATCCTAGACCGGTGACCCACGAGGCCAGCACGGGACTGTCTGAGGGCCGGGTCGGACGTTACATCCTCGACGACCTCGTCGCCGAGACCTCCGGCTCGCAGCTGTGGCGGGCGTCCGACCCCGCCCTGCAGCGGCCTGTCGGTGCCCGTCTCATCCCGCTGTCCGATCCGAAAGTCGATGCCATCCGCCAGGCGGCCAAGGCGGCGGCGGGGGTTCATGACCGGCGGATCGTCCAGGTGCTGGACGTCGTCGAGACGGAACGGAACCTAGCGGTCATCACGGAATGGGTCGAGGGCCAGCCGTGGAGCGAGTTGGTGCTCGGCGCGGAGCAGCCCGCCGAGGCCGTGATCGTCGCCTACGAGGTGGCGTGCGCGATCCGGGCCGCCCAATCCCAAGGTGTCACCCACGGCAGGATCAGGCCGTCGTCGGTCATCATCACCGATACCAACGAGGTTCGTCTGCGGGGCCTCGGCGTGGATGCCGCCCTTCATGGCATAGCGCCGGGGGAGGATGCGCGAGCAGCCGACCTGCATGGAATCGGCGCCATCCTGTACGTCGGCCTCACCGGCCGGTGGCCGGCCCCCGGGCTGGATGCCGCAACGGTTGACGGACTCCCGACCGCCTCCCCGGTCAGCGGCCGGCTGCCGTCCCCCTCCGAGGTGACCGCTGGCGTCCCCGCCGCGCTGAGCGACCTTGCTTCGGCGTGCCTGTGGGCTCCGGTCCGGCCCCGCACGCGCACGAGGATCCCCGATGTCGATCACGCCGTCGCGGCGCTGGCGCGGGCCGTGGAGCGCACGACCGGTTCCAGCCCGGACCCCGCCGGTGATCACCTGCGCAGCCCGACCCGGACCGACCGGATGATCCGGGCGATCGCGGTCCTGGTTCTGGCCGGCATCGCGGTTGCCGCTGCCATGCTCTTCGTCGGTTCGGTGTCTGGCGAGGCGAACGGTCGACACGGCGCCGACCCCGTGGCCCCCGCGACGAACATCCCTTCCAACCCCGGTTCGTTCGGCCCGGCACCCCTGCCTATCGCGTCCCTGACGGACTTCGACCCGCAGGGATCCGATCAGCGCGAGAATCCGGACCTGGTGCCGCTGGCCAACGACGGCGACGCCGCCACAGCCTGGCGCACCGTGAACTATCGCAGCTCGACGATGAGCCCGAAACAGGGCACCGGACTGCTCATCGACCTGGGTTTGTCGCGCCCCATGAGCGCGGTGTCGCTGCAGCTGCTCGGCGGCGGGACCGATGTCGAGATACGGGTGGCCGAAGCCCGGGGCACGTCGGCGGATGACTTCGAGCTCCTCGCCGGCGCGGTCGCGGCCGGCGACGAGATCGTCCTGCGGACCCCGATCCCGGTGCAGACCCGCTACGTCTTGGTGTGGCTGACCAGCCTGCCGTACCAGGACGGCAGCTACATCGGCGGTGTGCGGGAAGTCAAGGTGCTCGGCTGACCGGCGGCGCCCCGTAGGCTACCCGTGTGTCCGAGACCGGCGACTTCGCAGATGCTGCGGCACGGCGGCTGTTGGCGCGCTACGTCGACGGGGACACCGACGCGTTCGGGGA